>JBFIFO010000028.1:0-30126 GCA_041602815.1 Alphaproteobacteria bacterium | reverse complement strand
GCCCGCATCGAGCTGCTGGACGAGATCCAGCTCGATGCCTGCATCGCCTATTCGAAACTGCAAGGATACGAGCGCAAGCCGACGCTGTTCTTCGAGTTCCACGGCAGCGAAACCGGGGTCGCCGAGCAGGCCGAGACCGTCGGCGAGATCTCGCAGGACAACAACGGCGGCGGCTTCCGCTGGGCGACCCGCCAGGAAGACCGCAACGCGCTGTGGCAGGCCCGGCACGATGCGTATTTCGCAGCGGTCGCACTGCGACCCGGGAAACGCGGGATTTCGTCGGATGTCTGCGTGCCGATCTCACGACTCGCCGAATGCATACTGGAGAGCCGTGCGGATATCGAGGAGAGCGGCCTCGTGGCGCCGATCGTCGGCCATGTCGGCGACGGCAATTTTCACGTCCTGTTCGTCATCGATCCGGACGATCCCGACGAGGCCGGCCGCGCGCAGCGGGTCAACGAACGCATGGTGCACCGGGCGCTCGCCATGGGCGGCACGTGCACCGGCGAACACGGCATCGGCGTGGGCAAGATGGATTTCCTGGTTGCCGAGCAGGGCGACGCCGTCGCCGTCATGCGCGCGATCAAGATGGCCGTGGACCCGGACAATATCATGAACCCGGGCAAGATTCTGCGAATCTGAGCCCGATCATCGACGGTATGGCGAGGGCCGGATCAGGAGTCGGTCGCGCCTCCCTCGGCCTCGACCAGGTCCCGATAGGCGTGCCATGTCGCGTAACCGATGATCGGCAATGTCAGGACCAAGCCTAGGAAGAGCGTGGCCACGCCGAGCGTGATGAAGATTGCAATGATCATGGCCCACAGGGCAGAAGCCCTGCGGTTCCGGTATACGGCGCGCACCGATGTCGCTATGGCTGCGGGAACCCCGACGTTCCTGTCCAGCAGCAGCGGAAGCGAGACGGTACTGATCGTGAAGACGGCAGCGGCGAGGATTCCGCCCGCAACGGTACCGGTGATCAGGAACGGCAGGCTCTCGGGCGCAAAGAAGACCTGCTCGACGAAATTCCCCGCGACGATCGGCTGGTCGCTGAAGAAGAACGCGAATATCAGCAGTGCGATCTCCATCCACGCAAGGAAGGACAGCATCAGGACCAGCCCCATGGCGGCAAATGTGTCCGCGCGGGCCAGCACCGCCGATCCGATCTTGCGAAGCGCGACGGGCTCGCCCCTGTCCAGGCGCCGGCTGATTTCGTACAGGCCGACCGCAACGCCCGGTCCAATCAACGCGAATCCGGCCGTGGCCGGCAGGATCAGGTAGGGAGCGCCGGCGGTGTACAACCAGTAGGTCAGGACAAATCCCACCGCACTGAACACGACACCATACGCAAGGCTGAGCCCCGGGACGCGGAGGAAATCCCGCCACCCGGCGGCAAGCCAGGCCCAGGGTCTGTCGGTCTCGACGATGCGAATCCCGGGTGCGCGTTCGGTTTTTGCGCTTGTTGCGTTCCCCATCGCCTGATGCTGCCCTTCCTCAACCTGCCCTTGACAGCGTCACCCTGCGCCGGCGAGTCGGGCCGGTATGCCGGATCAATCGGTATCCGGCGGGCCTTCCGAGCGCTCCAGACGGTTGCCGTCATGCCTGTTCGCCTGCATGTCGCGTTCCGCCGCCTCGCGGTCCGTCTCGACCTTCGGTCGACCGTAGCGCACCCGGTTCCGTGACGCTTCGCGCTCGGCCTTCGCTCGTTCACGCGCCTTGCGGTATTTATTGAGGCTGACAATCTCCGCCATTTTGGCCATTCTCCTGCCCGCTCATACGGGCATGTTTGATCGCAGTCAGGCGATCACTTACCTTACGGGATATCGCGCGTTCCGCAAGCGCCAATGACAGCATCCGGCCCGGTATCGGAACCGTCCGTCGCGTGGAGCCGTTCGTGAAGAAAGCCCTGCTCGCCGCTCTGGTTATCGTCCTGATCGTTCTCGGCACGCTGCTGGTCGCACCGGCCTTTGTCGACTGGAATTCCTATCGACAGGATGTGGCCGTCGCCATTGCCAGGGCCACGGGTCGACAGGTCACGATCGCGGGCGACCTCAATCTGTCGGTCCTCCCGCTGCCACGGCTTACCGTGAAGCGAATCGGCGTCGCCAGCATCGACGGAGCCATCGAGCCCGAAATGCTTCGCATCGGCGAGCTGCACATGGAACTGGCGCTCGCCCCCCTCATGGCAGGCCGCATTGCGGTGCGTTCGCTTTCGCTCATCGACCCGGTCCTGACCCTCGAGACCACGGCGGATGGCCGCGACAACTGGAACTTCGTGCCGGTCGAGCGGGATACCCTGCCCGGCCGTCTGGCCGCGGGTCTGTCCGTCGATTCGGTTTCCGTTTCGAACGGCCGCCTGGTATGGCGGGCTGCAGGCGCAGTGCCGCGACGACTGGATGCCGTCGACGCGACCGTGAGCCTGGGGCGACCGGCCGGCGCCAGCCGCATACAGGCGACGGCCGTCTTCAAGGGGGTTCCGTACCGCCTCACGGCCAGCGTCGGTCGATTCGAACGCGACCGGATGGCGGCAGTCTCGGGCGCAATCGATTTCGGCGGCGGTATCGGGACGCTGGCGGCGACCGGCCGGCTGAGCGCCGATCTTCGTTCGGCCAGCGGAACGGTTCAGTTGGCTGCCACCGATGCGGAGCGACTCGGCTTGCTGTTGGCCGGGGGCGAAGCGCCGATGCTGCCGGCCTGGAAGGTTGCAGCGGATTCCACGTTCACCTTCGGTCGGGATACCGTGTCGCTCCACGATATCGCGGTTACCTACGGGGATATCCGCGGAACAGGCGAGGCCCGGCTCGTTCTGGACGGGATCCCGGCGCTGGATGCGCACCTGGTGGTCGGGACGATGCAGATCGATGATGTGGTAACGGAGCTCCAGGGCAGATCGCCGCGCGGCGACCAGGGCGGGACGGAGCAAACGCGTTGGAGCTGGGCCGGTCCGGTGTCCGGATTCATGGCCGATCTCGATCTGTCGGTCAGGGCCGCCCGCTGGCGCGGCGGGGTGATCCGCAACATCGGGGCGGCGGTCAAGCTGGGGCCCGAAGGCACGGTGATCGAACGGATGGCGATGACGTTGCCCGGCGGGACCGATGTGACGCTGTCGGCGGCTTTCACCGGCGGCGCGTCGGGACCGCGATGGGACGGCGACCTCGCCGTGATCTCCGATAACCTTCGCGGTGCGCTGATCTGGGCGGGCATGGCAGCCGACGAGTTGCCCGCCGACCGTTTGCGCAGTTTTTCGCTCACAAGCCGGATCGCGGCGACTCCGGACGCCGTCCATCTGACGAGTATTGCCGGACGGCTCGACGCAACGCGCATGAACGGTGCGGCGACGATCGCGCGGCGGGCGCGCCCATCGTTCGGGGTGCGGCTCCATTTGGACCAGTTCGAACTCGACGCCTACCTGCCGCGCTGGATGCGCACCGACGTCTCGGACGGCGCGGAGGGCGGCGGGCTAATCCCGACGGCCGGCCGCTTCGACGCCAATCTCGCCGTATCCGTCGGCACGTTGATACTGGGTGGTCGGTCCGCGTCGCAAGCTGTGCTCGACGCACGTCTGTTCGACGGTAATGTCCTGCTGCGCAAGCTGTCGATAGCGGATCTCGGCGGCGGCGCGCTAACGGTATCGGGGACAGTCGATGACGTGGACGAACAGCCGCGCGGCGACCTAGAGGTTTCCCTGGACGTCGACGATGCGGAACGGTTTGCCCGGTTCATGAAGGTGCGGCCGGGCACGTATGCGTCCCGAGTCGGCGGGTTCCGCCTCGGGGCACGCGCTACGGGCACGATCAGCAAGGCCGCCGTCGCCGGGACACTGGATATCGCCGGCGGCCGAATTCAGGCGGAGGGTACGGTGCGACGGAGGGCCGGCACAACCGGCTTCGAATTCGCGGTGGCCGCCGACCACGCCGATGCCGACAAGGTGCTCGACCTGTTTGCGCCGGACCGGCCGCCGGGAAGGAGCGGCGCGATTGCCATGACGTTCGCGCTTTCCGGAACGGCGGATACCCTGAAGATCCGGGATCTGGACGCAACTCTCGGCGACATGAAAATCGCCGGCCGGATCGACGTTGATTACCGGGGCGACCGTCCGGCTGCGATTGTCGCGTTGACCGCCGGACGCCTTGATCTGGTCCGGCTGCTGCCAGCTCTGCCGGATTTTGCGGATGACACGGCCCTGGCGTCCCGCCGGGGCAGTGCGCGGTGGTCCCGCGAAGCCTTCGATCTGTCGGCTCTGCGCGGGCTGGATCTGGATCTCACGCTTCATTCCGGCACTGTTCAGCGCGACGCCCTGCGCCTCGATGGCTTCGAACTCCGCACTGATTTGTCGAACGGCGTGTTGACGATCGAACGCCTGACCGGTCGCCTTTTCGAGGGAGAAATCGAGGCTTCCGGCCGAATCGATACAAGCGTATCGCCGCCGGAAATCATGGTGGCGATCGCAGGGCGAGACATCGCGGCCCGACCCGCATTCGCCGCGCTCGCCGCGCTCGACCGGCTGGACGGACCGATTTCGTTTTCCCTCGCCCTCTCGGCCAAGGGCCAGGACCCTTACGACCTGGTAACCTCAGTGGGCGGGACCGCCACGCTCTCCGGAAATCTGCGGGCGCGGCGGCGCGGCGATGAATCGATCCCTGCCGGTGCGGTGGGCGATGCCGCCGATATGCTGCTGAAAGCCTTTGCCGGCTCCACGGCGGAATTGAGCGGGCGCCTGCGGATCGAGAGCGGAACCGTGCGGACCGGTGATCTGCTTCTCGACGCCGGCAGCATGCGCACCATGACCGTCGGCGCAGTCGACCTGTCCGGCTGGCGCATCGAATCGACAACGACGTTGCGGCGCGGTCGGGATGACGCGAATCCGCCCGACCTCATCGCCATATTTCGGGGCTCGCTCGACGATCCGATCGTCGAATTGTCCGGCCCCGCCGTCGACGAGGATGACGACGATGCGCCGCCACCGGAGGCAGCGCCCGTCTTGCCGGTAGAACCTGTTGCACCGACACCGATAGATCTGGACGCCGGCCCGTAAGGCGGCGTTTGCCCTACCGGATCACGACGATCGGCCGGGCGCCGGCCCGTCAGGCTCGCGCGCGGCGGCGATTTCCTTCAATACAAACACCCGAATGGCGCTGGAAAGATTTCCGCGGCGTTGCCGGTCGATCCAGGTGACGAGCGCGCTCACGCTCTGCCCTCGCGCCGCCGCAACCCGGTTCAACTCGAGCCAGAACGCCTCTTCGAGCGATATGCTGGTCCTGTGACCCGCCACCGTCACCGATCGCTTGCGGAGCGCCTGGTCATCGCGGTCCGTCTGCGTGGACGTTCCGGGCGCTGCACCGCGACCCGTCTGCGGCTGTTTCATGGGGACCTCCGAACGGCGGTTCCGGGCACCAGGGAACCCGGGAATCCGGCGAATGCATGCCAATTTCGGCCGATTTAAACGCAGTGTTAATGAAAATAAAATATGGTGCCGCCATCGGATGAGGATTTAACCGTTGGCGGCCGTCCTTCGAACGGGGGCCGAGCCGACCGCGACGGGCCGAAAACAAAGGGGTAACGACCTATGGCTACGGTGGCGACCATCGCGGAGACCACGATTGTGGGCGACAACGAAGACCAGCTGGTGACGATGGTCGTCGACAACCAGCTGTTCGGCATTCCGATCTTGCAGGTCCAGGACATCGTCGAGGCGTCCAAGATCACGCCGGTACCCCTGGCGCCGTCCGCCATCGCCGGCGTGCTGAATCTGCGCGGCCGCATCGTAACGGTTGTCGATCTTCGCAAACTCCTCGGCAACCACGAGGAGGTGCCCTGGGAGAGTCAGATGGGCGTGACGGTCGACTACAAGGGCGACCTGTACACGCTGCTCGTCGATGCGATTGGCGACGTCCGCACGTTGCCGAAGAACGATTTCGACAAGGCGCCGTCGACGATGGAGGACAATATCCGGCGGCTTTGTTCGGGGATCTATCGTCTGCGCGGCAATCTTCTGGTCGTTTTGGACGTGGCGCGCATCCTGAAGACGGAAATCATTGAAGCTACCCCGATGCTGACCGTCGAGGAGCGCAGGAGCCGCAAGAGCGCGGCCGCCGCCAAGTCGGAGGGCGGGGATGCCCGCACGCACCAGCTGTCGGCCCTGATGACAGACCTCAACGCGTACGAGTCGGAAGCCGAGGGCGTGTTCGGTGCCGCGACGGACGCGGATGAGGACGACATCAAGGCCCGCAAGCGCGCAAGTCGTCAGCGCCGGCCCGTTGCCGAACGCTGGCAGGAAGTGCTCGAGGAGAAGGCCCGCAAGACCGGGCATGTCACGTACCGGATGCGCGAGCCGGACGAGGAAACCGTCGAGATCGCGCGCGGCGAGATGGCGAAGGAAGACGCCGAGTGGGCCGCCCGCGTGATGGATCACCGCGACATCCCGCCCGCAGAGGAGGCGCCGCCTGTCGACATCGACGTTCCGGTCGAAGCCGCATCCGATCTGCCGCCTCCGGTGCCGGCGGACCTAGTGGACCCGACGCCCAAGTCCGCCCCGACGGAGAGGGACCGCGCGCCGGATGCCGCCGCCGAATTGCGCGAACCGGAAACCGATCTGCCGGAGATGTTCGATGCCGCCCCGGATCTGCCGATCGAGGAGTCGAGGGCCGAGCCCGCAACGCCGGTGACGCCCGACGCGCCACCGGAAATGCCGGCGGACGTTCCCGTTCCCGGGTCGGAAGCGCGGCCCGAAGTCGACCCGGCAACCGACGCCGATGTGCGCGAACCGGTGGGCGACGACCCGGAACCGTCAGACAAGACCGAATTTGCGGGCCCCGGACAGGCGCCGTTACCGGAGCGCGAATTCGGCGGCATCACCACTAATTGGTGGAACAAGCTTCGCGGCAAGGCCGGCGGCACGACAGAGTCCGACCCGCACGCAGCGTCGGCGGACGATCGGCAACCGGAGCCGGCAGCGGACGGCCCGGAGCCGGTCGCCGAGCCGAGCGAAAAGCCGAAACCGGCCAAGAAGCGGGCCGCAACCGGGACGAAGACGACAGCAAAGAAGAAGGCGACGTCAAAGTCCAAGAAATCTGCAAAATCCGGCGGAAAGCAGTCGGCAAAGGCCAAGCCGAAGAAGAAGTCCTAGACGCCGGACCCTCGTACGACCTGGTGCAAGCGCAGGCTGCCGGCCGTTCAAAACCGATCGGGCCGCAGACCGGATCCCCGGTCCGCGGCCCGCACCGGACAGGCCTGTCCGTCGAGCCTTCGTTTACGGCTCGAGGATGATTTCCACGCGACGGTTGCGCGGCTCGGCCGTGTTATCGCCCGTCATGACCGCCGGGCGGCTTTCGCCGTGTGCTTCCGTCATGACCGCCTTCACCTTCACGTTGGCGCCGGCGAGCATCTTCGCGACGGCCTGGGCGCGCATCTCCGAGAGCTTCTGGTTGTACGCCGCCGAACCGACGGTGTCGGCGTTGCCGGAGATCTTCACGACCGGCTGGCCGAGCTTCGCCGCCGCGGCCTGGGCCTCGGCGATCACCCGCTGTGCGTTGCTGTCCAGTTCCGCCTTGTTGGTCGGGAAATAGACGACAAACCGGACCGCGTCGGGCTTTGGCTTGACCACTGCCACCGGCGGCGGCGGCTGGCTGCCTTCAAGCGCCGCATAGAATCCGTCGCGGCACCGCGCGATGTCCACAGGCTGGCGATTCTCTTCCTGCTCCTGCATCCAGCAATCGAACATCACCTGGGCCGTGGCCGCCCGCGCGGGATCACGCTCGCGCGTGCCGCCGTCGAGCGCTGCGACGAGCTTGGCACGCGCATCGGTCAACTCACCGACCTTGTCTGCGGGCAGCTTGCGGGCCGCGATTTCCTCGGGCATGACCGAGCCTCCGGTTCCCGCCTGTTTGGCGCGGGCGGAGAATTTGTCGGAATCGCGGTAATCGCCTTCCTTGTACTCTTCCTTCGCAAGGCTGACGTAACCCTGGTAAAGGCCCTGGCTGAACTCGGGACCCGTCGGCTGAGTCTTCTCTGCACTCCCAAGCTGCTGGCCGGAGCAACCGGCAAGCAACAAAACGCCGGCTGCAGCGCCGGCAACGATAAACGACGATTTCATTTTTCGTACCCCTAGCTGAGTGCCTTGATTTACCTATAAGATGACGGCACTTGTGACAAAACTATCACGAATTTTCGATAAATTCTAGATTTCTGCATGGGCACGCATACGAAAACTGGCGATGTTTCGGTCGTCTCGCACCGTTCGCCGAGGCCAAAAGGAAGGCGCGACCGCTCGGACTCAGGGTTTCCGGAAGGTATCGATGGCGATGACGTTGCCGCGTTCGTCAGTTTCGTGGTCGGGCGGCTCCGCAGACGCATCGGCGTCGGGCCCGGCGCCGTCGGCGGCGATGTCGCCGGAGTCGGCCGGCGCTTGCGCGGCAAGCATCTGCTCCGCGTCGATGAACGTCAGCACAACGTTCGCCGGCGGGTCCTGGAACATCGTAACCGCGTCGAAGGGGACCGTCAGGCGCCGCTGCACCCGGTTGAACGAGAGGGTGACGGAAAATCCGGCATCGTCCACCTCGAGGTCGTGGAACACATGCTGCAGGATGATTGCCATTTCCGTCGGATACTGCGCTTGCAGGGCGCGCGGCATCGCGACTTGGGGATGGTTGGTCCGGAACGTGATGTGAAAATAATGGTCGTCAGGAAGACCCTGCTCGGCGACCACGGACATCGCCCGTCGCATGATCCCGCGCAGTGCGTCGCGGTAATACAGCCCGTATGGCAGCGGATCGTCGGACATGGTCGCGATTATGTTGCAGGCCAGGTTAACGGAAGCTGACTGGTTAACAGGAACCGCGGCTCCTGCAAAGCGTCAAGGTTGGGGGGCTTCTGTTGCCCGGCGCCCCCCGGGCCGCGCTTACCTGTTTATATTAGGCAGCGAGCGCCATCTCATTATCGTTGGCACTTGTGAAAATGGCCCGGTAACGGTGGTACCATGCCGAGCGAAAACCAAGTCTTTACCACGCGCGTCGATCCTGTTTCGCCCCCGTCGGGGCCGGTCGCCAAATTTCGCAAGGCGCCCGGCCGGAATCTGGTGGAGGCGCCGGGTACTGCCCCCGGGTCCGCTACGCTTATTCCACAAGGCGTTTATCGCCATAGTCGGCAGAGCCGACAAAAGTAATATAAGGCCTGCAATGGGATTTTTGAAGAAGCAAGAGATCCGCCGGGGCCTGACCGCGATGCTGCTGTTCGCGGTGCTCGCCCTGGCCGCGTGCAGCGGCCACAATCGTCAGAATGCCTCGGACTGGGCGGGAGACGCCGTCGAACCGGATACGCTATCCGTCATGTCGTTCAACGTGCTCCTCGGCGGACGCCCCGCCGGCGACGTGCTCGACGCCATCGCCGCGGCATCCGCGGATCTGGTTTGCCTTCAGGAAATGACGCCCGACTTTGCCGATCTCTTCGAGGCGCGGTTTGCGTCGGTCTATCCCCACCGCGTTCTCGTGCCCGGGCCGGGTGTGCACGGAATCGGCCTTGCCGGGCGGTTCCCGTTGACGGACGCCCGCCTGCTGACACTCGGCCTGCCGTACCTGCCCGCCGTTGCGTCAACGATGCAGACCGCGGCCGGGCCGGTTCGCGTGGCCTGCGTGCATCTCGTGCCGCCGCTGGCCCGGTTCGGCGGATACGACAGCATGACAGACCGCTACTACCTGAACAGGTCGATCCGTATGGACCAGGCCCGCGCCTTGCTCCAGCATATCGATTCCGCGGCCATGCCGGCGATCGTCGTCGGCGACATGAACGAATGGGAAGGCCAGGCGGCGCTGGCCATCCTGGCCGAAGCCGGCTTCCGCAACGCCTGCGGCGTGCCCGGCAGCCGGTGCGCGGCGACCTGGCCCGGCGACGTGGGCTATGGCCTGGCGATCGCCCGGGTCGACCATATCCTCGGTCGCGGCGTGGAATTTCGGCGGGCTGCGGTCCTGAACGCGGGCGGATCGGACCATTACCCGGTCGTCGCACGTTTCGCCCTGATGCCCGGTGCCCCCTGAGGCGCAAACGCGAAACGGTCCGACATGGCCGGGGCACGCGGTGCCGATTCCGGCGCTGGTCCGGAGCGACCAGATCCTGGCGCATGGCAGGTCGAGGGCGAACTCGGCGGCGAGGTCCTGATACGTGCCGCCGGCTTTCACGGCGACGCGGTGATCGGGCTGGTGGCGGTGGCGCGCCGCGCGCCCGCGCGCATCGTCCTGCCGCTGGTGCAAGACTCCGACGGAGCATGGCGGGTCGACGAGACCATCCGGGAACAACCGTTGATCGACGCGTTGGCCGCGGCCTGGGACGAGTGCGGCTCGATCGAGGTGATCGGCACCGATTTGCGTGACCCCGGCGACTGACGCAAAGTCTTCCGGGCGCCGTCGCAAGCGCCTATAACAGAAGCGCACACACCGACAGGGAAGACCGATGCCGCTGACTCCCGAACAGAAGGCCGAGATCGACCAGCACCGCGCCGCAAGCGGCGAGACCCGGCGGGCCTGCGTGCCGGAGATCGAGGATATCCTGTACGAGCCGATCCCGGTGCTCGACCACGGCTTCATCCGTGTCGTCGACTATATGGGCGACGATGCGGCGATCGTGCAGGCGGCGCGCGTCTCCTACGGCAAGGGCACGCGGCAGATCTCCAACGACCGCGGGCTGATCCGCTACCTGATGCGGCACCGGCACACGACGCCGTTCGAGATGTGCGAGATCAAGTTCCACGTCAAGCTGCCGGTGTTCGTTGCGCGCCAGTGGATCCGCCACCGCACCGCCAACGTCAACGAGTACTCGGCGCGCTATTCGATCCTCGACAAGGAGTTCTACATCCCCGCGCCGGAGCAGCTGGCGGCGCAGTCGGCCAGCAACCGCCAGGGCCGCGGCGACGTGCTGGAGGGCGCGGAGGCGGCGCGGGTGCTGCAGCTGCTGCAGGACGACGCGGCGCAGTGCTATGACCATTACGAGGAGATGCTGAACGAGGACGCCGAGGGCAATGTGCGCGATGCGGAGCGCCAGGGCCTGGCCCGCGAACTCGCGCGCATGAACCTGCCGCTCAACGTCTACACCCAGTGGTACTGGAAGATCGACCTGCACAATCTGCTGCACTTCCTGTCGCTGCGTGCCGACCGCCACGCCCAGTACGAGATCCGCGTCTACGCCGAGGCGATGCTGGACGTTACCCGCCGCTGGATGCCGATCGCCTGCGAGGCCTTCGAGGACTACGTGGTCGGCGGCGTCCACCTGTCGCGCACCGGCATCGCCATCGTCCGCCGGATGCTGGCTGGCGAGGACGTGCAGCAGGCGGACAGCGGCCTGTCGAAGCGCGAATGGGACGAGCTGATGGCGGTGCTCGGCCGCGACTGATGGCGCGCCGCGCCGCCGTCCTGGCTGCCGCCGCGCTGCTGCTCGCCGCCTGCATGCCACGACCCGCCGTCGAGCCACCGCCGGCGCCGGCCGCGCCGCCGCCCGTCGCCGCCCCGGAGGAGGAGCCGCTGCGGCTCGCCCATGCCGGGATCGGCACGGTCGACACGGTGGTGGTCGACAAGGGAAGACGCCGCCTCTACCTGCTGCGCGACGGCGCCATCCGCGCCTGGGCGCCGGTCAGCCTCGGCCGCGAGCCGGTGGGTGCCAAATCCCGCCAGGGCGACTTCCGCACCCCCGAAGGCGACTATGTGCTCGACTGGCGCAACCCGGTCAGCCGCTTCCACCGCTCGATCCACATCTCCTATCCCAACGAGGCGGACCTCGACCGCGCCTTCGCCCAGGGCTTCGATCCCGGCGGCGCCATCTTCATCCACGGCACGCCCGACCGCGCCCTGCTCGGCCGCGACTGGACGACCGGCTGTATCGCGGTTTCGAACGAGGACATGGACCTGATCTGGCAGCTGGTGCGCGACGGCACGCCGATCACCATCCGGCCGTAACGCCACGACCGCGGCAGCCGAAGGCCCCGGGAACCACGCCACATTCGGGCCATATACGATCCGTAAACTCGCCGGCGCGATAATCTTGAGGACGGACAGCCCGAGGAGGCCGGCATGACCGCCCGCGTTGCAGCCCTCTTGCTCCTCGCCGCCCTCGCCCCGGCGCCGGCCATCGCCCGCGAGGAGGGGCAGGCCGACCGGGTGCTGGTCGACAAGAGCGACCGGCAGCTGCACCTGATGCGCGACGGCGAGATCTGGAAGAGCTATCCGGTCGGCCTCGGCTTCGCGCCGCGCGGCCACAAGCGGCAGGAGGGCGACGGCCGCACGCCGGAGGGCGACTACGTGCTCGACTGGCGCAACCCCGACAGCAGCTTCTATCTCTCGATCCACATCTCCTATCCGGATTCCGGCGACCGCGCCGAAGCGGCGCGCCGCGGCGTCTCGCCCGGCGGTGCCATCTTCATCCACGGCCGCCACAGCCTGACCCGGCGCAAGCGCGACTGGACCCTGGGCTGCATCGCGGTGACCGACGCCGCGATGGACGAGATCTGGCGCGCGGTGCCGGACGGCACCCCGATCACCATCCGCCCGTAACGCCTTGCCCCGCCGTACCGTTCGGGGCACACTCGCGGTACCCACAAAGGGTGAGGGAGGCGACCATGGCGATGATGCTGAAGGTCTGCGACATGCGCGAGCGCAACCCGGGCGGCGATGCGCGCTACCGCTACATCTCGGGCCGCATCGACGACCAGACGCGGCTGGTGCTGATGCCGAGCCGCGCGCCCGGCGCGAAGGACAGCGACTGGGTGCTGTACGTCGCGCCCGACACGAAGCCGCCGGCCGGCGACGCGGCGGCGGAGATGCCGGAGGACTGAGCCGGACATCACGCGCCCGCAGCGCTGGCCGGTACCGCGAGGAACGAGCCCATGCGTTAGGGTTTTCTGCGGGTTTCGGAAGACACATTTCACACACCACCGGCCCGGCGGGATGGCGCCGGCATGAGGGCCGCGTAACTTCGATGCGCGGCCCTGTGGCGGTACCCGGTCCCAACTGGAGGACTCGCGATGCGAGGGCGCGATGCCGGCAAAGCCGGGGTCTAATCCTGTATCCGGCGGCCGTGGCGCCCTGCCGATGACGGAAAGCCGCATCCCGCAGAGCGGACCGGCCGCCCCGACCGCCCCCACACGCATCCCCTGTGGATCTTAACCTTTGGGAAACCATAAGCGGCGACAATGGGGGCCGCAAAGGGGAGTAGGTGTGGACACGGCCGACGAACATTCCGGGGTCTCGCCGGTCGGGCCGGCGTTCTGGCGCATCCAGATGGTCCGGCTCGCGAACCTGATGGCAGGGTGCCTCGCGGCATCCGCGCTGTTCATCTTCGTCTACCCGGAGCGGGTCGCCCTGGTCGCGGCGATGGGCGGGGTCCTCGGCGTGACGCTGGCGCTCGGCCCGCGCAGCTGGCAGGCGGGAAGCGGGTTCCGCTGGCGCCGGCTTCTCATCGCCCTTGCCATCCTCGACGGGCTCGCGGCGCTGCTCGGCCGCCTTGCGGCGGTGTTCGGTGCGATTGTCATCCCGCTGGACGGCGCCCTCCTGGGGGTTTTCGGGGTCTCTGCGGTAGTGATGTCGATCGGCGCTGTGCCCCTGTTCATACAGCTGTTCCCGCGGGCCCCGGCGACGCAGGATGCCGGTGACGCTGCGGCGCGGGAGCCGAGGGTGTGAGGGCGCCGATGCCGCGGATCAGCCTGTCGTGCGGATCGCAGCGGTTTCGGTCCGGCGATCGACGAGCGCGCCGCCGGTCGCGTTGCCCCCCGACGAACGGTTGACACCGGGCGCGCGGATCACTTCGCGCGCAACAACCTGCCCACCGCCGGCGAGTGGATCACCGTCCCGGCCTGGGCGAAGGCTTCGTGGCGTTCCTCGATCTGCTTCAGGTCGTACAGGTAGTTGACCATCACACCGTAGGAACCGTGGAGGCCGTGCGCGCTCATGTCGCCGCCGGGATGGATATTCTCCAGCCGCGCCCCGTTGCCGAGATGGAACCGCGCCACCGGATCCGCCGGCGCGCCGTTCGCGCCCTTAGCCTCCACGAGGTAGCGCGCCGCGATCGCCGCCAGAGGCGCCGTCCGCGTCTCCAGCAACGGTGCAAGCTCGGCATCGGGGGTATCCTCGAGCTCTTCGATCAAATCACGCTGGCCATCGCTCAGGCTGCCGGCTCCTGCGGCGAGTTCCGCCTGCGCCCAGGACCGGAAGCCCGGCACCGGCGAGAGCGTGACGAATGTCCGGAGATTTTCGAATTCGCGCTGCAGGTCCTCCACCACCTGCTTGATCAGGAAGTTCCCGAAGCTGATCCCGCGCAGCCCGTCCTCGCAGTTGGAGATCGAATAGAACACCGCCGTGCGCGCCGCCTCGGCGGCGATCGGCCCCCGGTCCGTGGCCAGGATCGGCGCGATCTCGCCCGGCGTTTCGAGCGTCAGCGCGATCTCGACGAAGATCAGCGGGTCGCGCGGCAGCGCCGGATGGAAGAACGCATAGAGCCGCCGGTCCGGGGCTCCGACCCGGCGCCGCAGGTCGTCCCAGTCCCGGATCGCGTGGACCGCCTCATGGAGGATGATCTTTTCCAGTATGTCGGCGGGGGTCGACCAGTCGATGCGGCGCAACTCGAGGAAGCCCCGGTTGAACCAGCTGGCGAACAGATGGCGGAAATCGTCGTCCAGGGCCGCGAGCCGGGGCTCGCCCTGCATCGCGCGCAGCAGGTCGCGGCGCATGGCGACGAGATCGCGCGTTCCGGCCGGCGCACGGTTCAGGCGCCGCATCAGCTCCTGGCTGCGCGATTCCGCCGCATAGCCGATGGTCCGCGCCTCGGCCTCGCCGCGCCCGTCGAGATAGGCCGCAATCGCCTTGTCGAGCGCCTCCCGGTCGGGGCCCAGCTCCTCCAGAACGGTGATGAAGAATCCGTGCTTCTCTTCCTCTGTCAACTTTGCGTAGCGATCGAGGAACGCTCTCGCCCGGGCCACGCCGCGCGCTTCGCCCTTTTCGGAAAGAAGGGCGTGGCAGTCGACGATGATTCCCCCGTCGGAATACGGCTCCAGCAGCGAGCGACCGGCATCGGCGATGCGCTGCAGGAAGCCGTTGAAGAGCCGGGTGGCGCTCATCGGGCCGACGCCTCAACGAATGGGTTTTCCGCCGTCTCCGGGACGGCCGGCGCCCGTGACTGCATGTTTTTCTTCCTCCGTTTCCCTGACAACGGCAGCCACCGCGAAATGTTCCGCAAAATTTTACCGAACTGCAAGTGTCAAATCCCACACGCAGTGTCGGAATCGTCCGGCCGCGAAGGCGGTGTTCGACGGGATTCGGAATGTCCGGTTGCGCCGATCCTGACGAGTGCGCAAGGCAGGGAGCCGCCCGGCCCCGAAAACGGGCATCGGATCGTCGATCCGATGCCCTCGTCCCGGCGCCATTCCGTCAGCAGCTACTCGGGTAGATTCGCGCGGCGCCATGGGCCGCGCATCGCAGACGCGCAGCCCTCTCCCGGCGCCATACCGCCGCGCGGGGTGTCTGACACGTAGTCCGCTATTGCACCACGATCTTCGGCATGGCCTTGGCGCCGGATGCGGCCTCGAGCTTGGCCCAGACGCGCGCGCCGATCGCGCGGAACACCTTGGCGTTCTCGCTGTCCGGCTTGGAGACGACGATCGGGTGGCCGCCGTCCGAGGTCTCGCGTATCTCGATGTCGAGAGGGATCTCGCCGAGGAACTCGACGCCGAGCCTGTCCGCCTCCTTGTGCGCGCCGCCGTGGCTGAACACCTCGGTGCGGTGTCCGCAGTTCGGACACGAGAAATAGCTCATGTTCTCGACGATGCCGAGCACCGGCACCTCCACTTTCCGGAACATGTTGAGGCCCTTGCGGGCATCCAGCAGGGCGATGTCCTGCGGCGTCGAGACGATCACCGCGCCGGCCAGCGGCACCTGCTGCGCCATCGTCAGCTGCGCATCGCCCGTACCCGGCGGCATGTCGACCACCAGCACGTCGAGATCGCCCCAGTTGACGTCGCGCAGCAGCTGCTGGATCGCGCTCATCACCATCGGGCCGCGCCAGATCATCGGCGTGTCCTCGGGGATCAGCAGGCCCATCGACATCACCTTGATGCCGTAGTTCTCCATCGGCTCCAGCGTCTTGCCGTCCCTGGTCTGCGGCTGGCCGTGAACGCCCAGCATGCGCGGCTGCGAGGGCCCGTAGATGTCGGCGTCCATCATGCCGACCTTGTGGCCGTCGGCGGCCAGCGCCAGCGCGAGGTTGGCCGACACCGTCGACTTGCCGACGCCGCCCTTGCCGCTGGCCACGGCGATGACGTGCTTGATGCCGGGCAGGCTGGGGATCATGCCCTGGCCGTTGCCGCGCCCGACCGCCTGGCCGCCCGGGTGGCCCTGGTGCGGCGTCTGCGGCTGCGTCTTCGCCTCGGCGGTCAGCACGACGCTGACCGAGAGCACGCCGTCGAGGGCATGGACGGTCTTTTCCGCCTCCTTGCGCAGGGGCTCCAGATGCGGGCCGCGCCGCGGATCGACCTCCAGCGCGAAGGCAACGTTGCCGTCCTTGATGACGAGACCGGAGACCATGCCCGCCGAGACGACGTCCTGCCCGTTGTCGGGATCTCGTACGCTCTTCAATGCATCGAGAATCCGCTCTTTGGTTACCTGCGCCATGCCAGATCGTCCCTTCGTCTGCCCTTGGAATTCCGCCGCCGCGCACCCGGTTGGGTTTGCGCTGGCGGTCGCGAGCACATATATGTCACTGCAGCGGCGGTTGGAAACCCCCGCCGGCGGATTCGTGTGGATTATTTTTTGCCCGCATGGGTGGGCGCAACGAGAGAAGCGACAGATATGCCTTGGTCAAATCAGAATGGCGGCGGCCCGTGGGGCGGCGGTGGCGGCGGCAAGGGCCCTTGGGGCGGCGGCGGTGGCCAGCAGCCGCCGGATATCGAGGAGTTGCTGCGGCGCAGCCAGGACCGCATGAAGAAGATCATCCCGGGCGGCTCGGCAAAGCTGCTGTTGCCCCTCATTGTGATCTTCGCGGCGTTTGTGTGGATCGCCACCGGCGTGTACCGGGTTCAGGAGGGCGAACGCGGTCTGGAGCTGACCTTCGGCAGGTGGGACAATCTTGAGACCATGCCGGGTCTGCGAATCAACTGGCCGCCGCCCATCGGACATACCGAAATCGTCAATGTGCAGAAATCCAACCGCGTGGATATCGGATTCCGCGGCGGCGAGGCTGAAAGCCGGAGCCGCGCTGCCGTCCGGAATATCGCGCAGGAAAGCCTGATGCTGACCGGCGATCAGAACATCGCTGACATCGAAGTGCGCATCGCCTGGCGGATCGGCGATCCCGCCCGGTTCCTGTTCAACATCCAGAACCCGGAAAGCACGGTCAAAGTGGCCGCGGAAAGTGCCATGCGCGAAGTTGTCGGTCAGACGCCTTTCACGGATGTCGTCGGCGAAGGCCGCGGGCTTGTCGAACAGAACACGCTGAACCTGTTGCAGGAGATTCTCGACAGCTACGAGACAGGCGTCATTATCGAGGACGTGCAGATCCAGAAATCCCGACCGCCGGCGCAGGTCGTGGACGCCTTCGACGACCTGCAGCGCGCCGAGCAGGACAAGGAGCGCCTCGAGAACGAGGCCCAGGCCTACGCCAATTCGATCGTGCCGGAAGCGCGCGGCGACGCGCAGCGGATGATCCAGGAGGCGGAGGCCTACAAGGAGCAGCAGATCCAGGAGGCCGAGGGTGAAGCGAAGCGCTTCCTTGCGGTGTACGATGCCTATCGCGTGGCGCCGGACGTGACGCGACGCCGGATGTACCTCGAAGCCATAAGCGAAGTCTTCGGTTCGGCGGAGAAGGTGATCATCGATTCCGATGCCGGCGGCACCGGCGTCGTTCCCTACCTGCCGCTGCCCGAACTTCAGAAACGCCGGACCACCGGCAAACCAGCCGAAAGCCAGTAGGAGGGCGCAGTCATGGGTAAGGCACTTGCCGCAGTCGTCATCGTCGTCGTCCTCGCCGCCATCGGTTGGACGAGCGCCGCCTACACCGTTCATCAGAGCGAGCAGGCGATCATCCTCCGCTTCGGCGAAATCGAGAAGACGGTAAGCGAGCCCGGCCTTTACTTCAGGTACCCGATTGCCGACGAGATCGTAATGTACGAGAAGCGGATCCTCGACCTCGACCCACCGCCCGTCAAGCAGTTGCTGACAGACAAGAAGACCATCGAGGTCGACGCCTATGCGCGCTACCGCATCATCGACCCGCTGGTGTTCTTCCAGCGCGTGCGCACCTACAACACGCTGGAAGACCGGTTCGGGAAGGTCGTGAACGCGGCGCTGCAGCGGGTCATCGCCAAGGTCGATCTGAGCATATTGCTGTCGGACAATCGCGACGACATCATGCAGCAGATCACCCAGGAGGTCGAAGGTCAGGGCGGCTCGTTCGGGATAAAGATTATCGACGTCCGCATCGGCCGCACAGACCTGCCGCCGGAGATCAGCCAGAATGTGTACAGCCGCATGAGCACCGACCAGGAGCGCAAGGCGCGCGAAACACGGGCACTGGGGGCGGAGCAGGCCAAGATCATCCGCGCCAAGGCCGATCGCGACCGCACGATCCTGCTGGCCGAAGCGCAGCGGCAGGCGGAAATCCTGCGCGGCGAAGGCGAAGCCGAACGGAACCTGATCCTGGGCGACGCCTACGGGCGCGACCCGGAATTCTTCGACTTCTACAAGTCGATGCAGGAGTACCGCAAGAGTCTCGCCGGCGACGGCACGACGATGGTCCTCACCCCGGACAGCGACTTTTTCCGCTTCTTCGGACAGGAAACGAGGAAATAGCGGCGCGGACAGGACGCGGGCGCCATGGACGGCGGCTTCGGCGAGCTGCTGCTGGCCGCGTTCGGCCTGTACCTGGTGATCGAGGGCGGGCTGCTGGCGCTGTTCCCGCATATCGTGCCGCGCATCGCCGCGATGGCGCAGCGCCTGCCGCCGTCGACGCTGCGAGCGGGTGGAGTGGTCGCCGTTGCAGTCGGCGTCGCGATCATCTGGCTGGTGCGCGGCTAGCGCCGAGGCCGGTTTGTCGGGTGCAATCCGTGCAATCGGACACCGGGTATCTGCGGGTTATGGATTTTTCCCCGGCCTCGCCATATTGTGACCACACTATGTTAAGCATTTGCCGGATAGTATCGCGCGCCGCGCCGCAGTTGACAGCGCCGCGGCCCGACACCAAATCGGCTTGAGACGATTCCCGGGCCCAGGGGCCTGTGCGGCAAGAGTCGCCCGGGACGACAGACACTTGGAGACAACAAGGTAATGCGTATGCTTCAGACCCTGCGCCTGAACGCGGCGGACCTGGCGAGAGGCTGGCTGGTTGCGCTGCCGCTCGCGGCGTCGCTGATCTGGCTTCCCGGCAATGCCGAGGCCCGTGGTGCGCCCGAGAGTTTCGCGGACCTCGTCGAGACCCTGCAGCCAGCGGTCGTCAACGTGTCGACGACGCAGAAGGTTGCCGGCCATCGCAGCGAGGGCCCAACATTCGAATTCCCGCCGGGCTCGCCGTTCCGCGATTTCTTCGACCAGTTCGGCCGCCGCGGCGAGGAGGAGGACCGGCCGCGCCGTGCGACCTCGCTGGGCTCCGGCTTCATCATCGACCCGTCCGGCTACGTGGTCACCAACAACCACGTGATCGAGGGCGCCGACAAGATCACCGTCACCATGTTCGACGACACGACGCTGGAGGCGGAGCTGATCGGCCGCGACGAGAAGACCGACCTGGCGCTGCTGAAGATCAAGGAAAAGGGCACCTATCCGGCGGTCAGCTGGGGCGATTCTGACCGGGTGCGCGTCGGCGACTGGGTGATTGCCATCGGCAACCCGCTGGGTCTGGGCGGCACCGTGACGGCCGGCATCATCTCCCAGAAGCAGCGCGACATCAATGCCGGCCCCTACGACGACTACATCCAGACCGACGCGCCGATCAACCGCGGCAATTCCGGCGGCCCGCTGTTCAACATGGCCGGCCAGGTCATCGGCATCAACACCGCGATCTATTCGCAGAGCGGCGGCAGCATCGGCATCGGCTTCGCGATTCCGTCGAACCTCGCCGACGGCGTGATCGACCAGCTGCGCAAGTTCGGCACGACGCGGCGCGGCTGGCTGGGCGTGCAGATCCAGCAGGTCACCGACGAGATCGCGGAAAGCCTGGGTCTCAAGGACGCAAAGGGTGCGCTCGTTGCCGGCGTGCTGGAGAACAGCCCGGCCGAGGCGGCGAAGATGAAGACCGGCGACGTGATCCTCGAGTTCAACGGCCGTGACGTCGAAGAGTCCCGCAAGCTTCCCCGAATCGTCGCGGAAACCGAGGTCGGCAAGACCGTCGACGTCGTCGTGTGGCGCGATGGCCGGCGGCGGACCGTGCGGGTGACGCTGGGCGAGCTGGAGAAGTTCGACCAGGCGAATCTCTCGACGGAGACGCCAGGCGAGGTCGAGCAGCCGGTCGAGCGGGCGATCGACGAACTCGGCCTGTCGCTGTCCACGATCACCCGGACGATGGCGGAGAAGTACAGCCTGTCCACCGACCTGGAAGGGGTCGTGATCACCGACGTCAAGGGCGACAGCGGCGCGGCCGAGAAGGGCCTGCGCAAGGGCGACGTGATCGTCGAGGTCAACCAGGAAAAGGTCTCCACCCCGGACGCGGTCGCGGCCAAGATCAAGGATGCATCGAAGAGCGGCCGGCGTTCGGTGCTGCTGCTGATCAACCGCGACGGCGACTTGCGGTTCGTCGCATTGCGGATCGACGCGGGCTGACAAGACACCGAAAACACGGCATAACGAATGGCGCCGGGAGCCTCCCGGCGCCATTCTTCTTCGGGGATATCGCATGACCGACGGGGCGAGGGAGCACATCGTACCCTTCCGGCTGGCAGGGCACGGGCCGGTGGCGCTGATCGGGCTGGGCCACGGCGCGACCCACTGGATCGCCGCGACGTTCTATATCCTGCTGCCCTTCATCAGCCGCGACCTCGGGCTCAGCTACGCCGAGGCGGGCGCCCTGGTCTCGGTCTTCCATATCGCCGCGCTCAGCGCCAATCTCGGCAGCGGGCCGGTGGTCGACATGACCGGCCGGCGGGTCTTCTTCCAGGTGCTGTCACTGCTGATCGGCGCCGCCGCGCTGGCCGGGTTCGGCATCGGCGGCGCGTTCGTCTGGCTCGCAATCCTGGTGGCGTTGATCGGCGCCACCAACAATCTGTGGCATCCGGCCGCGATCTCCTATCTGTCCGCGCGTTATCCGAACAACCGCGGCTATGCGCTGTCGATCCACGCGCTCGGCGCCAATTTCGGCGACGCCGTCGCCCCGCTCGCCGCCGGCATGCTGCTGGCCTGGATGTCCTGGCCGGTGGCCGCGGCGGTCAATGCGACGCCGGTCCTGCTGGTCGCGCTGGCCCTGGCCCTGCTGCTGGCCGGCGACCGCCCCGGCGCGACGCCGGCGGCGAGCGGGCTGGGCATCGTCGAATACGGCCGCAGCCTGGTCCGTGTGATGAAGGACCGCGCGGTGCTCGGTCTGTGCGTCATGGCCGGGCTGCGCACGATGGCCCAGAACGGGCTGCTGGTGTTCCTGCCGCTCTACCTTGCGGACGTCCTGAAGGCCGGGCCGATCGCGATGGGCGTTGCGCTGATGGCCATGCAGGGCGGCGGCATCGTCGCCGCGCCGGTGGCCGGCGCGCTGTCGGACCGGATCGGGCGGCGCCCCATCGTCATGGCCGGGCTCGGCCTGAGCACCGCGATCATCGCGGCGCTCACCCTGCTCGGCGGCGGGCCGGCCTACGTCGCCGGCGTCGCGCTGCTCGGCTTCGCGCTCTACGCGGTGCGGCCCGTCGTGCACAGCTGGATGATGGATCTGACGCCGCCGCAGATGGGCGGATCGGCGACCAGCCTGATGTTCGGGACCCAGGCGGCACTGTCGACCGTCGCGCCGGTGCTGGGCGGCCTCGTCGCCGACCGCTGGGGCCTGCCGTCGGTCTTCTACCTGCTGGCGGCGATCATGCTGGCGGCCAATGTGGCTGCCGTGCTGCTGCCGGGCGCCGCGCGCCGTGGCGAGGCGTGATCCCGACCCGCAGCCCCGGCGGGGCCGTCAGGCGGTCGTGATGATGTCTTGGCGACGGTAGCCCTGGGCATACAGCAGCGCCGTCAGGTCGCCGTGATCGACACGCATTCCCGCCGCCTCCGCGAGGATCGGCTTGGCCCGGTAGGCGACGCCGAGCCCGGCCGCCTTGATCATGTCCAGGTCGTTGGCGCCGTCGCCGACGGCCATCGTCTGCTGCGGCGCCAGCGCAAGCTCCCGCGCGAGGCGCTCCAGGCAGTCGCGCTTGGACCGCCGGTCGAGGATCGGCTCGACGACCCGGCCGGTCAGCCTGCCGCCGTCGACCTCGAGTTCGTTGGCCTGGTCGACATCGAAGCCGAGACGCTCGCGCACGTGGCGGCTGAACATCGTGAACCCGCCGGACACCAGGGCGCAGCGGGCGCCGTGTTGGCGCATCGTCGCGACCAGCTCGGCCGCTCCCGGGTTGAGCACGATGCGCCCGTACAGCTGCTCCAGCACCGCCGCCTCGACCCCGGCGAGCATGCGCACCCGCTGGCGCAGGGAGTCGGCGAAGTCGAGTTCGCCGCGCATGGCCCTGGCGGTGAGCGCGGCGATCCTGTCGTGCAGGCCGAGCACGCCGGCCAGCTCGTCGAGCATCTCGTTGTCGATGACGGTCGACTCCATGTCGGCGACCAGCAGCCTCTTGCGCCGTCCCGCCGCCGGCTGCGCCACCAGGTCGACCGCGGCGCCGGCCAGCGCCACGCGCACCGCAGCGGCGGCCGACTGCGGGTCCGCGCCGGTGTACGGGATGTCGCAGGCGGTGCACGCAGCCAGCCAGTCGGGCGCACCGGGCCGGCCGCCGGCGTCGGCGAGCGCGTCGCGCGCCATGCCGACCGTGCTATGGTCGAGCGCGCCGCTGCCGGCGATCAGGGTCAACACGGACGTCATGGCCGGCATAGTGGTGCCGGTGCGACGCGAATTCAATCGATTACGGGATGACCGAAGACACCCAACCAGTCCTGATCGTCGCCGGGCCGACCGCCAGCGGCAAGTCGGCGCTGGCGCTCGCCGTAGCCGAGGCGTTCGACGGGGTCGTGGTCAACGCCGACAGCATGCAGGTCTACCGCGAGCTGCGGGTCCTGACCGCGCGCCCCTCGCCGGAGGACGAAGCGCGGGCGCCGCACCGGCTGTACGGCGTATTGTCGGCGGCCGAGCGCTGCTCGGCGGGCCGCTGGCGCGCGCTGGCGCTGGGCGAGATCGCCGCGGCGCATGCGGCGGCACGGCTGCCGATCCTGTGCGGCGGCACCGGATTCTATCTCAAGGCGCTCATCGAGGGGCTGCCGCCGATGCCGGACATACCGCACGAGATCCGGGCGCGGCTGTCGGCTCGCCTGCAGTCCGAGGGGACAACGGCCCTGCACGCGGAGCTTGCGGCGCGCGACCCGGCGGTCGCCGGACGGATCGCGCCGGGCGACCGCCAGCGGGTGCTGCGCGCGCTCGAGGTGCTGGAGGCGACGGGACAGTCGCTGGCCGACTGGCAGGACGGGCCGGCCGAACCGCCGCCGGGACTGCGCGTCGCGACCATCCTGCTGGCACCGCCGCGGGTGGCGCTGTACGCGGCGTGCGACCGCCGCCTCGAGGCGATGGCGGCGGCCGGCGCGCTGGACGAAGTGCGGCAATTGAACGCAATGGGACTGGATTCCTCGCTGCCGGCGATGAAGGCGGTCGGCGTCCCCGAGTTCGGCGAGTATCTCAAGGGAAACTGCGACTTTCAGGCTGCCGTCGCGGCGGCACAGCAGGCCACGCGGCGCTATGCGAAGAGGCAGATGACGTGGTTTCGGCATCAGATAATTGCCGATTTGGCACTCTGTGAGCAATTTTCTGAAAGTTTACAGGTAGAAACCTTTGCATTTATTCGTCAAAAATTGTTGACCGGCGCGGTTTGACCGCCTATTGTCCGGCGGCTGCGGGCCTTTTTGGCTCGCAGCAGTGTTAAATAACGGCAGAAACCCGGGCTGCTCAGCCTGCCCCCAAAGGGCAGGAAGGGCGGATTTTGCGGCTGCTGCCGGAGCCGGAACGGAGCAGGACATGACAAGCGAGCCGATGAGCGGAGCCCAGATCGTCATCAAAGCCCTGGTGGACCAGGGTGTCGATGTCGTATTCGGCTACCCGGGCGGCGCGGTCCTGCCGATCTACGACGCGCTGTTCAAGCAGAACGAGCTGCGGCACATCCTGGTCCGGCAGGAAGGCGGCGCCGTGCATGCGGCCGAGGGATATGCCCGGTCGACCGGCAAGGTCGGGGTGGTCCTGGTGACCAGCGGCCCGGGCGCGACCAACGCGGTGACCGGCCTGACCGACGCGCTGATGGACAGTGTGCCGGTGGTGTGCCTGACCGGCCAGGTGCCGACGCATCTGATCGGCAACGATGCCTTCCAGGAGTGCGATACCACCGGCATCACCCGGCCCTGCACGAAGCACAACTACCTGGTGAAGGACGCGAAGCGGTTGGCGCAAACCCTGCACGAGGCGTTCTACGTTGCGCGCAGCGGCCGGCCCGGCCCGGTCGTCGTCGACATCCCCAAGGACATCCAGTTCGCCGAGTGCCCCTATGTCGGCCCGAGCAACGTCAAGCACAAGACATACCGGCCGCAGATCAAGGGCGATGCACGCAAGATCGAGCAGGCGGTGGAGATGATCGCCAAGGCGCGCCGCCCCGTGATCTACGGCGGCGGCGGCATCATCAACTCCGGCCCCAAGGCGAGCAAGCTGTTCACCCAGTTCGTGAAGATGACCGGCGCGCCGACGACGCTCACGCTCATGGGTCTCGGCGCCCTGCCCGCCTCCGACGAACGGTTCCTCGGCATGGTCGGCATGCACGGCACCTACGAGGCCAACCTCGCCATGCATGACTGCGACGTGATGGTCTGCGTCGCCGCCCGGTTCGACGACCGGGTGACCGGCCGGCTGGACGCCTTCGCGCCGCGCGCCAAGAAGATCCACATCGACATCGATCCGACCTCGATCAACAAGAACGTGGCCGTCGACATCGGCATCGTCGGCGACGTCGCCAACGTGCTGGAGGAACTGATCCGGATCTGGAAGGCGGAAAAGAAGAGCGTCGACAAGAAGGCGGTCGCGGCGTGGTGGAAGAAGATCGAAGGCTGGCGCGCGCTCGACTGCCTGAAGTTCAAGAACGACGACAAGCTGATCAAGCCGCAGCAGGCGATCAAGCGGCTCTACGAGATGACGCTCGGCCGGGATGTCTACATCACCACCGAGGTCGGCCAGCACCAGATGTGGGCGGCCCAGTATTTCCGGTTCGAGAAGCCCAATCACTGGATGACGTCGGGCGGCCTCGGCACCATGGGATACGGCCTGCCCGCGGCGATCGGCGTGCAGCTGGGCCATCCCGATGCGCTCGTCGTGGACATCGCCGGCGAGGCGTCGATCATGATGAACATCCAGGAGATCGGCACCGCCGTCCAGTACCGCCTGCCGGTCAAGCTGTTCATCATCAACAACGAGTACATGGGCATGGTCCGCCAGTGGCAGGAGCTGCTGCACGGCGGCCGCTATTCGGAGAGCTATTCCGCCGCGCTGCCCGATTTCGTCAAGCTGGCCGACAGCTACGGCGCGGTCGGGCTGCGCGCGACCCGGCCGGACGAGCTCGACGACGTCATCAAGACGATGATCGAGACGGACAACATGGTGATCGCCGACATCGCGGTCGACCCCAAGGAGAACTGCTTCCCGATGATCCCGTCGGGGGCGGCGCACAACGAGATCCTCCTGGGGCCCGAGGACGAGGCCGAGAAGCCGGTATCCGAGGACGGGATGGTGCTGGTCTGAGCGGCGGCGCCGCGCCGCCCCCGCCCCGCCCCTCGACCTGCTGCTTCGGAACCTGGACCCATGAGCGAAATCGAACGACATACGATTGCCGTCCTGGTGGACAACGAACCGGGCGTGCTCGCCCGCGTCATCGGCCTGTTTTCCGGCCGCGGCTACAACATCGAGAGCCTGACCGTGTCGGCCGTCTCGAAGGATGCGGCGGTGTCGCGCATCACCATCGTGACCACCGGCACGCCGATGATCATCGAGCAGATCAAGGCCCAGCTCGACCGGCTGGTGCCGGTTCACAACGTCCACGACCTGACCATCGAGGGCGCCCATATCGAGCGCGAGATCGCCCTCGTCAAGGTCGTCGCGGACGGGCCGGAGCGGCGCGAATCGTTGCGGATCGCGGACATCTTCGGAGCGACCGTCGCCGACACCACGATCCAGTCCTTCGTCTTCTCGCTGACCGGAAAACCGGAGAAGCTGGACGCCTTTATCGAGCTGATGCGGGCGCTCGGCAAGACCGAGGTCGCGCGCAGCGGGATCGTCGGCATTGCCCGCGGCGCCAAGGCGCTGTAAAACGCCGCCGCAGCAGACGGACGGCGACGCCAATCAATAAGAGGACATGAGAGAGCAATGCGCGTTTATTACGATCGTGACGCCGATGTAAACCTGATCAAGACCAAGAAGGTGGCGATCATCGGCTACGGCAGCCAGGGCCATGCCCACGCCGCCAATCTGAGGGACAGCGGGGTCAAGGAGGTCGGCGTCGGCCTGCGCGACGGTTCGGCGAGCGCGAGGAAGGCGAAGGACGCAAACTTCGAGGTGATGACGGTGGCCGAGGCCGGCGCCTGGGCCGACGTCATCATGATGGCGGCGCCGGACGAGCTGCAGCGCCACATCTGGGCCGACCACCTGCGGGACAACATGAAGGAGGGCGCGGCGATCGCCTTCGCGCACGGGCTAAACGTGCATTTCAACCTGATCGAGCCGCGCCCGGACCTCGACGTGTTGATGGTGGCGCCCAAGGGCCCCGGCCATACGGTTCGGTCCGAATACAAAAGGGGCGGCGGCGTGCCGTGCCTGCTGGCGGTCGACCAGAACGCCACCGGCAACGCCCAGGAGATCGGCCTGTCCTATGCCTGCGCCATCGGGGGCGGGCGCGCCGGGGTGATCGAGACGACCTTCAAGGAGGAGTGCGAGACCGACCTGTTCGGCGAGCAGGTGGTCCTGTGCGGCGGCCTGACCTCGCTGATCCAGGCCGGCTACGAGACCCTGGTCGATGCCGGCTACGCGCCCGAGATGGCGTATTTCGAGTGCCTGCACGAGGTCAAGCTGATCGTCGACCTGATCTACGAGGGCGGCATCGCCAACATGCGCTACTCGATCTCCAACACGGCGGAATACGGCGATTATGTCAGCGGGCCGCGGATCATCACCGACGAGACCAAGCAGGAAATGAAGCGCATCCTCGACGACATCCAGTCCGGCAAGTTCACCCGCGAATGGATGCTCGAGAACGAGGTCGGCCAGACCAGCTTCAAGGCGATGCGCCGGCGCGAGGCCGCGCACGGCATCGAGGAGGTCGGCGAGCGCCTGCGCGCGATGATGCCGTGGATCACCGAGGGCCGGCTCGTCGACAAGAGCAAGAACTAGAGCACAATCCGGCAAGGTGGAATCGGTTCCGGACGGGAGCGCGACCTCTTGCTTCGAGACGGGCCTCCGGCCAGCCTCGGCATGAGGCCCCATCGCCTGCGCCCTCGGGCGGAGGTGTCCCGGAGGGGCGTCTCGAAGCGCAAGATCGCGCCGATCCCGCCGCGTCCAGCATACCGGATAACGTTGTAGCGACCCGGACTTCTCATTCGGCGGACGCAACGGGGCGCGGTGCCAACACCGCGCCCTTCGTCATGACCTGCGGTGGAAAGTCGTTGCGGGAGCCTGTGGAAAAATCGTAAACGTAAACGCGGTGCAGCATCGGCTGCGGCCCACGGAATTCGCGTGCAGTTGCACATTATAATCCGGCTTGCCCGGAAAAAACTTAGGAATTATTTAACGAAACTGGTCGTATCAATGCGGCGCGGCATACAGCAGTGTTGAGAGTCAAATAGGCGCATATGCACGCGATGGCCAAACACGTCTGGCTGGCCGGCGAGAAATTCGCCGCCGCCGCCGCATGCCGGATCAACTGGTTGGTTTGCCCGGACCGGACCGGGCACTCTGTGACGTGCGACCTGCCGCGTCGCAGGCTGTCCGCCCGACGCAGGCGCCGCTGAGCGGGGCGGCCCCGCCGAATCGGCGGCCGACGCCCCGGGGACCGGGCAGCGCCCAGAACGATACCGTGTTGGCAGAGGCATACGTAACGAGATGACCACGATGACGAGGAAGTCGAAGCCGAAGAGCAAGAGCGCCGATACCGGCCGCGTCTTCATCTTCGACACGACGCTGCGCGACGGCGAGCAGTCGCCCGGCTGTTCGATGAACCTCGAGGAGAAGCTGCGCATCGCCGATTCCCTCGAGGCCATGGGCGTGGACATCATCGAGGCCGGCTTCCCGATCGCCTCGAACGGCGATTTCGAGGCGGTGCGCGAGGTCGCCGGGCGGGTCAGGAACGCCGCCGTCGCCGGGCTCGCCCGGGCCAGCCGCAAGGACATCGACCGCGCCTGGGAGGCGCTGCGCCACGCCGCCCGCCCGCGCATCCACACCTTCATCTCGACCAGCCCGCTGCATATGGAATTCAAGCTGCAGCTGCCGCCCGAGGCGGTGCATGAGCGTCTGGTCGAGTCGGTGGCGTACGCGCGCAACCTGTGCGACGACGTCGAGTGGAGTCCGGAGGACGGCACCCGCACCGAGCACGACTTCCTGTGCCGCTGCGTCGAATCGGCGATCAAGGCCGGCGCCTCGACGATCAATATCCCCGACACCGTCGGCTACACGGTGCCGGAAGAGTTCTATGCGCTGATCGACATGCTGCGGAACCGGGTGCCCAACATCGACAAGGCCGTGATCTCGGTGCACTGCCACAACGACCTCGGCCTCGCCGTCGCCAACTCGCTGGCTGCCGTGCGTGCCGGGGCCCGGCAGGTCGAATGCACGATCAACGGCATCGGGGAGCGCGCCGGCAACGCCGCGATGGAGGAGATCGTGATGGCGCTCAAGGTGCGCGCCGACGCGATGCCGTACCACACCGGTGTCGTCACCGAGAACATCACCCAGGCCAGCCACCTGGTCTCGACGATCACCGGATTCCGCGTGCAGCCGAACAAGGCGATCGTCGGCGACAACGCCTTCGCGCACGAGTCCGGCATCCACCAGGACGGCATGCTGAAGCACGCCGGCACCTACGAGATCATGACTCCGGAATCGGTGGGCCTGCACAAGTCCACCCTCGTCATGGGCAAGCATTCCGGGCGCCACGCGTTCCGCGCCAAGTTGAGCGAGCTCGGCTACGACCTCGGCGACAACGAGCTGCAGGATGCCTTCCAGCGCTTCAAGGATCTCGCGGACAAGAAGAAGGACGTCTACGACGAGGACATCGTGGCCCTGGTCGACGACCAGATGATGCACGCAAACGACCGCATCCGCTTCGTCTCGCTGCAGGTCATCGCAGGCTCGAAGGGGCCGCAATCGGCCGAGCTGGAGCTCGACATCGACGGCCAGACCAAGGCCAGGAAATCGACCGGCGCCGGGCCGGTGGACGCCACCTTCAACGCCATCAAGGCGCTGTTCCCGCACGCCGCCAAGCTGCAGCTGTACCAGGTCCACGCGGTCACCGAGGGCACCGACGCCCAGGCCCAGGTCACCGTCCGGCTCGAGGAGAACGGGCGAACGGTCATCGGCCAGGGGGCCGACACGGATACGCTGGTCGCATCGGCCAAGGCGTATATACACGCTTTGAACAAGTTACTGGTCAAAAGGGAGAAGTCGGCCCTGTCGGCGCTGTCCGTCTGAGCCGGCCGCCCGCAAAGGTCGAGGACGCAATCATGATCATCTTTCACAGCAACATTGCGCGGAGGCGCCGGTAGACATGCTTTCACGGCTAATGGGAATGCTCTCCAACGACATGGCGATCGATCTGGGGACGGCCAACACCCTGGTCTACGTCAAGGGCCGCGGCATCGTGTTGAACGAACCGTCGGTGGTGGCGATCGCCCACATCAAGGGCCGCAAGCAGGTGCTGGCGGTCGGCGACGAGGCCAAGATGATGCTCGGCCGCACGCCGGGCAACATCCAGGCGATCCGGCCGCTGCG
>JBFIFO010000027.1:0-30382 GCA_041602815.1 Alphaproteobacteria bacterium | reverse complement strand
GGACGCTTGCGCAACTCAAATCCCACCGAAAAGATCTGATCGACCCCAAGATCGCCGAACACCGCGGGCGAATCGTCAAGCTGATGGGCGACGGCGCGTTGGTCGAGTTCGCGAGCGTCGTCGACGCTGTCCAATGCGCGGTCGAAATACAGCGCGCCATGGCCGAGCGGATAGCAGAGATCCACGCGGACAAGAGCATCCGGTTCCGCATCGGCATCAACCTCGGTGACGTGATCGTCGACGGCGAGGACATCTACGGCGACGGCGTCAACGTGGCGGCGCGTCTGGAGGGACTCGCCGAGGCCGGCGGCATCTGCATCTCCGGCACCGCCTTCGATCAGGTCAAGAACAAGCTGGACGCCGGATTCGCGTTCCTCGGCGAACGGCAGGTCAAGAATATCGCCGAGCCCGTACGCGTTTACCGGGTCCTTACGGAGCCGGAGGCCGCCGGCAAGATCGTGGATGCGGCGAAACCGGGAGCGCCTTGGCGGCGCTGGGCGGCCGCGGCCGCCGTCGTATTCTTGCTCGCCATCGGAGGCGGCGGCGCGCTCCTGCTTCGTCCCGCGACACCGGAGATCGAGCCCGCAACGCTCGAGCGCATGGCCTTCCCCTTGCCGGAACAGCCCTCGATCGCCGTCCTGCCCTTCGGCAATTTGAGCGGGGACCCCGGGCAGGACGCCATTGCCGAGGGATTCACCGAGAGCCTGATAACCACCCTGGCCCAGATGCCGGAGTTGTTCGTGATCGACCGGAGTTCGACCGTTACCTACAAGGACAAACCGGTGTCCGTGAAGCAGGTCGCCGAGGATCTGGGCGTCCGCTACGTGCTGAAAGGGAGCATCCAGAAGGATCGGAACACGTTGCGTATTGCGGTGCAGCTGATTGATGTCTTTGCGGGGCACCACCTGTGGGCGGATCGTTTTGATCGCGATGTCGACGCGCTTTTTGCGGTTCAGGACGAGATCATAAGGGAGATCTTCACAGCGTTGCAGGTCGAACTGGTGGCCGGCGAACACGGACACGTCTGGCAACAGGGCACCCAGAACTTCGAGGCGTATCTGACATGGTTGCAGGGCTGGAAGCATTTCACGCGCAACACCAAGGACGATAACGCGAAGGCGCGGCAATTGATTCAACAAGCGATCGACATGGACCCGGACTGGGCGATGCCTTACACCACCCTCGCGTGGACGCATATCCGGGACTCCGTGCGCTACGGGTGGAGCGACTCCCCCGCCGACTCTCTGGAACTCGCGGCCAAATCCGCGCAGAAGGCATTGACCCTGGACGATACCTATCCGGGCGTCTACGCCGCACTGGGCGGTGTCCACGAGATCAAGGGGGAGATCGAGCAGGCCATCGCCTACCACAAGAAGGCGGTCGCGCTGGGGCCCAATATCTCTGTCTATCACGCCATCCTCGCCGAAAACCTGACCGGAGCCGGGCAGGCCGACGAAGCCATTCCCATGCTCAAGAAGGCGATGCGCCTCAGCCCGACTTATCAGCCGTGGTATCTGAATGCGCTGGGCGACGCATACAATGCGGTGGGACGGCACGAACTTGCAGCCAAAGCATACAGGCAGTTTCTCGAGCGCCGGCCTGATTCCATAAGCGGCCGTGTCGGCCTCGTCGTGAGTTACATGTGGCTCGGGCAGGAAGACGAGGCGCGAACGACTGCGACGGAATTGCTGGAGATCAAGCCAGATTTCTCGGTGAACGGGTACAGAAAGGGGCTCCTCTACAAGGATCAGGCTTACGTCGAGCGTCTCCTCGACGCCTTGCGCAAGGCCGGGCTTCCCGAATAAGGCGATGCGACCTGCAACACCTGAATCGCTTGAGCGTTTTCCGGAACAACTTTAGTCCACCTGCAACGCAGTCGCGCGTCAATTTTCACCCGTATGTCAGCGCGTGCCGCGCCAGCTTCTTCATCACCGTCGGCAGGGCCTGCTCGCCGAAGCGGTCGGGATGGCACCAGATCGCGCCGTTGCCGGCTCCGACGTCGCCGCCGACGCGGCCGGCGAGAACCGCGAGCTCGAGCCGGAAATGGGTAAATCCATGCTCCACGACGCCCGGCAGTTCACGCCAGTCGCGCGCCGGCAACGGCGCCAGCCTGCGGGCCGCAGCGAGGGACGGCATCGGCCCCTCGCGCCACTCGGTCGACGGCGCCTCGATCATGCCGCCGAGCAGGCCGCTGTCCGGCCGGCGGCGCAGCAGCACGCTGCCGTCCGGCCGGGTGATCCAGAACGCCATGGCGCGGCGCAGCGGCCGCTCCGGCTTCGGGGCGCGGCGCGGCAGAGTTTCGGCGATCCCGCGCCCGGCGCAGGCCTCGCCCCACGGGCACGACAGGCAATCCGGACTGCGCGGGGTGCAGATCGTCGCCCCCAGATCCATCACCGCCTGCGCGTAATCGCCGCTCCGTGCCTCCGGCGTCAACGTTTCGGCAAGCTCGCGCAGCCGGCGTTTGGCGCCCGGCAGCGGCGCCTCGACCGCGAAGATGCGCGCCATCACACGCTCGACATTGCCGTCCACCACGACAGCGCGGCGGCCGAACGCAATGGCAGCGATCGCCGCTGCGGTGTAGGGGCCGATTCCTGGAAGCTCACCGAGCTCCGCCTCGCTGTCGGGAAAGCGGCCACCGGCTGCCGCCACCGCACGGGCACAGCGGTGCAGGTTGCGCGCCCGCGCGTAGTAGCCCAGCCCCTGCCAGGCGTGCAGCACGTCGTCGAGTTCGGCCGCAGCCAGGTCGGCGACGCTCGGCCAGCGCCGCAGGAACGACTCGAAATACGGGCCGACGGCGGCCACCGTCGTCTGCTGCAGCATGATTTCGGACAGCCAGACGCAATACGGATCAGGTGTCACGCCGGGCGGCGCGCGCCATGGCAAGCGGCGGCGGTGCCGGTCGTACCAGGCAAGCAGCACCTCGGAAGACGGAGTCTTGCGCAACCGGGTCATGGCGGCGTAACAACGGTCGGGGACATCATCGCGGCAGGACAGCATGGCCAAGGACCGGACTCAAGCAAAACGCGGCGATGGCGGCAGGCGCGGCGGCGGACCGCGGGCACTGGCGGCCTCGCTTGGCGGCGTTTCCAAGCGCACGCTGGGGCGGCGAGGCTTCGCCGAGGGCGGACTGATCGCCGACTGGACCGCCGTCGTCGGGCCCGAGCTGGCCGCCTCCTGCTGGCCGGACCGCCTCAGCTTCCCGCCGGGCAAGAAGGACGGCGGCGTGCTGCGGATTTGCATCGCCGGCGGTTTCGCCATTGAACTGCAGCACCTCGCGCCGCAGGTCCTGGAACGCATCAACGGCCATTTTGGCTACCGCGCGATCGAACGCATCAGCATCCTGCAGGCGCCGCCGGCAACGCCGAAGGGATCGCAACGGGCCGCCACGAAGCACGAACGCAGTCAGTCCGATCCCATGCTTGAGGCAGACGTTGCGGCTGTGCTGTCGGAGATCCAGGATCCGGACATCCGGGCCGCCCTTGCGCGCCTGGGCCGCGCCATGATAAGCGACGGCCGCACCGATGACAGCGGATGACCGGAACGGACACGGCCCGATCTTGATCCCGCCACAATCGCCAACCAGTATCCGGGTCCGCCGGATGCGTTTCCAGGAGATGCCGTCGTGACCAGAGCCGTTTCCATCCTGACCGTTGTCGTGCTATCGCTGGCCTTCGGCGCCGGCTGCGACGATGCGCCGGACGAGATGCTCCTGGAAGACCGCGTGCTCGGGGATCCGAATGCGCCGATCACGATCATCGAATACGCGTCGCTGACCTGCTCGCATTGCGCCACCTTCCATCGCAACACCATGCCAAGGCTGAAACGGGAATGGCTGGACACCGGGCGCGCCAAACTGGTGTACCGGGATTTCGCGCTCGACAAGAACGCCGCGACGGCGGCCGTCATCGCGCAGTGCGCTTCCGACGACGAATATTTCAACCTGCTGAGCATCTTCTTCAGTCGCCAGGCCTCTTGGTCGCGAATGGACGATCCGATTCCTCTGCTGGTGCAGATCGCAGGCTCCCGGGGTCTTGGCCGCGAGGCGATCGATGCCTGCCTCGGCGACGACAACCTCGTCGACGGCGTCCTTCAGTCGCGTCTCGTGGGCCAGTCGCAGCACGGCGTCGACAGTACGCCGACCTTCATCGTCGGTGAACGAGTGCTGCGCGGTGCGGTGAGCTTCGAGGATTTCGACGCGGTACTGCGCTCGATGGCGCGATAGGCCGGGCCCCGATCGGGCGGAACCCGGCTTGATCGAGCGCTCCTAGTAGGACTATATTCCGGAGCTACCAGATATTGTGGAAATCGAATATCATCAATCCCGCCGGAGACGACAGGTGACGAGACATTTCGCTTTGATTGCAGCCCTTGCCGCGCTGGCGGCGACCGCCGCCGTCCAGGCCGAACCGCTGCCGACGGACCAGGCGCTCGAGGAGCGGATCATGGGAAACCCGGAGGCACCGGTCACCATCATCGAATACGCCTCGCTGACCTGCCCGCATTGCGCCGACTTCCATGCCGACACGCTGCCGCAGATCAAGAAGGAGTGGATCGACACGGGCCGCGCCAAACTGGTGTATCGCGACTTTCCCACCTCGCCGGTGGCGCTCGCCGTATACGCGGCGATGGTCGCGCGCTGTGCCCCCGAGGACAGCTACTTCAAGTTCCTCGATGTGTTCTACAAGCAGCAGCGCAGCTGGACGGGCAGTTCCGACCCGATGAAGGCGCTGGCTCAGCTGGCGCGGCTTGGTGGCATGAGCCAGGCGGACTTCAACGCGTGCACGGAGAATGAGGCGCTGTTCACGGGCATCCGCGAACGGGCACTTGACGGCCAGATGGAATTCGGCATCGAGAGCACGCCGAGCTTCGTCGTCAACGGCCGCGTGATCAAGGGCGGGATGAGTTATGCGGACTTCAAGTCCGTCCTGGAGGATGCCGCGAAATGAGTCCGGTCGCGGCGCCCCGATAGACTGAACGGGCACGTAGCAGTGCATTTCACCAGACTTCGCGTCTCCGGTTTCAAATCCTTCGTCGACCCCGTCGAACTGCTGATCGAGCCGGGCATGACCGGGATCGTCGGGCCGAACGGCTGCGGTAAGTCCAACGTCGTCGAGGCGCTGCGTTGGGTGATGGGCGAGACATCGGCCAAAAGCATGCGCGGCGGCGGCATGGACGATGTCATTTTCGGCGGCACCTCGACGCGGCCGGCGCGCAACATCGCGGAGGTCATCCTCTACATCGACAACAACGATCGCCGGGCGCCGGCCATGTTCAACGACGCCGACGAGTTGGAGGTGTCGCGACGCATCGAGCGCGAGGCCGGATCCACCTACCGGGTCAACGGCAAGGAGGTGCGGGCGCGCGATGTCCAGCTGCTGTTCGCCGACCTCGCCACCGGCGCCCATTCCACAGCGCTGGTCGGGCAGGGCCGGATCACCGCCATCATCGGCGCCAAGCCCATCGAACGCCGGGCCCTGCTGGAGGAGGCCGCGGGCATCAAGGGGCTGCACACCCGCCGTCACGAAGCGGAGCTGCGCCTGCGCGCCGCGGAAAGCAACCTCGAGCGGCTCGAGGACGTGATCGTGGCGCTCGAGGGACAGCATCAGGGGTTGCAGCGCCAGGCACGGCAAGCCGCCCGCTACCGCCGTCTTTCGGAACAGATCCGCCGATTCGACGCGATCCTGCTGCATCACGCCTGGACGGCGGCAACGCAGACGGTGACCGAAGCCGAGGACGCGTTGGAAAGCGCCCGGCGAAACGTCACCGAACGCACCGCCGCGGCCGCCGAGGCCGCAAAGATTCAGGCGGAGGCCGCCGCCGTTCTGCCGTCGCTGCGCGATGCGGAGGTCACTGCAGCTGCGGCACTTCAGCATCTGCAATTGGCGCGCCGCGAGCTCGACGGCGAGGCGGATCGGGTTACGGCCGCGCAGACCGAGATCGAACGGCGACTGCAACAAATCGGCAGTGATATCGAGCGGGAACGCACGCTTGAGGCGGATGCGACAGAAGCACTTCAGCGCCTCGAGGTCGAGCGGGAAAGGCTCGCCGCAGCGCAGGACGGCGATGCGGCGCAGCGCGAGTCCGCGGCCGCCGCGCTGGAGATGGCGACGCGTGCGACCGCTGAGCGCGAGGCTGAACTGCAGGCGGCGACCGCCCAGCTGGCCGAAACCGAGGCACGCCGCGCCGCGCTGTCGCAGCGCATGGCGGAGTTGTCCGAGCAAATCGCCCGGCTGTCCGCGCGGCGCACGGAACTCGCGGCGGAACGCAGCGAACGTGCCGCGGCCCTGGGCGAGGACGCGACGCTGAACGCGGCGGCGCAGGCAGCTGAAGCCGCAGCGGCCGAGGCGGAACGGGCGCGGGCCGCGCAGGAGGAAACGGAGGCGGCGCGCGTGGTGGCCGGCGAACACGAGGCCGCGGCCCGGGCAGCGCTGCAGGAAGCGCAAGAGACGCGGGCCGGTCTTGCGGCCGAGGAGCGGGCTCTGGCGGAACTCCTCGAGCCTGCGGAAGGACATTTGTTCCCCCCGGTCATCGATTCGGTTTCCGTCGAGAGCGGATACGAGACCGCACTGGGTGTCGCACTGGGCGAAGATCTCAACGCGCCGGCCGATACCTCGGCACCGATCCACTGGAAGCGGCTTCCGCCGATCGGCATGTCGCCGCTGCCTGGCGATGCGCTGCCGCTGGCCCGATTCGTCACGGCACCGGCAGAACTGACGCGCCGGCTGGCGGCGACCGGCGTCGTCGAAGATGCGGCAGAGGGCGCACGGCTCGCCGAGTCGCTGACCGTCGGACAGCGGCTGGTGTCGCGCGACGGCGGATTCTGGCGCTGGGATGGATATACCGTTTCGGCCGGCGCACCGACGGCCGCGGCAACCCGACTTGCGCAGCGCAACCGCCTTGCCGAGGTCCGCGACCGGCTTACGCAGGCAGAACGAGCTGTCGGCACGGCTCGCGACGCCCTCGAATTCGCACGCGTCGAACACGAGGCGGCAGTGGAAGCCGACCGCGCGGCACGCGAAGCGGTGCGCGCCGGTTTTGCAGCGCTCGACGATGCGCGCAAGACCCATGCCCGGCTCACCAACGCGCGGATCGGAGAGGAATCGCGGCTGTCGGCACTGATCGAGGCGCTGGAGACGACGCAAGGTGACCTGTCGGAGGCGGAGTCGGCGCATGTGGCGGCGGAGGCGGAGTTGAGCCAGTTGGCGGATCCGGCCACGCTGCGCGAATCGACCACGGCGATGCGTGCGGAACTTGGCCGGCAGCGCGCCACGGAGGCGGAGAAACGCAGCACCCACGATCGCCTGATCTCCGAGGCGGAGCGGCGCGGCGAGCGGCTGCTGTCGATCGAAGCCGAGGCGACGTCATGGCGACAGCGTGCGGCCGGTGCGGCAACACGGCTCGCCGACCTTGACGAACGGCGCGTCAAGGAGGAAGAGGCGCGCACGGCACTCGCCACGCGCCCGGCGCAGATCGAAGCGCAGCGCAAAGCGCTGATGACGCAGATCGGAGAGGCCGAATCGAAACGGAGTGTCGCCGCGGACCGCCTCGTCTCGGGCGAGACCGCCCTGTCGGACGCCGATGCGACGCTGCGGTCGGCAGAAGCGGCACAGGCCGCGGCGCGCGAGGACTTGGTCCGCGCCGAGGCACAACGGGATCAGGCGGAACGCGACCGGACAACGGTTGCAGCCCGTATCCGAGAGAAGCTCGACGTGGCGCCGGAACGGGTCCTGGCCGCCACCGGCATCGGCGAGGACGAATCGCTGCCGGAGGGCGAGGCGGCGGCGGCCCGGCTGGAGCGGCTGCTGCGCGAGCGCGACGGCATGGGTCCGGTGAACCTGCGGGCCGAGCAGGAAGCCGAGGAGCTGCGCGAACAGGTTTCGACCCTGCACGCTGAGCGCAAGGATCTGCTGGCCGCGATTGCCCGGTTGCGTCAGGGGATCGGCGCGCTGAACCGTGAAGGGCGCGACCGGCTGATGGCGGCCTTCAACGAAGTCAACACGCATTTCGAGGAGCTGTTCACCAGCCTGTTCGCTGGCGGAAGGGCACATCTCACGCTGACCGAGGCTGACGATCCATTGGAGGCCGGGCTGGAGATCATGGCAAGCCCGCCTGGCAAGAAGCTGACGACGATGTCGCTGTTGTCCGGCGGCGAACAGGCGTTGACGGCAGTAGCGCTACTGTTCGCGGTGTTCCTGACCAACCCGGCGCCGATCTGCGTGCTCGACGAGGTCGACGCGCCGCTCGACGATACCAATGTCGACCGGTTCTGTGCGCTGGTCGATGAGCTCGCACACAGCCGCGAGACCCGGTTCCTGCTGGTCACCCACCACCGGATGACCATGGCCCGCATGGATCGGCTGTTCGGCGTAACCATGGGCGAGGCCGGGGTCAGCCAGCTTGTTTCGGTCGACCTGACCCGTGCAGAAGCCCTGCGGGCCACTGCCTGAGGCGTGGTTCAATTCGCCGATTTCCCCTGTTTTTTGGGGCTTTCGCACTGGATGCCGCAGTGCGGTATTCCGCCTTGACTTGGATTTTGGCCGTCAGTATGGTGCCCGCGCTTTTCGGCGCGGCGCCGTTGTTTCAGGGGATCGGGATGGGTAAGGATCGCAAGCCGCCCTCGCTCGACCAACTGAGGGAACGGCTCCGCGTTGCACGTGAACATCAGCAGGCCGATCGGCAAGGCAAGAGCCAGATGTCCGGCAGTCCCGCAGGGATGGGCGGGCTCGGCTGGGCGTTACGGATCGGGGTCGAGATGGTATCGGCCATTGCCGTGGGAGTCGGTATCGGCTTGCTGATCGACTGGTGGCTCGGCACGGGCCCGTGGTTCCTCGTGGTGTTCTTCCTGCTCGGCGCGGGGGCTGCGATCCTCAACGTGTATCGTGCCGCCATGGGCTATGGCCTGGCTGTCGGATACCGGAAGCCGGGCCAGAACGGCAACGCGGACAGCAGCGCCGGCGGGACAACGAAGGGCTCGGGACCGGCCAAACGGTCGGGCAAACGGCAGGGCAAACGGTAGGCGAGGACGAAGGTGGCGGGTCCAATCGAACAATTCGAGATCCATCCCATCGTGCCGATCGAGATCGGCGGAATGGATCTGTCCTTCACCAATTCCGCCTTGTGGATGGTGCTTGCCACCGGAGCCGCGACGGTCTTTCTGACCGTTGGCGCACGCCGGCGGGCCCTGGTGCCGGGCCGCATGCAGCTAATGGCCGAGATGGCTTACGAATTCATTGCGAACATGATCCGGGACAATGTCGGCGACGCGGGGCGGCGATATTTCCCCTATATTTTCACCCTGTTCATGTTCATCCTGTTCGGCAACCTCCTGGGCCTTATTCCCGGGAGTTTCACCTACACCAGCCACATCATCGTGACGGGCGCCCTCGCAGTGACCGTCATCGTCGCGGTCACGGTCATCGGTATCGTCAAGCACGGGGCGCATTTCTTCAGCCTGTTCGTGCCGTCGGGCGTGCCGCTCCTGATGATGCCGCTGATGATCCCGATCGAAATCATCTCCTATCTGTCGCGACCGGTCAGCCTGTCGATCCGGCTGTTCGCGAACATGATGGCCGGCCACACCATGATCAAGGTATTCGCCGGCTTCGTCGTGCCGCTCGGCGCGGTGACGCTGGGCCTCGGCGGCCTGGCGCCAATCGCGATGAACGTGGCGCTCACCGGCTTCGAACTGCTCGTCGCCTTCCTGCAGGCTTACGTCTTCACCGTGTTGACCTGCCTGTATCTGAACGACGCGCTTCACCTCCACTAGTGCGGTCCGGGATCACGGCCGCCGAATTCTTTCGACCAATAGACGGGGAACCAGAACCATGGAACTAGATGCCGCAAAAATGATTGGCGCCGGCCTCGCCGTGATCGGACTGTCCGGCGTGGGCGTCGGTATCGGAAGCATTTTTTCGTCGCTGATCGGATCGATCGCACGCAATCCGGCGACGCGCCCGCAGATCTTCCCGATGGCGATGCTGGGCTTCGCGCTGGTCGAGGCGGTGGCATTGTATGCCCTGCTGATCTCGTTTCTGATTCTCTTCACCTGAGGCGCACGGCCGCCTCCGGCGTCACAACGTCGTGTCGCATCGGGCACACCGCACGTTGGAAGGTGCCTGCATGGGGACCGCACTGATGGTTGCACTTGTCAGACCGATCGCAACGCTCGCAGCACTGATTCCGGGCACGGCCCTCGCAGCCGCCGAGAACGGCGGCGGACTGCCTCAGTTCGACCCTTCGACGTTCCCCCCGCAGCTATTCTGGCTGGCCATCATCTTCGTCGTCTTCTTTCTTGCCATGCGCGGCAATGCCTTGCCCAAGATCGGCGCGGCCCTTGAGGCTAGGCGACAGAAGATCGACGATGACCTCGACAAGGCGGCGGCCCATCGCGAGGAGGCGGAGGCGGTGATGGCAGCGTACGAGAAGGCGCTCGCGGAAGCCGCAGACCAGGCCCACGTCATTCAGCGCGAAGTGTTGGAGTCCCTTGCCGCCAAAGCCGCCGAGCGGCGCAGCGAGGTGGCGCGTCGCCTGGCCGAGGAAACCAAGGCGGCGGAAGCGCGGATCCTTGCGGCCAAGGAGCCGGTTCTCGCAAACCTTGACGAGGTCGCCGCGGATATCGTGCAACAGGCCGCTGCCAGGCTGGCCGGCGTCAAGGTGACTGCGGCCGACGCCAAGTCTGCGGTCAAGAGCGCCGGTAAGGAATCCCGCTGATGGAAGACCTTTGGCACAATACGACCTTCTGGGCGGGTGTGGCCTTCGTCGTCTTCATCGTGCTGGTCTTCCGGCCGGCGAAGCGGATCCTGACCGGCGCGCTCGATGAGCGTATCGCGAAGATCCGCGCGGAGCTCGAAGAGGCGCAACAACTGCGCGAGGAGGCCCAGTCGACCCTTGCGAGCTACCAGAGGCGGCAGCGCGAGGCCCTGCAGGAAGCCGAGAAGATCATCGAGCATGCCCGCGAGGAAGCCGAGCGTGCACGCACGCGCGCGGAGAGCGAGCTCGAAGAGTCGATCAAGCGCCGCGAGCAGCAGGCGGCGGAGAAGATCGCCCAGGCGGAAGCGGCGGCACTTGAGGATCTTCGCGGCCGCACCGTGGAACTGGCGATCAGCGCGACGGCGAAACTTCTGGAAAAGAAACTGGCCGGCAAGGCCGGCGAGAAATCAATATCCGAAGCGATCAAGGGACTGTCCGACAAGCTGCACTGAGCGTTTGCGTTACGCCCTGCCTGGCGGCCAGCGGATGCGCATTTTGCCAGCATTGCCGCTGCGCAGGCCGACCGGTCGGACGACCGCGCTACATCTCGCAGCGGAATGCGTTTCGCGCGCTCAGCCCTGTTCGTCGGCGAAAGTCTTGTATGCGGCTGCATTCATGAGTTCGTCGACCTCCGAGGCATCGCTCATGCGCAGCTTGAAGAACCAGCCGTCCGCCTCCGGCGACGTGTTTACCTTTGCGGGTTCGTCCGCGAGCGCCTGGTTGACCTCGATGATCTCGCCGGACAGCGGCGTATAGATTTCACTCGCTGCCTTGACGGATTCGACGACAGCCACCTCTTCGCCTCGGCTGACCGACCGGCCGACATCCGGAAGCTCGACGAACACCACGTCGCCCAGTTGCTCCTGCGCGAAATTGCTGATCCCCACCGTAGCGACATCGCCGTCAACGGATACCCATTCATGCTCCTCGGAAAACCGAAGATCGCTCATCGTCATCAACCTCCGTTCAGCCGGCGGGACAGCCCCGCCCCGCAACATTATCCTTCATGTGCGCGTTGTCAAACGCAGCACCCTACAGGCCCAGTTTCCTCTTGTTATAGGTGAGCTCTTCGGGCGTCAGTTCGAAGCCCAGATACAGCACGTAGTTGCGTGCACTGCGCGCGTCCGGCCGCGGAATCTTGATCTCGAGCACGTCGTTAAAGCGGATGTTGCGGCGCGCCTGCGGAAACGTCGCCTGGACAGGGAAAGCCTTGCGCCCATGGACGGTCGGCTGGGGTGCCTCGCCCTCGCCGATCCCCCCATACTCCGTGACGGCGACAAAATAGCGGAAGTCGACTTCGCCCTTTGAATTCGCCTGCCCCCGAAGAATATCGATGACGACATTCAATTCGACGTCGATTTCACCGCCCTTGGCGCCATAGTTGCAGCTGCCGACCACCTGCACGAACGAAGCCTCGAAGAGGATATCCGTCAGATCGCGTCCGGGACCGTCGCGAAAACGTGTCAGCTCGGACGGTTCGCCCATCACCCGCGCCGACGGGCAGGGCACCACGTCCTTGTCGTCATCGCCGCTGCAACCGGCAAGGAACGCCAACGTCAGGCCGGCCGCAAGCAGCCGGATCGCCGACCAACGAACTTCGGCCACGGCGAACCTAGTGGGAATTGTGGGTGCCGTCGCACAGCGGTGCATTACCGCTCCGCTTGCACCCGCAGAAAAACGCGGTCTCGGACTTCTCTGCCTTGTACCTGACCGGCGTGAACCCGGTGCCCTTGTGGCTGAAGTCACAGAACGGCTGCTTGGCGCTCTTCCCGCAGCGGCACCACAGATAGGAACGGCCCTCTTCAACATCTACCGCATAGGGTTCTTTTTGAGGCATGTCGGGTTCGGCCATGTCTGTCAGCCTTCGGTTTCAATCCAGTTCGCGTCTGTGGTATTTTGGCGGCGCCCCGAAACTGCGGTTTTACGGCAATTGACGGGCCAGCGCCGGGGATACTAAAGATGCGCCGGTGCTTGTACAAGGCCCGCGAGGCGCGTTCCAGCGATCGACGCCGGACGCGTCGGCCGCTGAACCGGAATCACAGGCGGGACGTCAATCCCATGAGTCGTTCGCTGAATATCCTTCTCGCCGCGCCGCGCGGTTTTTGTGCGGGGGTGGCGCGCGCCATCAGGATCGTCGAGATGGCGCTGGAGAAGCACGGCGCGCCTGTCTACGTGAGGCACGAGATCGTACATAATCGCCATGTCGTGAGCTCGCTGGAGGCAAAGGGGGCTGTTTTCGTGGAGGAGCTCGACGAGGCCCCGGACGACCGTCCGGTTGTGTTTTCCGCACACGGCGTGCCGAAAAGCGTGCCGCGGGAAGCGCAACGCCGCGAGATGATGTATATCGATGCCACCTGCCCGCTGGTCAGCAAGGTCCACCATGAAGCCGAACATCATCATGCGGCGGGGCGGCGGATCATCCTCATCGGGCACAAGGGTCATCCGGAAGTCGTCGGCACCATGGGCCAGCTTCCCCCAGGGGCCATTACGCTGATCGAAACGGTGGATGCGGTTGCGACGCTCGATTTCGATTCGGATGAGCCGCTTGCCTACATCACCCAGACCACCCTGTCCGTCGACGATACGGCGGCAATCCTGCAAGCGCTGCGACAGCGCTTCCCCCAAATCGAGGGACCCGGCAAGGAGGACATCTGCTACGCGACGACCAATCGGCAGAGCGCGGTGAAGGCGATTGCCGGACGGTGTGACGCCTTGATCGTGGTCGGCGCGCCGAACTCGTCGAACTCCCAGCGGCTCGTCGAAGTGGCGCGGGGCGCCGGCTGCCCCACCACGTTCTTGCTGCAGTGCGCGGACGACCTTGACTGGCGGCAGCTGGACGGCGTCCGGACGCTCGGCATCACGGCCGGCGCGTCGGCTCCCGAATCCCTGGTGGAGGAACTGATCGAGGTGTGCGAGGCGCGCTACGATCTGTCGATCGAGGAGGTCTCTGTCGGCGAGGAGTCGATGCATTTCAACCTGCCGCGCGCCCTGAGCGCCTGACCCCCGGGCGGATATGGCCGTCTACACGGAAGTTGGCGATGAGGATCTGGCGCGGTTCGCTGAGCAGTACGACCTCGGCGCGGTGCTGTCGTGCAAGGGCATCGCCGAGGGTGTCGAGAACACCAACTATCTTATCCAGACCGACCGCGGCAGTTTTATCCTCACGCTCTACGAGAAGCGTGTGGCCGAGGCCGACCTGCCGTTCTTCCTGGGCCTTATGGAGCATCTCGCCGGCAAGGGAATCCCTTGCCCGACGCCGGTACGCGGCCGTGATGGCCGGGCGCTGCGGAGGTTGTGCGGCCGCCCAGCGGTGATCGTGACGTTCCTGGCGGGCATGTGGCCGCGGCGCATCCGGACCCAGCACTGCAACGAGGTTGGCCGCGCACTCGCTGCGCTGCATGTAGCCAGTCAGGATTTCGAGATGACCCGGCGCAATGCCCTCTCGGTTGACAGCTGGCGGCCCCTGCTCGACGCGTCGGCACCGCGTGCTGCCGAAGTGCAGCCGGGCCTTGCGGACTTTCTGTTCGAGGAACTGGCGTTCCTGGAGGCGCAGTGGCCGGCGGACCTGCCGTCCGGCATCTGTCATGCCGACCTGTTTCCCGACAACGTGTTCTTCGTGGGCGATTCGCTGTCCGGGCTGATCGATTTCTACTTCGCATGTAATGACTTCTTCGCTTACGACCTGGCGACCTGCCTCAACGCCTGGTGCTTCGAGCGCGACCGCAGCTTCAACATCACCAAGGCCCGCAGCATGTTGTCCGCCTATCGCGGCGTGCGGCAGTTCTCCGACGCCGAACTCGCCGCGATGCCCGTGCTGGCCCGCGGCTCCGCAATGCGCTTCCTGCTGACCCGGTTGTACGACTGGTTGCATCATCCGGATGGCGCTTTCGTCAAGCCCAAGGACCCGCTGGAATATTTGACGATCCTGCAATTCCACAGGGGTATCACAACACCCGCCGCATACGGGCTGGCGTGACGGGGACCGCTTTGGGATTGGAACGTGTCAAGATCTTCACGGACGGCGCCTGCAGCGGCAATCCGGGCCCAGGCGGCTGGGGCGTGCTGCTGCGCTGGCAGGGCGTCGAGAAGGAACTGTCGGGCGGCGCGCGGAACACGACCAACAATCGGATGGAACTGATGGCGGCGATCCGCGCGATTGAATCGCTGAAGCGTGCGGTTCCGGTGGATCTCTATACCGACAGCACCTATCTACGCGACGGCATCACCAAATGGCTGGCGGCCTGGAAGGCCAATGGGTGGAAGACCGCGGCGAAGAAACCGGTGAAGAACCAGGATCTGTGGCGGCGGCTTGAGGCGGCCCTCGCCGATCACGACGTGCGCTGGCACTGGGTGAAGGGCCACGCCGGCCATCCGGAGAACGAACGCGCCGATCAGCTGGCCCGGCAGGCCATGCCCAAACGATGACGGGGCAAGGATGACCACCCGACGGGAGCTATACCCGGCGCTTGAGTGCTACCGGTCCGACTATCTGGAGGCGGACGGCCACCGGGTCTATTTCGAGGAATCCGGAAATCCGGACGGCAAGCCGGTGATCTTCTTGCACGGCGGCCCCGGCGGCGGTGCGATGCCGGTCTATCGACGCCTGTTCGATCCGTCCGCGTATCGCATCGTGCTGTTCGACCAGCGCGGCTGTGGCCGCAGCACCCCGCACGCCTCGCTCGAGAACAACACCACATGGCATCTTGTCGCCGACATGGAGCGCATCCGCGAGATTCTGGACATCGAGCGCTGGCAGGTGTTCGGCGGATCCTGGGGCAGCACACTGGCGCTCGCCTATGCCGAGACCCATCCGGAGCGTGTCATCGACCTGGTGCTACGCGGGATATTCCTGCTGCGTCGCAAGGAGCTGGACTGGTATTACGGCGGTGGAGCTGCGGCTGTGTTCCCCGACGAATGGGAGAAATTCTGCGACCCGATCCCGGAAGCCGAACGCAACGACATGATCACGGCCTATTACCGGCGACTGACCGGCGACCACAGGGAGGTTCGGCTCGCCGCCGCCCGAGCCTGGAGCATGTGGGAGGGCGCCACGGTTTCTCTGTTGCCCAATCCGGGACGGGTCGCGGGCTTCGGCGCCGAACGGTTCGCCGAGGCCTTTGCGCGCATTGAATGCCATTACTTCGTCAATGGCGGGTTTTTCGAGCGGGATGGCTGGCTGCTGACAAACATTCATCGGATCCGCCATATTCCGGCCGTGATCGTGCAGGGGCGCTATGACATGGCGACGCCGGTCACCTCGGCCTGGGACCTCCACCGCGCCTGGCCCGAGGCTGATTTCCGCCTTGTCGACGATGCTGGACACGCGTTCTCGGAACCGGGCATCGTCCACGAGCTGCTCGAGGCGACGGACCGCTTCCGGAACCGCTGAGCCGAAATTGCGATCCAGCCGCGCGCGCCCTTAACGATCAGCAAGGGCGGCAGGTTCTCCTGCCGCCCATCGGCTGCCAGCTAAGGCGGATTACACCTTGTCGAGCATCTTTTCCGCGGCCGAGACATCGAGACCTGGCTTTTCCTCGACGGCCAGCGCCTTCACCACGCCGTCCTCGACGACCATGGCGAAGCGCTGCGAGCGGATGCCGAAGCCGCGGTCCGACAGGTCGAGATCGAGCCCCATGGCCTTGGCCAGATCGGCGCTGCCATCCGCAAGCATCTCGATCTTGTCGCCGACACCCTGGTCCTTGCCCCAGGCGCCCATGACGAAGGCGTCGTTGACCGAAACGCAGGCGATCGCGTCGACTCCCTTCGCCCTGAAGTCGTCGAAATGCTTTAGATACCCCGGCACGTGCTGGGCCGAGCAGGTCGGCGTGTACGCCCCCGGCAGCCCGAAGACCATGACCTTGCGACCCTTGAAATATTCCTCCGTATCGACCGGCTCGGGCCCGCTGGTGCCCATGCGAAACAGCGTTGCCTGCGGGATCGGATCGCCTACCCTGATGGTCATTGCTACCCCCTGTCGTGTTGTCCCGATGTGATGTGATGTGCGTGGATGTTCGACGTGCCGCGCCTGGACGGCTCCGGCTGCCGGGAGAGAATTAGCCGCGGCGGCGCGTTTGTCCAGCCCTTGCCGGTCCCGGGTCAGCGCAACGCAACAGCGCCGGCCCCGCCGGCCTGTTCGATCGCCGCCAATACGCGGTCGGTCAACAGGATTTCTGGCAGCATCACACCGTCCGGCGCATCGGGCCCGTAGACGGCGTTGAAGGGGATACCGTAGCGCCCGAACTTCGCGAGATAATTGGCGATCTCCTGGCTCGGCAGGGTCCAGTCGGCACGCATCGCCACGACCTTGCCGTCCTCCAGCAGCGCGGCCACCGGATCGCGCTTCAGCACCGCGGCCTTGTTCACCTGACAGGTGATGCACCAGTCGGCGGTGACATCGACCAGCACGGTCTGCCCATCGGCGACGAGCCGCTGGATCTCAGCCTCGTCGAACGGCCGCCAGACGGCATCGTCGATGACCCGTTGCCCGCCGGCCGCGCCGTCCGAGGGCGCGAGCAGCGGGGCCGCGGCGATGGCGAGGGCCAGCAAGCCGGCGACCTTGCCAGCGTGCCGTCCGAGACGCGAGCCCTCCATCCGGCGCAGCCACAGCACGACGCCGATCGTCACCGCGAGAACGGCAATGTCGACGGCCGTATCCGTCCCGGTTTCGGAAGCGATGACCGTAACCAGCCACAGCCCTGTCGCCACGAGGAGCAGGCCGAGGATGCGCTTCATCGTCACCATCCAGGCGCCGGGACGCGGCAGCCGCGTCGCCATGCCGGGAAACGCCGCCACCAGCAGGTAGGGTGCCGACAGGCCCAGCCCGAGCGCGGTGAACACCAGGAAAATCTCCCCGGACCCGCGGCTCAGCGCGAAGCCGACCGCGGTGCCAAGGAACGGCGCCGAACACGGCGTGGCCAGCAACGTCGCGAAGGCGCCGGTGAGGAAATGGCCGCCCAGCGAGTGGTGTTGGCCGTCCGGCTTTCCGGCGTCGTGGGCGAACAGGTTGCTCACCCTTTGCGGCAATACGATCTCGAACAATCCGAACAGATTGCTGGCGAACAGCGTGACGATGACCACCATGATGGCCAGAAAGACAGGTTGCTGGAACTGGATGCCCCATCCGATCGACGCGCCGGCGGCCTTCAGTCCAGCGAGGGCCGTCGCCAGCACGAGGAAACTGGCGATAATGCCGGCAACCGAGGCGAGAAATCCGATCCGTACCTCCCTGTTGCCGCGCCCGCCGTGGCCCAGCACGCTGAGGAACTTCAAGGACAGCACCGGCAGCACGCAGGGCATGAGGTTGAGGATCAACCCGCCGAGCAGCGCCAGCCCCAGGACGGCCCATAGCGACACACCGCCGGCCGCAGAAGAGCCGGTATAACCGGGCGGCACCGCCGGAAACACATCGACCAGCCGGCCCGGTATGGCCTGCTCCGCGGCGCGAGTACCGTCGACCAGCGTGACGAGCAGCGGCTCGGTGACGATTTCCGCCGGCTCGGCGCCGGACCCGCGCAGGGTGGCAACGGCTCGCTTCCCATCGGCGGAAAGCGCAACCCTCGGCGTCTCGAAAAACGCGGTCAGCGGGCCCTCGACGAAGACATCGGGTTCGGTCAGGGGAGTCTCAGATGCGATGGCAAGCCGCAGCAGCACGGTGTCGTCGGCATCCGCCTTCAGCACCGCCTCCTCGACCGCAACGCCGAGAATCGACGCGGCCACCGGCACTTGCGCCCGATAGCGGTCGATCAGCGCCGCCTCCGGTGTGGCGGTCGCCGGGCCAGACGGGATGTCGAGCGATAGCACGCCGTCTCCCGGCACGCACAATTCCTTGCAGGTCAGGTAGTTGACCTCGGCGCGCAGGTGCAGCGGCTGGCCCGGCGTTTCCGGCCGGATCGTCAGCGGCAGCACCACCTCGTCCTTGTAGCCGAGGGATTCCAGCCCGAAGATCGTGAACCGCGCGGGTGCAGGCCAAGCCGTGCCCACCGAGGCGAGGTTCGTGGAGCCAGTCCATTTCACGTCGGGCGGATAGCCGGCGGTTCCGGGGGAGCGCCAGTAGATCTTCCAGCCGGGTTGCATGCGAAACTGCAGGCCCAGCCGCAGTTCGGACAGATCGCCCGCGCCGCCGACCGCCGAGACCAGTCGCATTTCGACCGGATGTTCCTCGAGCGGCGCGCCCGCCGCGACCGGCGGCAGACCGCCCCTGTTCGACTGGGCCGATGCGGGCAAAAGACCGGCCACCGTTGCCGCGGTGACAAGGGCCGCCAAGACGATGGTCTTGAGACCGCGCTCGATCATTCCGTTCTGCAAAATATCCTCTTCGGCATGGCGCCGAAATCCGCAGGTCAAGCTCGACGATGGGTATATAGGGTCGCACCCTCCCGTTGTCGTCACATTTGTGTGTTCACAGGGCGATTATTGGCCGATTTCCGCGGCAAATCGCCGCGCCATCGCGCGCGAGGACGCCCGTTCGGCCGCGCTCATCTTGCCCTCCAGACGGCGGACGGCATCGGCGGCGCCCGGATATTCGTTGTCTGCCGCGAGGGTAAACCAGGCATGTGCCCGTACCCTGTCGAGACGCACACCGTTGTGGGGTGTCGAATACATCCGCCCCAAGGCGAACTGGGACGCCGAATCGCCATTCTGGGCCGCTTTGTAAAACCAGCTTTCCGCCTGGACGTAGTCACGCGCGACGCCGTCCCCGTTGTAGTAAAGGGCACCGAGGTTGTACTGGGCCTCACGGTGCCCCTGGGCAGCCGCCAACCGGTACAGGCGAACCCCTTCGTGGGGATTGCGCGGCAGCCCCTCGCCGCGGATGTGCATGTTGCCGAGGCTGAACTGCGCCCAGGCATGCCCGGCCAGCGAGGCACGCTGGTACCAGTGCGCCGCCGCGACATGATCCTGACTTACGCCGCGGCCGGTCCGGTACATCGTGCCGAGCAGGAATTGCGCGTCGACATGGCCGTGCTCGGCCGCCGTACGAAACCACTGCACGGCGTCGACGATTCGGCCCTCGCGGCTCAGCGATACCGCTTTGCGGAAGGATTCTCCCGCGATCTCCGCATCCGGGCGAGTCGGCTCGGCCGGGCGTTGCGACACCATGCCCGCCCCTGTGCCCGCCGCGCAGCCCGCAATCAGCAGCGCAAGTCCGAACCCCGCGCCGGAATGCCAGACGATGCGTCGTTTCATACCGGTCGACTCCCGCAACTCACGATTTCTTGTTGCCCAGTGTACCCGAAATTCCCCTGGAATGCCGGTTCGCTGCGCAAAAATTCCCTCAGCTTGACCTTTGTTTAACCGCGATTACGTAATATCTTTCGAATAGGGGAAAAAGTGAACGCTCGTCCCGTATGCGCGGTTCCCCGCAGCAACAGGGGACGGGCTGAGGCGAGTCGCAAGTGTTTGATGAGGACAACGATCCTGGTTATCTGACGGGCCAGCTGCTGGTCGCGATGCCGAACATGCGGGACACGCGGTTCGAGCGGTCGGTGATTTATCTGTGCGTCCACAATGCCGAGGGGGCGATGGGGCTGGTCATCAACCAGATCGCGGACGAGTTGAGCTTTCCCGAACTGCTGGAACAGCTTGGCATCGAGTCGAGCGGAACGGGAATCGGCATACCGATCCATGTTGGCGGGCCGGTCGAATCGGGTCGCGGATTCGTCCTCCACACCAGCGATTATGCCCAGGGCAGTACGATCCAGGTCAACGAGTCGGTCAGCCTGACGGCCACGGTCGATATTCTCAAGGATATCGCCGAAGGTCATGGGCCGCGCCGGGCATTGCTGGCGCTCGGTTACGCCGGTTGGGGCGCGGGCCAGCTCGACGGCGAGATCCAGCAGAACTCGTGGCTGAACGTCAACGCCGACGAGTCGTTGCTGTTCGGCGACCAACCCGACACCAAATGGGAACAGTCCCTCGCCAAGCTCGGAATCGATCTCTCGCTACTCTCGGGCGAAGCAGGCCACGCCTGAGGTGGGCGTTCAGCGGGGTTTGCGTCCACCTCCTGCCATGACGGGACACGGGTCGTCACGCAAAATTCCGAACAGCACGTGATCGCGCCAGCGTCCGTCGATCTTCAGGTACCCGCGCGCCAGACCCTCTTCGCGAAAGCCGCACTTCAGGAGCAAGCCGCGGCTGGCATCGTTGTGCGGCAGACACGCTGCTTCGACGCGGTGCAGGCTGAGATGGCCGAACGCATGCTCCAGGACGCATGCAACCGATTCGGTCATGTAGCCCTTGCGGACGTAGGGCGCGCCGGTCCAGTAGCCAAGGCTGCCAGTGGCAGCCACGCCATAGCGGATGTTGGAGAGCGTGATGCCACCCACCAGGACGTTGTCGCTGCGGTCGAAGATGAGAAAGCCGTAGCCGGTGCCAGCGCGCCATTCCTCACGGATCTGGGCACGACGCCGCCGGAAGGCGGCGCGCGAGGCGCCGTCCGGCGGCCATGTCGGCTCCCACGGCTTCAGGAATTCCTGGCTCTGCCGGCGCAGCGTCACCCACGCATCGGTATCGCGTGCCGCCGGCGGGCGCAGCAGTACACGCGGGCCGGTCAGCGTCAGACCCGGCGCCCAGCTCCCGAAAATCCACCACATGCGCTGCCGCCCCGCCTTTAATTCGCGCGCGGTCAGGCGGAAAGCCTTGCGGCGAAATCGTCATATTCCATCATGCGGCCGAGCGGCCCGATCGCGGCAAGGGACGGCCGCCCGCTGAAGATGCGCCGGGCAACGCGGGCGACCGCCGCCATGTCGACCGCCTCGATCCGCCGGACCATTTCAGCGACGGGAATCGGACTGCCGTAGATGAGTACCTGCTCGCCGATCTGCTCGGCCCGCGCGCCGGTCGACTCCAGCGACATCAGGGTCGCCGCCTTGAGCTGGTTGCGCGCCCGTGATATCTCGGATTCATCGAGGGTGTCGACAAGGCGGCCGATCTCCTCGCACAGGACCGGCATGAGCTCGACAACCTCCCGCTCCCCAGTGCCGGCGTAGATGCCGAACAGGCCGCAGTCGGCGTAGTGCGATCCGTAGCTGTGGATCGAATAGACCAGGCCGCGGCGCTCCCGGATCTCCTGGAACAGGCGCGACGACATGCCGCCGCCGAACAGGGCCGAGAAGACCGAGGCGGCGTAGAGATCGGGGTCGTGCAGCCCGACGCTCGGGAACCCGACAGTCAAGTGGACCTGCTCGAAGTCCTTGTCCTCGATGTGGGCGCCGCCGCCGTAGGACGCCACCTCGTGCCGCAGCGGGCCATGGCCGGGCAGGTCGCGGAACAGCGATTCGGCCAGCGCCACCAGGTGTTCGTGCTCGATCATGCCGGCGGCGGACAGCACCATCGCGCCGCTTCCGTAGGCGTCGCCCATGTAGCCGATGATGGCCTCACGCGACATCTTGCGCACGCGTTCGGCATCTCCCAACACCGGGCGACCCAGCGGCTGGTGCGGAAACGCGGTCGATTGGAAATGATCGAAGACAATGTCGTCGGGCGTATCGTGCGCCTGCCCGATCTCCTGCAACACGACGCTGCGCTCGCGCGCCAGCTCCTCCGGATCGAAGGTCGAATGCTGCAGGATATCCGCAAGTATATCGACCGCCAGCGCCGCGTCCTCTTTTAATACCTTCGCATAGTATGCGGTACGCTCGCGCGCCGTGTAGGCATTCAAATGCCCGCCGACCGCCTCGATCTCGGCGGCAATGTCCAGGGCCGAGCGGCGCTTCGTTCCCTTGAACGCCATGTGCTCGAGGAGATGGGCGACCCCGTTGATCTCGGCCGGCTCGTTGCGCGTGCCGGCATCGACGAAGACGCCCACCGACACGGTTTCGACCGCGTCCATGGTGTGGGTGACGACGCGCAGCCCGTTGTCCAGCCGCGTCAGCTGCACGCTCACGCCGCGCCCTCCATCACCGCGCCGGCGCGGATATGCGCCTTCACCGCTTCGAGCTCGTTGGGCAGCACCGCGTAACTCTCTTCCCGCGCCATCAGGTCGGCCAGCCGCGGCGGCAGCGACGGCCGGATCCCCGTGGCCCGCTCGACCGCTTCGGGGAACTTGGCGGGATGGGCCGTCGCCAGCGCGACGACCGGCGTTGCCGGATAGCGCGCCTTGGCACGGCCGGCGCCGACGCCGATCACCGTGTGCGGGTCGAGGAGTGCGCCGTGGGCCCGGTATTCCGCTACAATTGCCGCTACCGTCTCCGCGTCGTCCATGCGGTAGCCGTCGAACAGTGCCCGGATCTGCTTCATGCCGCCCTGCGGCACGCAAAGCGATCCGGTGCGCCGGAATTCGAGCATCGTGTCCATCACCGCGCGGCCCTCACGCCCGCAGACGTCGAACAGCAGCCGCTCGAAGTTGCTGGAGACCTGGATGTCCATGCTCGGCGAGAGCGACGGCTCGACCGCGCGCATCTCCATGACGCCGGTCTCCATGAACCGGGTCAGGATGTCGTTGCGGTTCGACCCGATGATCAGTTCGGCCACGGGCAGGCCGATCTGCCGCGCCGCATAGCCCGCATAGACGTTGCCGAAATTACCGGTCGGCACGGCGAAACCGACGGGACGGTCGGGCGCGCCCAGGTCCACCGCGGCCTGAACATAATAGACGATCTGGGCCATGATCCGCGCCCAGTTGATCGAGTTCACCGCACTGAGCCGCAAATCGTCGCGCAAGGCGCGGTCGGCGAACATCGCCTTGACCAGGTCCTGGCAATCGTCGAATGAGCCCTCGATCGCGATATTGTGGACGTTGTCGGCCAGGACCGTGGTCATCTGGCGGCGCTGGACGTCCGACACGCGCCCGTGCGGATGCAGGATGAAGATCTCGATCGCGTCGCGGTCGCGGCAGGCTTCGATGGCGGCGGAGCCGGTATCGCCGGAGGTCGCGCCGATGATGGTGACCCGCTCGCCGCGCCGGGTCAGCACGTGATCGAACAGCCGCCCGAGAACCTGCAGGGCGAAATCCTTGAAGGCCAGCGTCGGCCCGTGGAACAGCTCCATGAGCCAGAAATTGCTGTCGAGCTGCCGCAGGGGTGCCACCGCCGCGTGGTCGAATCCGGCGTAGGCATCGTGCACCAGGGCCGCGAACGCATCCTCCGCGATGCGCCCGCCTAGAAACGGCGTCATGATGCGGGTTGCCGTCTCCGCGTAGGACAGGCCGCGCAGGGCGCGAAAATCATCCGCACTGAACTTCGGCCAGGACTCCGGCACATAGAGACCGCCGTCCGCGGCCAGTCCGGCCAGCAGTACCTCGTCGAATTCCAGGATCGGGGCGTCGCCCCTTGTGCTGATATAGCGCACGCGGTCCGTCCGTTCTGTCGAGCGCTCAACCTAGCGGCGGCGCCGGCCCCAGGCAAGGCGAGTCAGGCGGCCTCGAGGTAGCGTGCCGTCAGGTGCGCCTTGAAGGCTTCGGCACCGAGCGGCGCTCCCGTCGCCTCACGCAGGAGGTCGTCGGTCGACAGCAGCGATCCCTTGCCGTGCACGTGTTGGCGCAGCCATGCCATCAGCGGCGCGAAATCGCCGCGCTTGATGCCGGGCATGATGTCCGGATCGGCGGCGCGCGCCGCCGCCATCAGCTGCGCTGCGGCCATTGCGCCCAGCGTGTAGCACGGGAAATACCCGAAATCGCCGTCCGGCCAGTGCAGATCCTGCAGACAGCCGGACCGGTCGTCGGGTGGCGTGATATCCAGGAGTTCCCGCAAGCCGTCGCCCCAGGCGCCGGGCAGGTCGGCGACCGCAAGATCACCGGCGATCATCGCACGTTCCAGCCGGGTGCGCAGGATGACATGCGCCGGGTAGGTTATCTCGTCGGCATCGACCCGGATGAAGCCGGGCCGGATCCGGGTAGCCAGACGGTGCAGGTTGCCGGGCGTCCAGGCAGGACCGGACGCCTTGAACGTCGCGGCGATGAACGGCGCCGCCCATTCGAAAAAGGCGCGCGAGCGGCAGACCTGCATCTCGACCAGCAGCGACTGGCTCTCGTGCAGCGTCATGCCGCGAGCCCTTCCGACCGGCTGGCGCCGCCATGCACGCGGCAGGCCACGGTCGTACATGGCGTGTCCGGCTTCGTGGAGCACGCCCATCAGCGCCTCGGCGTAATCGGCTCTGCTGTAGCGCGTGGTGATTCGGCTGTCGTCGGCGATGCCGGCGGAGAACGGATGCAGGCTTTCGTCCATGCGGGCACTGTCGAAATCGAGGCCGACGGCTTCTGCCATCCGCCGGCACAGCCGTTTCTGCGCCGGCACCGGGAACGGCCCCTCGGGGCGGATGGGCGCGCGCCGCCGCCGCTGGCGCGCCAGCGCCCGGTCGAGAAAATCCGGCAGGAATGCCGCGTAATCCTCGAGGATCGCGACGACCAGCGCGGCATCGGCGCCGGGTTCGTACTGGTCCATCAGCACGTCGTAGACGGGCCGGCCGAAGGCCGCCGCCTTGGCCTGTCCGACCTCGCGGGTCAGTCGGACCACCTCCTCCAGGCTGGGCTGCAGGGCGCGGAAATCGGATCTCGCACGGGCCGTGCGCCAGACGGTTTCACACTCGGACGTCGCACGCGACCGGGCCGCGACGAGATCGACGGGCAGGGCTGCCGTGTGCAGCCAGATGCGCCGCATCTCCCGCAGGTTCGCTGCCTGCCACCGGTCCAGCGCGGCAACCTCCATCTCAGCAGCCGCAAGGTCCTCGGCGACCCGCGGGCTTGCCAGCATCTCATGCGCCAGCACTCTCAGATCGGCAATCTGTTCACCCCGTGCGCGGGCGCCGGCAGGCGGCATCACCACCGACATGTCCCAGTGCAAAACGCCGATCGTCTCACCGATCAGCGCGTGGCGGCGGAATGTCTCCTCGAGCCGCAGATAGGCCTTGATGTGTCGTTTCAACTTCTGTCGTCCGCGTTTTCGCCGGCCGGGCGCCGCACGTGGTAGACGATATATACCGCCAGCAGGGCCGCGGCGAGCGCGAACCATGTTATCGCGTAGGACAGATGGTTGTTGGGCAGCTCGATCCGCCAGGTATTGGGAACCGGATAGGCCTCCTCGGACCGCATTTCGGCGGCATCTCCCTCCGTTCCGCCGCTCGCCGCGGCCGCGGCGCCCGCGTTGTCGGATCCGGGGGAGACCGGGGCCTCGCCGGTCGTGAAGATGTAGTAATCGACGAATGGCAGCACGCCGACCGAACCGGCCATCGCGGCGAGGTCGATATAATACCATTCGTTCTTGTCCGGTCGATTCGCCGGGGTCAGCCAGCCCGGCGCCTCCGGCACACGGACGATGCCGGTCACCTCGACCTGCCGCGACGGCGTGTCGGCAGCACGAGCCGCAGCCGCGGGCCAGTCCATCGGCACCCAACCGCGATCCACCATCAGAGTCGGGCCGCCGTCGGCACGGACGAACGGTGTCACGAGGTTGATGCCGGGCTTGCCGTCGCGAACCCGGTTGAGAAGGCGCCGTTCGGCGTCGTGCAGAAAGTGCCCAGTCACCCGGACCGGCCGGTAGACAAGGTCGGCGCCAGGAATCCGGGTATCGACGGGCAGCTTGATGGCCGGCGCGCGGCCCCGGATCTGCAACTCCTCGATCAGTTCAGCCTTCCACTGCATGCGCTGCAGCTGCCAGCCGCCGAGCGCCACGAGCACGACCAGCGCCGGCATCGTGATCATGGTCGGCCAGAATGTCGGTCGGAATCTCACGGTCGGCTCGTCCCGGTGCGCTCGCTGATGGACAACCGGATAGGACGATGTGGCTGTTATGTAAAGGTGTTCTTGCCGCCCTCACCGGCCCGGTGCCGGTATTGCAGGGCGATCAGGACGCCCTTGAGCGGCCGCAGCAGAGCGATCGAGGCGAGCAATATGGTCGGGATCCACAACAGCGCGTGCAGCCACAGCGGCGGCCCGACCAGGACTTCGAACAGGATCGCCAGCGCCACCACCAGCGGGCCGGTGACGAACATGACGAAGACCGCGGGGCCGTCGCCGCTGTCCTCCGGCCGCAGGTCGAGGCCACAGACCTCGCAGCTCTGCGCCACCCGCAGGAAATGCACGATATCGGTGAACAGGCGCCCCTGCCCGCAGCGCGGGCAGCGGCACAGCAGCCCGGCCCGCAGCACGGAAACCGGCGCGCGGAGCTCCGTCATTGGGGGCCCCGCACGCTGGTGCCGCGAAGCCGCCGCAAGCTCAGCTTCCCCAGATATAGACGCAGCTGAACAGGAACAGCCAGACCACGTCGACGAAATGCCAGTACCAGGCCGCTGCCTCGAATCCGAAATGGTGCTCGGGCTTGAAGTGGCCCTTGATGGCCCGGAACAGGCACACCGTCAGGAACGTGGTGCCGATGATCACGTGGGCGCCGTGAAAGCCGGTCGCCATGAAGAAGGTCGACGGATAGATGCCGTCGCTGAAGGCGAACGGCGCATGCCAGTACTCGTAGGCCTGCAGCGCGGTGAACAGAATGCCGAGGACGATCGTGAACACGAGCCACCGTACAGTGCCGGATTGGTCGCCCTCGCGCAGCCGGTGGTGCGCCACCGTCACGGTCACGCCGGAACTCAGGAGAATCAGCGTATTGACAAGCGGAATCGTATACCAGGCGAAGGTCTCGATGCCCTCGGGCGGCCAGACCGCCGGGTCGGCCTTCGGAAACAGGCTGGAATTGAAGAAGGCCCAGAAGAAGGCGGCGAAGAACATCACCTCCGAGGCGATGAACAGCATCATGCCGTAGCGATGGCCGAGTTGCACGACCGGTGTGTGGTGGCCTTCATGGGTTGCCTCGCGGACGACATCGGTCCACCAGCCGAACATGGTCAAGGCCATCAGGGCGATGCCGGGGACGATAGTCAGGATGCCGAGCGCCTCGCCGACCCCGCCGAGCATGTCGGGGTGCATGTAGAGGATCAGGCCGAAGGCCAAAGCGAAGGCCGCGATCGCGCCGACCATCGGCCAGCGGCTCGGATCCACCATATGGAAGTCATGCTTGGCTGCGCCGCTCATTCTCGTAAATCCTCGCTTGTCCTGTTCCGAAACCGGTGCTGTTGCAGATTAGCGTTCACCTGACCGACCCGCTGGCCGGATGGGCCGCGCTGGCCGCCACCGTGCCAGCCTCCGCCCCCGGCCGGGGGAAGAAGGTGTAGGACAGGGTTATGGTGTTCACATCGTCGAGATTGCGATCCTCCATGATCGCCGGATCGACGAAAAAGGAAACCGCCATGTCAACCGTCTCGCCGGCCTCGAGCCGCTGTTCGGTGAAGCAGAAGCAGGCGATCTTGTCGAAGTACTTCGCCGCCTTCAGCGGGGTGACGTTGTAGGTCGCGGTGCCGACCGTGGGCCGGTCCGCAACGTTGCGCGCACGGTAGAACGCCAGTGCCGTCTCGCCGACGCGCACGGTCATCGGGCCCTGCGCCGGCGTGAAGCGCCAGGGCAGCGCCGAGTTGACGCCGGCATCGAAGCGCACGGTGATGCGTCGCGTGTCCGCCGCGGCAACCGGTGCCTGTGCGACGCCGGGGATCCCGCCAAACCCGGTAACCCGGCAGAACAGGTCGTACAGCGGCACCGAGGCGAAGGCGAGGCCGACCATGCCGACGACCACGCCGAGCAGCGCGATCATGGTCCGACGGTTACGGCGGCGGGTCGCGGCGTCCATGCGTCACCCCCCGCTCATCTTGACGATGGCGACGATGTAGAACAGCACGACAAGCACGCCGAGAACCGCGGCCACCGCAATGTTGCGGCTGCGCAGGCGGCGTTGCCGCTCGTGGCGGTCGTCGGACCTGCGACCGGGATCCTGCCGCGTATTCGTCACGATCGTTGCCATGCGCGCGTCACCCCGACAGCCCCACCGGTCCGTCGACGATCAGGAGCGCGAACAGGGCCGCCAGATAAAACAGCGAATAGCGGAACATGCGCCGTGCCGGGGCATCGCTCTCGCTGCGCAGAACGGCGACCGCAGCCGACACGAACCCCAGGCTGAGGACGAGCGACGCCGCGCCGTATATCCAGCCCGCGACGCCAAGCAGACTCGGCGCCAGCGCCACCGGAATCAGCAGCAGCGTGTACAGCAGCATCTGCCGTTTGGTGGCCGGCTTGCCGGCCACAACGGGCAGCATCGGCACCCCGGCGTTCTGGTAGTCGCCACAGCGGTACAGCGACAGCGACCAGAAGTGCGGCGGCGTCCAGAAGAATATCAGGGCGAACAGCGCCAGCGATTCGACCGAGACCGACCCCGTGACCGCGGCCCAGCCGATCACCGGCGGGAAGGCGCCTGCGGCGCCGCCGATTACGATGTTCTGCGGCGTCCGTCGCTTCAGCCAGATGGTATAGACGAAGACGTAGAACAGGATCGCCAGCGCCAGCAGTGCGCCGGCCACCCAATTCACCATCAGCCCCATCATGGCGACGGACGCAACGGACAGGAACGCGCCGAAGCCGAGCGCCTCGCCCGGCGCGATGCGGCCGGCGGGAATCGGACGATGCGCGGTGCGCGACATCACCGCATCGATATCGCGGTCGTACCACATGTTGATCGCCCCGGCCGCGCCGGACCCGACGGCGATGCACAGCACCGCGACGGCGGCCAGAACCGGGTGCATGCCGCCCGGTGCGATCACCAGCCCGACGAAGCCGGTGAACACGACCAGCGACATCACGCGCGGCTTGAGCAACGCAAGGAAATCGCCGGCGCCGGCGGCGCCGGTGACACCCGTCGCGGTCGTCATGCGGTATGCGCTATCTGACATCGATCCGCCCCGTCGCCCCTTCTACCGGACGACCGGCTGCTCCTCGAAGGTATGGAACGGCGGCGGCGAGTTCACCGTCCACTCCAGGGTCGTCGCGCCCTCGCCCCAGTAGTTTGCCTCGGCCTGCCGGCCGCGGAAATACGAATGGGCCATGATGGCGATGAAAAGGACCGTGGAGGCCGCGGTGATATACGAGCCCCAGGACGAAACCATGTTCCAGCCGGCGAAGGCGTCCGGGTAGTCAATATAGCGGCGCGGCATGCCGGCGAGGCCCGAGAAATGCATCGGGAAGAAGGTCAGGTTGATGCCGATGAAGGCGGTCCAGAACTGGATCTTTCCCGCGGTCTCGTTGTACATGCGGCCCGTCATCTTAGGCCACCAGTAGTAGATGCCGGCGAAGATGGCGGACACCGCGCCGATCGACAGCACGTAATGGAAATGCCCGACGACGTAGTAGGTGTCGTGCAGGGCGACGTCCATGCCGGCATTGGCGAGGACCACGCCCGTGACGCCGCCGACCGTGAACAGGAAGATGAAGCCGGTCGCCCACAGCATCGGCGTGTCGAAGCGGATCGAGCCGCCCCACATCGTCGCGATCCAGCTGAAGATCTTCACGCCCGTCGGCACCGCGATGACCATCGTCGCCGCCGTGAAATAGATGCGCAGGTCGATGTCCATGCCGACCGTGTACATGTGGTGGGCCCACACGATGAAGCCGACGAAGCCGATCGCCACCATCGCATAGGCCATGGGCAGATACCCGAACACCGGCTTGCGCGAGAAGGTGGAGACGACCTGGCTGACGATTCCGAAGGCCGGCAGGATCATGATGTAGACTTCCGGATGCCCGAAGAACCAGAACAGATGCTGGAACAGTATCGGGTCGCCGCCGCCTTCCGGGATGAAGAAAGTGGTGCCGAAGTTCCGGTCGGTC
>JBFIFO010000026.1:0-30503 GCA_041602815.1 Alphaproteobacteria bacterium | reverse complement strand
GGTGGAAAGGCCGTCGGCTGGCCGGAGATCGAGGCCTGGACGCCCGACCAGGGAATTCTCTGGGTGCACCTGGACCACAAGGGCAGCCACACCAGGCAATGGCTCGAACGGAAGAGCGGCATCGACCCGCTGATCTGCCAGACCCTGCTGCAGGAGGAGGTGCGCCCCCGGGTGCTGCCGCTGGACGACTCCATGGTTGTGGTGCTGCGCGGGGTGAATCTCAATCCGGGATCGGAGCCCCAGGACATGGTCGGCGTGCGCGTCTTTCTCGCGCCGGACCGCATCGTCAGCCTGCGGCACCGCCGCCTGATGGCGGTCAACGATTTGCGCGAGGCGATCGAGGCCGGCACCGGCCCGGTCGGTCCCGGCGACTTCCTGCACCGCCTGGCGGATCGGCTGATCGATCGCATGGGCCCGGTGGTCAACGACCTCGACGACCGGGTCGACGAGCTCGAGGACGAGGTCTTGACCGAGCACAATGCGGCCCTGCGCACCAAGATCGGTGAGATCCGCCGCGAGGCGATCTCGCTGCGCCGCTACCTTGCGCCACAGCGCGATGTCGTCGCGCGCCTGCCGCTGGAACAGGCGAGCTGGCTCGAGGCGAGCCACAAGGCGCATCTGCGCGAGATTGCCGACCGCACCCTGCGTTACGTCGAGGATCTCGATGCCGCCCGCGAGCGCGCGGCGGTGACCCAGGACGAGCTCAACAATAGGCTGTCCGACCAGATGAACCGCACCATGTACCTGCTGACCATCGTCGCCGCAGTGCTGCTGCCGCCGAGCCTGATCACCGGCCTGTTCGGGATCAATGTCGGCGGCATGCCGGGGGTCGAAAACATCTGGGCATTCACCGGCGTCGTCGTCGGATTGATCGTCATCGCGGTGATCGAGGTGATCCTGCTGCGCCGCCTCAAATGGATCTAAGTCGTCCCGGCACCGTCCGGACATCTGCACGAGGGTTCGATGGATAAGCTGATCGATATGCAGACGCTTGAAGCCTATTACGCCGAGCTCACCCGCTGGGTCGTCGAGGAACTCCTTGTGCTCGGCACCCTCGGCCAGGTCGGGGTCATCCTCGTCGCGGTCCTGGTTGCGCTGCCGGTCGCCCCGGGCTTCCGCCGGCTGATCGAACGACTCGGCCGGATGCGGTGGCTCGAAAAGGGCGGCGAACGGGCGGTGAAAATCATCGCCCCGCTCGCGTTGCCGATCGTGTGGCTGATCCTGCAATGGATCTCGGTCGTCGTGGCATCGCAGGCCGGCTGGCCGCACCACATCATCCAGATCACGGTGAGCCTGCTGACCGCATGGGTGGTCATTCGATTTGCCTCGCAGCTGGTGCGCGATCCCACCTGGTCGCGGATGATCGCCATCGTCGCCTGGACGGTCGCGGCGCTGAACATCGTCGATCTGCTCGACGATACCATTCTGCTGCTGGACAGCCTCGCGCTGCAGCTCGGCGAGCTGCGCGTCTCCGCGCTGACGGCGATCAAGGGCGTGCTGTCGCTGGCGCTCCTGCTGTGGGTCGCGACCCTCCTGTCGAACCTCCTCGAACGGCGCATCAGCGCCCTGCCCAACCTGACCCCGTCGGTCCAGGTGCTGTTCGCCAAGCTGCTCAAGATCGTCCTGATCACGGTGGCGATCGTGGCTGCGGTGAGCACCGTGGGCATCGACCTGACCGCCTTCGCGGTGTTCAGCGGCGCCGTCGGCGTCGGCATCGGCTTCGGCCTGCAGAAGGTCGTGTCCAACCTGATCAGCGGCGTCATCCTGCTGATGGACAAGTCGGTCAAGCCGGGCGACGTGATCAGCGTCGGCGAGACCTACGGCTGGATCAACACGCTGGGCGCGCGCTACGCCTCGGTGGTGACGCGCGACGGCACCGAATACCTGATCCCGAACGAGGACATCATCACCCAGCAGGTGGTGAACTGGTCGTACAGCAACAATGAGGTCCGCCTGAAGATCCCGATCGGGATCTCGTACAAGGCGGACGTGCGCAAGGCCATCGCGCTGTGCCTCGAGGCCGCCGCCGAGATCGAGCGGGTGGTCGATCAGCCGAAGAGCGTCTGCCTGCTCAAGGGTTTCGGCGACAGCTCCGTCGATCTCGAGCTGCGGATCTGGATCAGCGACCCGCAGAACGGTGTCTCAAACGTGAAAAGCCAGGTCCTGCTGCTGGTCTGGGACAAGTTCCACGCGCACGATATCGAGATCCCGTTCCCGCAGAGGGACCTCCATATCCGCTCCGCCGAGCCGGTCCCCGTGGTCAGCAAGGCGGCGTCGTGACCGGCCGGCCGATCCGTTGTTGACCCGGACCGAATCGACCGCGGAGACCTGACCGACATGCCCCCGCCGCGCGCCTGGCAGCGCATGCTGAGCGGCCGGCGCCTCGACCTCCTGGACCCCTCGCCGGTCGACATCGAGATGGAGGACATCGCGCACGGGCTGTCGCGGGTCGCGCGCTGGAACGGGCAGACCTCCGGCGAGTGGGCCTACAGCGTCGCGCAGCACTCGCTGCTCGTCGAGGCGATCGCCGCACATCGCGGCCTCGCCCGGCGATGGGCGCTGGCGGCCCTGCTGCACGATGCGCCGGAATATGTAATCGGCGACCTGATCACTCCGTTCAAGGCGGTGGTCGGGACCGGCTACAGGGACCTCGAGACGCGTCTCGCCCGCGCGATCCGCATCCGCTTCGGCCTGCCGGCGACCCTGCCGGAGGCGCCGCAGGCGGCGATCAAGCGTGCCGACCGCGCCGCCGCCTGGCTCGAGGCGAACAGGCTGGCCGGATTCGACGATGGCGAGACGAGACGCTATTTCGGCCGCACTCCGGACCTCCCCGACAGGATCAAGAACGCATACCTGTCGCCGTGGCCGCCGGCCGAGGCCAAGCGCCGGTTCCTGACGCGCGCCGCCGCGCTCGGCGCGTGATGCCTATCTCGTGAACCAGATCTCGACGCGGCGGTTGCCGGCCTCGCCGGTCTCGGCGGTCTCCAGGTAGAGCGGATCGTGCGCGCCGCGCGCGATCAGCCGGATCTTCTCGGGCGGCACGCCGGCCCTGACCAGGACCAGCGCGACAGCCCTGACGCGCCCGGCCGCCAGCGTCTGCGACGAATCCCGCGCGCTGCCGCCGGACGCCAGCTCCACCTTGCGGCTGGTGTAGCCGAACAACCACACCGTGGCGCGCGACTGCTGTGCGTAGGCCGCGACCTGTTCGAGGATCCCCATGGCGGGCCCGCCGAGTTCCTGCCCAGCCCGCTGGAACTGCACCACGGCGACCCGCAGCGCCCCGTCCGGCGGGCGGTCCGGCAACGCCGTCGGTTTCGGCAACGCGTCCTCCGGCCTGCCGTACTTGCCAAGCAGACGCAGGCGTCGCGCCTCCATCTTCTGAGCATCGGGCCGTTCCGGGAAATCGTTCAGCTTGGGCCACGGCCTGTCGGCGCCGGGGACGTCGTATTCGCTGCAGCCGCCCAGCAGCAAGGCGGCGGCGGTCGCGGCGATGGCGGCGAAGACGAGGCGGTGCGGCAGGAAACGTTGCATGATGCCTGGCGTTGCGAAATCGGTGCGCACTATTGCACGTCGGGGCTGGAAAAGCCCGACAAAACCGTGCTATGTCCTCGCGCGATCTCTGGGAGGAGCATGCAATCGCTGCACGCGTGGACCCGTCCGGTCCCCGCGGGACGGCATTCGACCACGCACGATCGAGGACAACGACAGATGGCGGAGCGCACCGACCCTTCTGAGCAGACCACAGACCCCACGGAGTACACCCGCACCATGGCCGACATCGCCGAGCGCAGCCAGGCGCTGGTGAGCGATTTCCTCGCCCGCCAGGCGGAAGGCGGCGGCCTCGGCCATGCCGATCCGCTGAACATCGGCGGCGCGTTCCTCGAGATGACCAAGCATCTCATGATGGATCCGCAGAAGATCGTCCAGGCCCAGATGGAGCTGTGGCGCGATTACATGACCTTGTGGCAGAACGCGACCCGCCGCCTGATGGGCGAGGACGTCGAGCCGACCGTCACGCCGCAACACGACGACCGGCGCTTCAAGGACGCCGCGTGGGAGGAGAACACGCTGTTCGACTTCATCAAGCAGTCCTACCTCCTGACCGCGCGGTGGATGCAGAACACCGTGCGCGAGGTCGAGGGGCTCGACGAGCAGACCGCCAAGAAGGTCGATTTCTACACGCGCCAGTTCGTCGACGCGATGGCACCGTCGAACTTCGTGATGACCAATCCCGAGGTGCTGCGCGCGACGCTGGACAGCAAGGGCGAGAACCTGGTCAAGGGCCTGCAGAACCTGCTCGACGACTTGGAGCGCGGCCAGGGCCGCCTGAAGATCAGGATGACCGATGCCGAGGCCTTCGAGGTCGGCGGCAACATCGCCACGTCCAAGGGCAAGGTTGTCTTCCAGAACGAGCTGATGCAGCTGCTGCAGTTCGAACCATTGACCGAGAAGGTGTACAAGCGGCCGCTGCTGATCATCCCGCCGTGGATCAACAAGTACTACATCCTCGATCTGCGCGAGAAGAACTCGTTCATCCGCTGGGCGACGGAGCAGGGCCACACGGTGTTCTGCATCTCCTGGGTCAACCCGGACGAGAAGCTCGCCGCCAAGACCTTCGAGGACTACATGTTCGAGGGCCCGCTCGCCGCGCTCGACGCGATCGAGAAGGCGACCGGCGAGACGCGCACCAACGTCATCGGCTACTGCCTCGGCGGCACGCTGCTGGCGTCGACACTGGCCTACATGGCAGCGAAGAAGGACAACCGCATCGCCACCGCCACTTATTTCGTGACCCTGACCGATTTTTCCGAGCCGGGCGAGCTCGGCGTCTTCATCGACGACGCGCAGCTCAGCTCGCTGGAGGAGCGCATGGAGGAGCGCGGCTACCTTGAGGGCTCGGAGATGGCGACGACCTTCAACATGCTGCGCGCCAACGACCTGATCTGGTCCTTCGTCGTCAACAACTACCTCCTCGGCAAGGACCCGTTCCCCTTCGACCTGTTGTACTGGAACTCGGATTCGACGCGCATGCCGGCCGCCATGCACGGCTTCTATCTGCGCAAGATGTACGTCGAGAACAAGCTGGTGGAGCCGGGCGGCATCACCCTCGGCGGCGTGAAGATCGATTTGCGCAAGATCAAGACGCCGTCGTTCCTCCTGTCGACGCGCGAGGACCACATCGCGCCCTGGATGTCGACCTACGCGGCAACGAAGCTGTATTCCGGGCCGGTCACCTTCACGCTGGCCGCCTCCGGACATATCGCCGGCGTCGTCAACCCGCCGGCATCGGGCAAATATTCCCACTGGACCAACGATGAATGCCCGGACTCGCCCGACGACTGGCTCGCCGGCGCGACCGAGCATCCGGGATCGTGGTGGCCGGAATGGAACAAATGGGTCGCGAGCCGCGGCCGCACCAAGGTCAACGCCCGCAAGCCCGGCGACGGCGACCTCAAGCCGATCGAGGACGCGCCGGGCTCGTACGTGAAGGTGCGGGTGGGCTGAGCCGGCGGAGGCAACCGGCATGACCGGCGCCGGGGACGTCTTCCCTGCCACCGCCATGCCGGACCGTGGGTGGTGGGCAGAGTTGTGGCCGGATCCCGAAGCGACGCTGCGGGCGCTGGGGATAACGCCGGAGATGACGGTGCTCGATCTGTGCTGCGGCGACGGCTGGTTCACCGCGCCGCTGGCGCGGCTCACCGACGGCAAGGTCTATGCGCTCGACCTTGACCCTGAGATGCTGGCGGCAGCCCGCGCCGAGGTCGAGACCGCCGGCGCGACGGTCCTCGGCTGGCTCGAGGGCGACGCGCGCGATCTTGACACTCTACTTCAGGAAAAGGTCGATTACGTTCTGATCGCCAACACCTTTCACGGCGTGCCGGACCAGACCGGGCTGGCGCGCGCCGTCGCCGCGATATTGAACCCGGGCGGCCGCTTCGCCGTCGTCAACTGGCACGCCAGGCCGCGCGCGGACACGCCCGTCCTCGGCCAGCCGCGCGGGCCCCGCACCGAGATGCGCATGACGCCGGAGGAGACACGAGCGGTCATCGAAGCGGGGGGATTCGTCCTCGATCACCTGGTCGAATTGCCGCCCTACCATTACGGGGCGGTGTTCCGGCTTCCATCTACCTGATTCAAGACTGTTCGCGGTTAGCACCTGGCGACTTCATGCTTCGAGACGGCGCGCCGATGCCGGCGGCGAGATACTCCCGCGACAGGTCGTAATAGAGGTTCGCCAGCCGGTCGATCTCGGCGCGTTCGGCGTCGGTGATCTTGCGCATGAAGCGGGCCGGGCGGCCACCCCAGAGCTGGCCGGAGGGGATCCGCTTGCCCTGCGTCACCAGCGCGCCGGCGGCGACCATGGCGTAGCTCTCCACCACCGCGCCGTCCATCACGCAGGCGTTCATGCCAACGAAACTGTCCGCTTCGAGAATGCAATCGTGCAGCAGCGCCATGTGGCCGATGGTGCAGCGGTCGCCGACCAGGGTTCCCTGCCCCCGGCTCGAGACATGGACGACGCTGCCGTCCTGAAGGTTCACCTTCTCGCCGATGCGAATGATATTGACATCGCCGCGCAGCTGGCAGCCGAGCCAGATGCTGCTGCCGGCGCCGATCTCGATGTCGCCCATCAGGTTGCAGCCGGGCGCGACGAAGGCCGTCGCATCGATGCGGGGCATAACGCCGCGGAACGGCAGGACCGTGACGGTCACGGGAACAGCGCCTCCTGCTCGAGTCCCATCGTCTCGGGCAGGCCGCACATCACGTTCATGTTCTGGATCGCCTGGCCGGAGGCGCCCTTGACGAGGTTGTCGGTCACCGACAGCAGGATCGCGCGGCCCGGCACCCGGTCGGCGAAGACCCCGATCAGGCAGTGGTTGGAGCCGCGCACGTCGCGCGTCGCCGGCGCCGTGCCGGCCGGCAGCACGTGGACGAAGGGCTCCGGGTCGTATTTCGCGGCCAGTGCGACGCGCAGGTCCTCGGCGTCGGCGCCGCCGGCAAGCGTGACGTAGATCGTCGCCAGGATGCCGCGGTTCATCGGCATCAGATGCGGCGTGAAGGTCACCGTGACGGGCCGGCCGGCGGCGACGGCAAGCTCCTGCTCGATCTCCGGCGCGTGGCGGTGCTTCGCGATGCCGTAGGCGTGGATGCCCTCGCTGACCTCGGTATGCAGATTTGCCTGCTTCTCCGAGCGGCCGGCGCCGCTGACACCCGACTTGGCGTCGATGATGATGCCGTCCGGCGCGATCAGCCCCGCCGCCAGCAGCGGCACCAGCGGCAGCTCCGCGGTCGTCGTGTAGCAGCCGGGATTGGCGACCAGCCGCGCGCCGGCGATGTCCTCGCGGTAGATCTCGGTGAGTCCGTAGACCGCTTGCTTCTGCAGCTCCGGCGCCCGGTGCGGGCCGCCATACCATTCGGCGTAGGTCGCAACGTCCCGCAGCCGGAAATCGGCCGATAAGTCGCAGATCCTGAGCCGCCCCGGCAGGCCGGCGATGACCTCCTGCGTCGTCGCATGCGGCAGCGCGCAGAACACGAAATCGAGCCCGTCCCAGTCGGCCTCCTCGATGCGCACGAGGTCGGGCAGCGCGAGGCGCGCGAGATGCGGGAAGACGTCGCCGAGCGGCCGGCCGCCATGGCGGTCGGCAGTGAGCAGCGCGATTTCGGCGGCAGGATGGCGCACCAGAAGGCGCACCAGCTCCGCCCCGGTGTAACCGCTGGCGCCGAGAATGCCGACCTTGAGCCGCGTTGTCGTCATGATCCGTTCCTATCCGAAATGCGGGCAAAACAAAAGGGCGACCCCGGCGGGACGCCCCTGTGGCGGCGCACACCCGTCGGGATTCAGGCGGCGGCCGGCCCGGCGGGCCGTCCGGCTCTCCTCGATCGTCGAAACATCTGCATGACGATGTCCTTGCCATGATTTGCGGACCGCTGCAATGCCCGATGTGGAGAATACCGCGCCAGGACGGGCGCGATGCGGCGTCAACCGGCGTCCTTCGATCAGGGATAATCAGTTGAGGACAGCGGGATGTAGCGGCCCACCTCGGCAATGAGCGCATCGAGGCTGATCGGCTTGGCAACAAAGCCAACGGCGCCCAATCGGCCCATGAAGTCGCGTTCCAGGGCGAAGTCCTTGTGTCCCTCAACCTTGTGACCGGTAAGCACCATGACCGGGATGTGCCGCGTGTCGTCCGCTTCCTTCAGGCGGTTGACGAGGTATTCGCCGGTGCCGTCCGGCATGGCGTAATCGGTGATGATGAAGTCGGGGTGTTCCTCCCAGGCGACCTTGAACCCCTGCTCGCCGGAAAACGCCTTCAATACCTCGACGCCGTATTCGGAGAACCTGAGCGCGAGGGCGTCCACGAGATGCGTGTCGTCGTCGACCACCAGCACTTTCGGACGTCCTCGCGGCGCCGCTTGCGCAACACCGGCTGCGGGCGTCCGGTCGTCGGTCGCGCCTGCCGGTGGGCCGCTCGGGGACAACAGCCGCCCGACAAGTTCCAGATAGCCGGACAGTTCGCTGAAATTTGACGTCCTGCGCCCGCTTTGCAGATCCGCGAGATAGCGCGCCGCCGCGATGCGGAGCGCATTGATATCCAATGGCCGCGGGACGAAGAACTCGTCCGACAGGCCGAGCTGCAAAAGCGCCAGATTGAAATCGGCTCCCGGCGTCAGGAACAGCATCGCGACATGGCGGAAATCGTCGCGCTGCCACACCACCTTCGCCAGATCCACCCCGCTGTCGCCGGCAACGGCAAGGTCCATGACGATGAGTTCGGTGTCGTAGGTTTGCAGCCAGTCCAACAGCGCGGACGTCTCGTTGAGGACCCGCGCCGCATACCCGGGGCCGACGAAGGCGTCGAGCGTTTTCGGCGCCGGCGCGTCCTCATCCTCGACGATCAATACCCGGTGCGGCGCAAGCAAAACCGATTGCGAGAGTTCCTCGATCTTGCGTGCAATTCTGCCGGAGTCCAGCGGCGCGGTGACGAACGCTTTCGCACCGGACCGAACCGCCCGCAAATGCGTCTCCATATCGCCGCTGTCGGACAGGAAGATGATCGGAACGCTGCTGCGGTATTCCTGGCAGAGGACCCGGGTCAGCTTTCGGCAAACCGTGAATGCATCCGGCAGCGCGCCATGGAGAAGGATTGCCCCCGCGCGTCCCTGGCCGGCACCGGTGATGCTGTCGAGATTCTCGGTTACCCGCTGCACGCGGTACCCGGAAAGCTCGATGTCTCGTTCAAGCGCGTCGGCCGAGTCACCCGGAGGAGCAACGAGGATCACGAACTGCACCGCCTTTGCGTGCGCGGCCGAAGCATCGGATTGCACGTGGGGCGGGCTTTCGGCATCGGGTTTGACGGAGACCAGCTTCTTTAGCCCAGCGATCTGGACCCCGATCGCGGCGATCTCTTCGATCGTCAGCGGTCGAGCCGCCTCGAGCAAGGGTTGAATACCGCTTTCGATGGCTCCAGCGTGATCGGTGACCGACGCGTAGCCGAACATCGCGGCGGTGCCGGTGGTTTTATGCGCGAGCTTGTGAATTTCTTCCAGCGGATGGCGAACGGCGTCGAACGGCGCATCGGCGACCAACTGCCCGGCCAGAACATCCATTTCATCCAGTCTGGCCACCAGCGCTGTACCATACGCCTCCACGAGATCCTGCATTTTCTTGTCGGACGACTGTGGTTGATTGATCACCATGACAATCTCTTCCTGTAGCCTGGCCCGAAGCCGTTTTCAGGCCGGACGACCATTCCGTCATCACATTCGGACCGAACTCCAATGGCTCGTATTGGTACCGTCGTCGTCGGCACCCGAGCCATCAATCCTTGGTATCGCCATCCCCATCCGCCTCGCGTCGATCGTAAATAACCGGCCCGGCTGCGAACCGGGAGCCGCAGCTAGCGGTTGCCATCGGAGCGCACCGGACGAAGCCGGTCGATTTCGGCGACCAGGGCATCGAGGCTGATCGGCTTGGCGAGATACGAGACCGCGCCCAGCCGTCCGATGAACTCCCGCTCGAGGGCATAGTCCTTCTGGCCGTCCAGGGTATGCGCCGTCAGCACCATGACCGGAATGTCCCGGGTCTCCTCCGCGTCCTTCAGCCGGCCAAGCAGGTAATCGCCGGACCCGCCGGGCATGTCGTAGTCGGTGATGATGACGTCCGGCGATTCCTCCCACGCCACCCGGAATCCCTGCTCGCCGGTAAAGGCCTTCAGAGGCTCGAGTCCGTGCTCGGAGAGCTTGATCGCGATGGCGTCGACGAGATGCCGGTCATCGTCGACCACCAGGACCTTCGGCGCATCGTCAGGAACCCCCTCCGGCGGCGTCGATGCGGGCGGCCTTGCATCGCTTCGCCGCCGCGGCGTGTCCCCGGTGGTTTTCAGCTCTGCAATGCGGTCGAGATGCGGGAACAGGTCGGCCCGGTTCGCGCCGCGACGGCCGAACCGCGCATCGGCGAGATAGCGCGCTGCGACGGCGCGCAGTGCGTTGATGTCGACGGGGCGGGTCACGAAGAACTCGTCCGCTATCCCGACCTGTAGAAGCCGCGCGTTGAATTCGGGTCCGGGGGACAGGAACAGGATCGCGATATCGCGGTAATGGTCGTGCTGCCAGACCAGCTTGGCCAGCTCCACGCCGTTAACGACGGCAAGCGACAAATCCATGACGATGAGCTCGGCCTCGAAGGTCTCCAACCGATCGAGCAAATCGGCCGGATCCTTGACGATGCGGGCCGCATAGCCGGACCCCTCGAAGGCCTCGGCACACTGGCCGGCCAGCACGTCATCGTCCTCGACGATCACGATCCGATACGGCGCGAACATCGTGGCGGCGGACAACTCCTCGATGCTGCGCACGATCGTGGCGGCATCCAGCGGCGCCGCGATGAAGGCCGAGGCGCCGGCGCGGACGGCCTGCAGGCGGCTGCGGTAGTCGCCCGACTGCGACAGGAAGAGGATCGGCACGTTGGCGCGGAACGTGCGCCGGAAGTCCTCACGCAGGCGGCGGCAGACCTTGTGGCCCTGCGGCACGTCCGCGTGGACCAGGATCGCCCGGACGCGCGCGCCGCCGGGCCCGGTGTCCGTGTCGGCGGCATCGCCGATGCGCCGCACCCGGTATCCGCAACGTTCGATCTGTCCCGCCAGGGCGTCGGTTGCCTCTCCCTGCGGCGCCAGCAGCACCACGGACTCCGCGGGCATCGCCTCCTCGGGCGCCGCCCTGGCCGGTGCTGCAGTGTCGGCCGCCGCCGACCCGAGCGCCTTCAGCGCGGCAATCCCGCGCTCGATCCCGGCCGCCTGCTCGGCGGTGAACGGTGCCTCGGCCTTGATCGCCGCAAGCAGCGACTTCTCGACCTCCCGTGCCTGATCGGTGATCGCCTGAAAGCCAAAGGTCCCGGCCGTCCCGGCGATCTTGTGGGCCAGCATGCGGACCTCGTTCAGCGGGCCGCTGAGCTCCTCGAAAGCGCCGCCGCCGGACAATGCCCGGGCGGCGGTTTCGAGCTCCTGCAGCTTGCCCGGCAGGGCGGCGCCGTAGGCCGCGCCGAGGGCCTTCAGCTTGTCCGCCGTCGAGCGTGCGTTACCGAACAACATGGCGGTCCCAGATTTCGGCAACCTGGCCGGACATCGTCATCGGATCGAAGGGCTTCTCGATCACGCCGATCGCCCCGAGTTTGGTCAGCGCCTCGACCTCCTGCGCCTGCACCTTGGCGGTCATGAATATGACCGGGATGTCCGCGGTTTCCGGCCGGCCGCGCAGCGCATCCAGCACCTCCGGTCCGCTCATTCCTGGCATCATCACATCAAGCAGTATGACGTCGGGGCCGAAACTCGGCGCCTTTTCGAGGGCCTGCGCGCCGGACGCACAGGACTCGACGGTAAAGCCGCCGACGTCCTCCAAGGCGAGCCGTGCAACCTCGCGGATGTCGGATTCGTCGTCGACGTGAAGGACCCGACACAGGGCGGTATCAGTCATCGTTCATCCACCTATGTTAACCAGCGTCCGACCCGTAACCGCGCCGTACGTGGCGTTGGCCGCCTCACAGCGCGGACCGGACGACTTCCAGCAAATCCTCATTCGTTGCCTGCGACTTAACCAGCGTCGCCTCAATCCGGTAGGCAAGGTCCGCCGACGGCTCGCGGGCCGAAAAGACGATCACGGGAACCTTGTAATTGCGCGAGCGATGCAGTTCGGACAGCAGCTCCTCGCCCGAACCGTCCGGCAGCATCAGATCAAGAATGATCAGGTCGAACATCTGCTCGCTGATCAGCCGCTGCGCCTGCTCGCGGGTCCCCGCCGAAACGACATGCGCAACGTCGCCGATCAGCGTCGCGACGACACTCACGATATCCGGGTCGTCCTCGACATGGAGGATTCGCGCCCCTTGCGGATTTCCGTCCCGCAGTGCCCGCGCGAGGGCAAGGCGCAGCGCCTCCTCGTCGATCGGCTTTTGCAGCCAGTCGGCGATCTCGAGCGCGCCGTTTACGCTCCCCCCTCCGAGTTCCGCGGCACGTCTCGACGTTGCGGAAACGACGACGACCGGCAGTTCCCGCGTTGACGGTTTCTCGCGAATTTCGCGGATCAGCGCGAGTCCGTTCTGGTCCGGCAGGCCGAGATCGAGCGTCATGGCCGCGTAGCCGCCCTTGTCGAGAAGCAACTTGGCCTGCTCGGCCGTGTGCGCGATATCGCAGTCGAACCCGCCCGGCTCGATCATCATGGCGATCAGCTCGGCGATGTCGTGATCGTCCTCGCACACCAGGATGCGCGGCCGCGGGGTCGCCGCCCCCTCCGGCGCCGGTGCACCGGGCGTCGCCCCGGCAATGGCCCGCGCCAGCGGCAGGTCGAAATGAAACGTCGTGCCCTCCCCTTCCTGCGTGTCGAACCCGATCGTGCCGCCGTGCTCCTCCACGATCGCCTTCGTGATGGCGAGACCGAGGCCGGTGCCGCCCTTCTCGCGGGTGTCGGACGAGTCGGCCTGCGCGAACTTCGAGAAGATCGTGTCGCGGAACTTCTCCGGGATTCCCGGTCCCGTGTCCGACACCGACACGCGGATCCGGCCGTCGCGCGCATCGGTGCGAACCGTGACCACGCCCGCCTCCGGCGAATACTTGATCGCGTTGGACAGGAGGTTGGTGAGGACCTGGATCATGCGGTCGTGATCGGCGTCGACGACGGCATCGGGCACGCCGTCATGGAGTTCGATGCGGACCCCGTGCTCGTCGGCGAAGCCGGTATTGGCATCGACCGCCTCGGTCAGCAGACCGGACAGCTGTCGCGGCACGAGGTCGTACTTCATCATCCCGGCCTCGATCTTCTCGATATCCAGGATGTCGTTGATCAGCCGCACCAGCCGGTCGCTGTTCTGGTATGCGATATCGATCATGCGCTGCGCCTTGTCCGACAATTCGGCCTGCATGCCGCCGCGCAGCAGCCCCAGCGCGCCCTTGATCGAGGTCAGCGGGGTCCGCAGCTCATGACTTACGGTGGAGACGAACTCGTTCTTCATGTTCTCGATCTTCTTGCGCTCGGAGATGTCGCGCACCACGCCGGTGAACATCATCCGGTCCCCGACCATCATCGGCGAGACGGCAAGCTCCATGGGAAAGGTCGTGCCGTCCCTGCGCTGGCCCACGACCTCGCGGCCATTGCCGATAATCTTGGGCTCTCCGGTCTCGATATAGCTGCGCAAATAGCCGTCATGGCCGCTGCGGTACGGCTCGGGCATAAGAATCCTGACGTTCTGCCCGATGGCCTCGTCCGGGTCGTAGCCGAAGATCCGGCAGGCGGCCGGATTGATGGTCTCGATATCGCCGGAATCGTCGATCGTGATGATGCCGTCCAGCACCGTGTCCAGAATCGCGCGCGACCGGTTCTCGCGATCGACGATCTCAGCCTGGGCAAAGGCGCGCTCCTCCACCTCCATCTCGAGGCTCCGTTTCGCGGCGTCCAGCGCGTCGACGGCGCGGTCCTTCTCCTGCAGTGCGTCGAGCGCCTTCTTGCCCCAAAGCCGGAGCTCCATCTCGTCAACGACGATCTTCGCAAGGTCCTCGAGGATTTCCTGTTGTTCCGGCGTCGGCTGCCGGGGCTGCTGGTCGATTACGCAGAGGGTTCCGACATTGTGTCCCGACCAGCTCGTGAGCGGTGCGCCGGCATAGAATCGGACGTTGGGTTCGCCCTGGACAAGGGGATTTTCCCGGAACCGCGGGTCCCTGGTGGCGTCGGGGACCACCATGACATCATCCCCCATGATTGCGTGTGCGCAGAAGGCGACATCACGCGGCGTTTCATCGGCATCGAGCCCGTATTTCGACTTGAACCACTGGCGCTCGGCATCGACGAGCGAGACCAGGCACATCGGCACTTTCAGCACGTGGCTGGCAATTCGGGTGATGCGGTCGAAATTCTCCTCGGACGGGGTGTCCAGGATGGCATAGTTCAACAACGCGGCGAGACGCTCCGTCTCGTCCTCCGGAACCGGCGGGTTCTGCCGTCCTTTCCGTTCGTTTGGCTTTTTCCGTTTCGCCATCAAGTGCCCCGGTCACGAACCGTCGAATTCCATTCACGGCGTTGCCCAACCGTCATGCCCGGCAAGCCGGGCAAGCCCGCATTCTCCCCAACGTGCCACACAACGGTTAACCGAAAGTAGAGATGGTGTCGTTTCTGCCGCCCAACGTATTAACGCGGGGTCGATCGGTTACCGAAATCGGTGCAGTCCCCGAAAGATCGCGGAGCAATACGGCATGCGACGCCACACGATATAACAGCGTCTATGCGGTATCGATGGTTGCCCAGAGGGTTGGCAGGGGCCGGAAAGTGCGGCCTACGGCCCGACCGCCTGGTTGCGGCCGGCGCGCTTGGCCTCGTAGAGCCTATTGTCGACCTGCTTGAGCAGTGTTTCCGGCGTGCCGTCGCGCGTCGGTTGCACCGTGGCGACACCGGCGCTGATGGTGACCCGCCCGTCTGCGCTGCTGTCGGCATGCGGGATCGCCAGATCATAGACAGCGGCACAGACACGCTCCGCGATCACGCGGGCACCCTCGGCGTCCGTGCCGGGCAGGAGGCAGATGAACTCCTCGCCGCCAATTCGGGCCACCAGGTCGCCGGGCCGGCGCGGCACGCCGTCAAGCGCTCGCGCCACCTTCTTGAGGCACTCGTCCCCGGCGGCGTGCCCGTAACGATCGTTGAACGCCTTGAACCGGTCGACGTCCGCCATGACAACCGACAGCGGCGTCCGCATGCGCTGGCAGCGCCGCCATTCGGCGTCGAGATGAAGGTCGAAGCGCCGGCGATTGGCGATTTCCGTCAGGCCGTCGGTCATCGTCAGCGCAGCCAGCCGGTCACGCTGCAGTTTCAGCATCAGATGGTTGCGCACCCGCAGCCGCACGATTGCCGGATGGAACGGCTTGGTGATGTAATCCGCGGCGCCGGCAGCGAGCCCCTTCTCCTCCTCCGCCTCGCCGTTGAGGGCGGTGATGAAGATGACCGGGATGTCGCGTGTCGTGGGATCCGACTTCAGGCGGCGGCAGATTTCGTAGCCGTCCATATCGGGCATCAGAATATCGAGCAGGATCAGATCGGGGAGGTTGCGGCTGGCGATCTCCAGCGCCTTCTTCCAGTAGGTCGCGAAGGAGATGCTGTAGTCGTCCTCGAGGATCGCGTTCAGCGACTTGATGTTGTCCGGGATGTCGTCAACGATCAGGATGCGTGACCGCTCCAGCGAGGATACGGAATCGTTCGGATAGACGCTCAAGCCAGAATTTCCCTGCAGATGTCAGCCAGAATTTCCCGCGCCTCTTTGAACTCCAGCGCCTGAAGACTCGCGCTCAGGCGTTCCAGTTGCTCGTCCTGCCCGCGGCCGCCGAACATCTCGAGCATGGCGTCGAGCTGGCCCCGTGCGGCCATGTCCTGGTCGTCCAGCAGCGCCGCAAGCCGGTCCGCCATCTGTTCCGCCTCCGCCGGATCGAACGGCGCCGACCCGTTGCCGAGCCGGATCGGGCGGTCCGCCGGCGCAACGCCGGACCGGCAGATCGCCTCGAGCGCCGTGTCCAGCCGGTCCCGAAACGCAGCCAGCAGAGCCGGAATTTCCCCGTCCCGCTCTTCGACTATAGCCTTTTCAAGCGCATTCGCGGCCGCGTACAGACCATCGGCACCGATATTTCCGGCCGTCGAGGCGAGACCGTGAACCAGGAATCGTGCAAGCTCCAGATCGCCCTTGTCGACCGCGGCGGCGACATCAGTCCCGAGGGACTCGTTGGTCTTCGCGAACTGAACGAGGAGCCCGGCATACAAATCGCGGTTTCCCATCGCCCGCGCCAGACCCGCCTCGACGTCGATCTCCGGAATTTGCGCCGGCAGAGACACCTCCGAGCCATCGGGTTGCGCGACGGCTGGCGCGGCCGCCGGCGCAGCCGGTTCGGCAGCCGGTCGGCGTTGCGGTTCGGGCGCCCTGACCCAGCGGATCAGGGCCGCATACAGGTTTGGAATATGAATCGGCTTGGGTACGTAGTCGTTCATCCCGGCGGCGAGGCACCGTTCGCGTTCGTCGCCCAGGACGTTCGCGGTCATCGCGATGATCGGCAGGTCCTCTTCGCTCCGGTGTTCGCGGATGCGACGCGTTGCCTCAAACCCGTCCATGATCGGCATCTGGACGTCCATCAGCACGGCGTCGTACGCATCACCGCCATTGCGTACCGCGTCGACCGTCGACTGGCCGTCTTCGGCAATGTCGACGTCGCATCCCGCCTGCACGAGAATCTCGCGAGTCAGGTTCTGGTTCACCGGGTGATCTTCGGCGAGCAGGATGCGGGCGCCGCGGATCCGGTCGAGTCCGTCCGACATCTTGATGCCGGCATTCGGGTTGTGGCGCAGCGCGTGACCGCTGCGGTCTTCCGGGTCGCCGGCGGCCTGCGACTGCACACCGAACTGGGCGGTAAACGCTATGCGGAAGCCCCTTTCCGGTTCGCTGGCGATGCCGATGCTCGCGCCGAGCCGATCGACCAGGTCCATGGCGTTGCGGTTCGCTTGCGACGCGCCACGCGCCTGCGATCCATCGCCGGCCCGAAACCTCGTCAGGATCTCGATCGCCTCTTCGAACGTCAGGCCCGCACCGCCCTTCTTCAGGACGAACCGCACCCTCGTCGATCGCTGTGCGGCATCGGCCCCGCCGTCGGGGAGATCGACGGCGGCGACGATATCACCAGCGGCAATGACGTCGGCCGCGCATCCGGCCAGCGCATCCAGGATGCGCCCGAGCCCGGCAGCATCGCCGGTCAGCCGGCGCGGCACCGCGTCGCTTACGCAAACGATATCCCGTATCGATCCGTCGGCCGGTGCGGCGGCCGCGAGGCGGCTGGCGAAACCGTCCAGAACGTCGTTGAGCAGGAAGGGGTCGTGTGCCATAGCGCCCTACCCCGCCCGTCCGTCGGCAAACCCGCCGCGCCTGTCGTTCGGCCTTTCCGGCCAGCCAGTCCCTTGATCGTCCGCCATTACGGCACACCCCCGGTTTCGCACCGCCTCGCCATTGCCATGGCCGGGAAATCACGCGGCGGAACTCCGCTCCGCCACGATTCGGGCGAAATAAACGCCGACTCCCCGGCGCGATCGTACCGAAAGTATGTAAATGATCGGTGAAGACGACGAAGGGCCTGCCGAACGGCAGGCCCCCTTGAATTCTTCGTCGGCCTCCGGCGCGTCAGCGCTTGGAGAACTGGAAGCTCCGGCGGGCCTTGCGGCGGCCGTATTTCTTGCGCTCCACGACGCGGTCGTCGCGGGTCAGGAACCCGCCTGCCTTCAGCGCCGCCCGCAGTTCGGGCTCGAAACGGGTCAGCGCCCGGCTGATCCCGTGGCGTACCGCGCCCGCCTGGCCCGACAGGCCGCCGCCCTTGACGGTGCACATCACATCGTACTGGTCCGAGCGGTTGGCCGCCTCGAACGGCTGGTTGATGACCATCTGCTGGGTCGGGCGCGCGAAATAGACCGCAACGTCGCGCCCGTTCACCTCGACCCTGCCGCTGCCCGGCTTGATCCACACGCGGGCGACCGCGTTCTTGCGCTTGCCCGTGGCGTAGGCCCGACCATGCTCGTCGACCTGCTTCTCCGGCAGCGGTGCCGGCTCCGCGACACCCGTGGCGGCGCCGAGGTCTGCCAGATCCGTTACGGTCTGGGTCTCGCTGTTTTCTTCAGCCATGGTCAGCCGATCCTCTTGTTCTTGGGGTTCATGGCGGCAATGTCCAGCGGCGCGGGCTGCTGCGCCTCGTGCGGATGCTCCGGCCCGGCGTAGACGCGCAGGTTCTTCATCTGCTGCCGGCCGAGCGGCCCGCGCGGCACCATCCGCTCCACCGCCTTGATGACGACGCGCTCCGGGTGGCTGCCCGACAGGATCTTGTCTGCGGTCCGCGTCCGGATGCCGCCGGGATACCCGGTATGCCAATGGTACTTCTTGTCCATCCGCTTGTTGCCCGTCAGCTGCACCTTCTCGGCATTGATGACGATCACGTGGTCGCCGCAGTCGACGCTCGGCGTATAGCCCGGCTTGTGCTTGCCGCGCAGGACGTTGGCGATAATCGCCGCCATGCGGCCGAGCACCAGCCCGTCGGCGTCGATGACGTGCCACGCCTTCTCGACCTCGGCCGGCTTCATCGTATAGGTCTTCATGCCGCTCAGCATGGTCGTGCCTCTCTACTCCGGTCATTGGAGACTATCGGATACAACATGGGCGCCCGCGGGCCGGCCCGTCCGCGGCGTTCTTTTAAGCGAGAGACGTACCCCTGTCAACGGGAAAGATTCCGAAAACGCTATGTATTTCAATTCTTTGTGTATGAGGTATTATAATACCGCATACGCCCGGCCCGATCCGACGGAAGCGCAGGACGCCGCCGGACGCAACCCTGCAGGCCGCGGCCCTACCCGCGCCGTTCCGGTGGCGGGATCGAGTAGGTCGCGGTGACATGTGCGACGATGTCGCCGCGGCCCGCCGAAGCGAGGTTGACCTCGCCGACCGCGAGCCGCTTGCCGAGCTTGAGGATGCGGGCCTCGGCCACCACGTCCGCACGCCCCGGTTTGCGCAGGAAATTGATGTTGAGGCTGGTCGTCACGGCAAGCGGCACCGGCCCGATCATGCCGAGCACCAGGGCGTACATCGTGAAATCGGCCAGCGCCATCATCGCCGGGCCGGAGATCGTGCCGCCGGGCCGGATATGGGCGTCGTCGAACGGCAGGCGGGCGCGCGCCGCGCCATATCCGATATGCTCGGTCACGAAGCCGTACTGCTCGACGAAGTTCGCTTCGCGGCGGCACAACGCCTCGAAGGCTTCGACGGTGATGTGGGCTGTCGGCTCGCTCATCGCCTCTCCTTATCGCCAATCCGCGTGCATAAGCCAATATCCCTTGCATGCGACGGGGCGAACGGCAGATAAATGGGATGACGCCAGCCGACATCTGGTGCGAACCAGCCGCAAGGAGTTTTCCATGGCCACCGCGACGAAGCCGGACATCTCCGCCGAGCCGCTGCTGCTGCGGGCGGATGCGGATGGAGTGGCGCGGCTCACCCTCAACCGGCCCCGCCAGTACAACGCCTTGTCGCTCGACCTCATGGCCGCCCTGCAGCGCGAACTCGACGCCATCCGCGACGATCCCGGCGTCAAGGTGGTCGTCATCGCCGCCGCTGGACCAGGCTTCTGCGCCGGACACGATCTGAAGGAACTGCGGGCCAATCCGCAGAGGGAATTTTACGAGAAGACCTTCTCTGCCTGTTCGCGCCTGATGCAGACCGTCGTGCGTCTGCCGAAGCCGGTGATCGCACGCGTCCACGGCATCGCCACCGCGGCCGGCTGCCAGCTCGTGGCCACCTGCGACCTCGCGGTCGCCGAGACGGCGGCCCGGTTCGCCACGCCGGGCGTCAATATCGGACTGTTCTGCTCGACCCCGATGGTCGCGCTGAGCCGCAATATCGGCCGCAAGGCGGCGATGGAAATGCTGTTGCTCGGCGAGATGGTGCCGGCGCCGCGCGCCGCCGAACTCGGCCTGATCAACCGCGCCGTGCCGGCGGAAGAGCTGGATGCCGCCGTCGACGACATCGCCGCGCGCATCGTCGCGAAATCGCCGCTGACCCTGGCCATCGGCAAGGAGGCGTTCTACCGGCAGGTCGAGATGGAGCTCGCCGAGGCCTACGACTTCGCCAGCGAGACGATGACCCGCAACATGCTGGCACGAGACGCCGCGGAGGGTATCGACGCCTTCATCGACAAGCGCAAACCCGTCTGGCGGAACGAATGATGCACGACGTCCAGCCCCCCATCGACCACGACAGCTACACCGACGACTACCTGCGCGGCATCCTGTGCAGCGTGAAGACCATCGCAATGGTCGGCGCCAGCACCAACTGGAACCGGCCCAGCTTCTTCGTCATGAAATACCTGTGCCGCAAGGGCTATCGGGTCACCCCGGTCAACCCGACGGCGGTCGGCAAGGAGATTCTCGGGGCCCAGGTGGTGGCCAGTCTGGCCGGTCTCCCCGAGGCACCGGACATGGTCGACGTGTTCCGCCCGGCCGCCGAATGCGTCGGCATCGCCGAACAGGCAGTCGCGGCCGGCGCGAAAGTGCTGTGGTTGCAGCTCGGCATCCGCAACGACGAGGCCGCCCGCATTGCCGAGGCCGCCGGTCTCAAGGTGGTCATGAACCGCTGCCCGAAGATCGAATTCTCGCGGCTGTGCGGCGAGCTGGGATGGCACGGGATCAATTCGGGCATCATCTCCAGCAAGCGGCAACGGAAGGTCTGAAGACATGGCCGACAAGGAGCCCGGTTTCGAAACTCTGGCCGTTCACGCCGGGGCAAGTCCGGACCCGGTGACCGGCGCCCGGATGACCCCGATCTACCAGACGACGTCCTACGTCTTCGACGACGTCGACCATGCGGCCTCGCTGTTCAATCTGCAGACGCCGGGGTTCATCTATTCGCGCCTGACCAACCCGACGGTATCGGTGCTGGAAGAGCGCATGGCGGCGCTCGAGGGCGGCCGCGGCGCCGTCGCCACCGCGTCCGGCCATGCGGCGCAGATCCTGGCGCTGTTCGCACTGATGTCGCCCGGCGACGATTTCGTGGCCTCCAACAAGCTGTACGGCGGGTCGATCAACCAGTTCGGCCACGCTATCGAGAAATTCGGCTGGCACGCCCGGTTCGTCGACCCGGACAACCCGGACGCCTTCGCCGCCGCGATCGGGCCGCGGACCAAGGCCCTGTTCGTCGAAAACCTGGCCAATCCCGGCGGTTTTGTCGTGGACATCGAGCCGCTGGCGGCGATCGCCCACGAGGCGGGCATCCCGCTGATCGTCGACAGCACGCTGGCCACCCCGCATCTCAGCCGGCCGATCGAGTTCGGGGCCGACCTCGTCGTGCACTCGACCACGAAATACCTGTCCGGCAACGGCACCACCGTCGGCGGGATCGTCGTCGATTCCGGCAGGTTCGACTGGATGCAGAACGACAAGTTCCCCAGCCTGTCGCAGCCCGAGCCCGGCTACCACGGCCTGACCTTCGCCGAGACGTTCGGCGATCTCGCCTTCACGATTTACGGGCACGCGGTGACGCTGCGCGACCTCGGCGCCTGCCAGTCGCCGTTCAACGCCTGGCTTACGCTGCTCGGCATCGAGACCCTGCCGCTGCGGGTCGAGCGCCAGTGCGCCAACGCGCTCGCCGTCGCGCAGTGGCTCGAGGCGCATCCGGCCGTCGGCTGGGTCTCCTATGCCGGCCTCGAGTCGAGTCCCTATCGTGCGCTGCAGCGGAAATACCTGCCGAAGGGCGCAGGATCGGTGTTCGCGTTCGGCCTCACGGGCGGCTACGAGGCGGGGGTCGGGCTGGTCGAGGGAGTCGAGCTGATCAGCCACCTCGCCAATATCGGCGACACCCGCACGCTGATCCTCCATCCCGCGTCGACGACGCATCGCCAGCTCTCGGAGGAGCAGCTGCTGGCCGCCGGTGCCGGCCCGGACGTGGTCCGGCTGTCGGTCGGCATCGAGAGCGTCGGCGACATCATCGCCGATCTCGACCAGGCCCTGGCGCGCACCGCCGGCTGACGGTTCGTGGTCGCAAGGCTCCCCTGGACGCCGCTGGAGGACACGCTGTGGTCGGCGACGGCACGGCCGGCACCCGACACGCCGCCGCTCGACGGTGACGCGGACACCGACGTCGCCATCGTTGGGGCCGGATACTGCGGATTGTCGACGGCGCTGCATCTCGCCGCAGCCGGCACGCGGACCATTGTCCTCGAGGCTCATGAGCCGGGCTGGGGCGCCTCCGGGCGTAACGCCGGGCACTGCACCCCCGACTGGACCTACTTCGCGCCGGACGATGTCGCCGCCAGATACGGAACGCCATGGGGCGAGCGGCTGAACGACTTCCAGGCCGGTGCCGCCGGTTTCGTGTTCGACCTGGTGCGCCGGCACGGCATCGATTGCGACGCCCGCCAGAGCGGCACGATCAGCGTCGTCCGCAAGGGCAGCGATGCGGCGCTGGCCGCATGCCGTGCCAAGGCGGAACAATGGCAGCGGCGCGGCAAGAACGTGGACTTGCTGGGCCCGGACGACGTCGCAGTGCGGGTCGGCAGCGACCGGTTCCAGGCCGCGCTGCTGTTCCGCGAGGGTGGCAACCTGCAGCCGCTCGACCTCGCCCGCGGCCTCGCCCGGACGGCAATGGCTGCCGGGGCATCGGTCCATGGCCGCACCGCGGTGACCGGCATCGAAAGAGAGAACGGCGTCTGGCGGCTGACGACGGAGAACGGCGTCGTCCGCGCCTCCAAGATGCTGCTCGCGACCAACGCCCACCGCAGCGGCCTGTGGCCCGGCCTCGACCGCGCCTATTACCCGGTCGCCTCCGCGGTCGGCGCGACGCCGCCCCTGCCGGCGTCCGTACATGACCGGATCCTGCCCGACAAGCACAGCTTCGCCGAGCTCGGCGCCGGATTCTTCTTCTTGTTCGACGCGGCCGGCCGGCTGGTCGTCGGCGGCGGCCGCGGGCTCGGCGTCAACGACACCAGAGACCGTGCCGCTTCCTGGCTCGGCCGACGCATGGGCGGCGCCTTCCCCTATCTCGGCAGGATCTCTTTCGATCATTTCTGGTGCGGCTGGATCGACCACTCGCCCAGGAAGATACCCGGCATCCACGAGCTGGCGCCCGGCCTTTACGCCGCGGTCGGATTCTCCGGGCGCGGCGTGCCGACGGCAACGGCGATGGGACCCGAGATCGCCGCCTTCCTGGTCAGCGGCGATGCCGATTCGATGGCGTTTCCGCTCACGCCCCTGCCGCGCGCGCGGTTCAACAGGCTCGGCCGGTGGGCAGCGGCGAACATCGTGATCCCGCTGGAGCGCCTGCGCGCCCGTATCGACTGATCCGCGGCGGTGCGGTGGTGCACCGCGGGGGTTTAGGACAAAATTAGCTTTTGTCCGCTTTAGTCGTATCGGTGCCAGCGTCGAGGAGCGAGGAGCGGACATGCGACTGACGATTGGACTGATCAAGGTTCTGCTGATTGCCATCGCGATCCCCGCCTTCGGGTTCGGCGTCGGACACTGGATCATGGGGGACCTCAACGCGCAGCTGGCTGCCGACCAGCTGCCGCCCTACGGCGTCATCTGCGGCAACGCCGAAGCGCTGGCCAGTCCCGAAATCCGGGCCTTCTGCGACCAATTCATGTGGATCGCGCTGCTGCGCCCTGCCAGCGTCGTCGCGGCCCTGATCGGTATCTCGATCCCCCTGCTCTACTGGTTCGCGTCGACCTATGCCGGCTCCGACCGCAGCCGCATCGCGCGGGTGTTTCCGCCGCTGGTCAGGCTGTCGCTGATGGTCCTGACGGTGACCGTGCTGGTGCAGGGGGTGATCCTGACCTATGCCGCCTATGTCTGGGAGAGCTATGCCCTCGGCACCGTTCACGTCGTCGTCATCGCTTTCATCGGGCTGGGCGCCCTGGCCGCCGCCTGGAAGCTGTTCACCGTCTCGTTCAGCTTCGGCAAGAACCTCGAGACCCACGTCGTCGGCACCGCCCTGCGCGAGGAGGACGAGCCGGGCCTGTTCGCCTTCGTGCGCAAACTGGCGGGCGAGCTGGGTGCCAAAGCACCGAGCAACATCGTGGTCGGGCTGGAGCCGACGTTCTACGTGACCAGCTGCGATATCAACCTGATCGGCGAGGACCGCCGCCTGACCGGGGAAACGCTGTACCTGTCGGCACCGCTGTGCCGGCTCATGCGGCTGGGCGAGGTATCGGCGATCATCGGCCACGAGCTGGGTCATTTCCGCGGCGACGATACGGTCTACAGCCTGCGCTTCGCCCCCGTGTACGCGGGTCTGGGCAATGCCATCGGCGCCGTCGGGCAGAGCGGCGGCGGACTGATGAAGCTGGCGCGGCTGCCGGCGGTCTCCGTTCTGTCCTTCATGTACGACGTCTTTGCGAAGAACCAGGCGGAGATCAGCCGCCTGCGGGAGCTGGTCGCCGACAAGGCCGGCATCGCGGCCTCGTCGGCCATGGACCTGGCAACATCTCTGGTCAAGGTGACCCTGTACTCCGCCCTGTGGCGGACCGCGCTGGAGCACAACGTCGCGCGCCTCTCGCAGGGCAAGTTCACGCGCAACCTGAGCCAGGTCTTTCAGGGTTTCGCCCGCTATGACGTCGAGCAGGACAGCCTCGAGGAAATCATGCAGTCCGTGCTCGACCAGGAGGTCATGCACCCGACCGACACGCATCCGACGCTGGCCGTGCGCATGGCGAATGCGGGCGTCCGGCCGGAACAGGTCGACAGGGCGTCGCTTCTCGTGCCGGAGGACTCGGCGGTCAACCTGATCAGGGGACATACCGCCATCGAGGAGGCGCTGACGGCGATCGAGCACAAGTTCCTCATGGCAATCGGCATCGTGCCCGCGGCCGAGGGCGAGCAGCAGAAGACGGACTACCTGCTGCAGGCAACCTATCACCTGGCAGCGGCGATGGTTGCCGCGGACGGGCGTATCGAACCCGAAGAGATCACCGTTGCGGAGCGCATCGGCGCCAAGATGTTCGAGGACTTCGATCCGATCGATTTCCGCGACTGCTGCAACCACCCCGCCGAATTGCCGGACCCGGTCAGCACCGCGGGGTTCCTCAGCAAGACCCTGACCGGGGATCAGAAGCAGACCGTGCTGCGCTATCTGAATGCGATCGCCGCCGCGGACGGCGAGGTGGCGGACTCCGAGTTCGAACTGCTCGGCCGGATCGCCGATGCCCTTGGCGTCGAGCGGGCGTTGCTCAGCCGCTCGGTGGCGACCCCGGCCGGCACCTAATACCGCGCCCTGCGAGGACCCTAGCGCCAGTGCCGCTCGAGGGCCCGGGCCACGGCGGGGCGCGCCGCCACGGCGCCCGCGATGCGGGTGACATTGCGGAACCGCGTGCGGAACGCGTCCGCATCCTCGAACCAGCCGGCATACATCAGCATGTAGATGTCACAGGCGCTGAAGCGGTCGCCGAGCACCCATGCCCGCCCGGCCAGTGCATCATCGAGCAGTGCCCACGCCTCAAGCAGATTTTCGACCGCGCGTGCCCTCACATTGTCGCTGTCCGCCTGGCGCGTCGAGAACCGGTGCGGATAGAAGTACCGCTTGTAGGCCGTGGAGATCGTCCCGGACATGTACACCAGCCACTGCAGATAGGCCGGCCGCAACGCGTCGTCCGGAGCCGGCGCGAGGTGCGCGTCCGGATGACGGTCGCCCAGGTAGACGAGCATCGCCGCGGACTCGAAAAGCGTTGTTCCGTCAGGCGTCACCAGCGTCGGGACGAACCCGGCCGGGTTGATCCGAAGATAGCCCGAAGACCGGTGTTCTTGCCGCCCGATATCGACCAGTTCCAGCTCGTAGTGGGCACCGATCTCCTCGAGCGCCGCCATCGGCGCCTGCGATGCCGTCCTTGGACACCAATATAGCCGGTACATGGGTCCGTCCCCTGCCCGCTCAGTCGTACTGCGCGATCTCGACGAGGTTGCCGTCGGGGTCGCGCAGATAGACCGAGGTCATCGGCCCGGTCGCCCCGGTGCGCGGCACCGGCCCCTCGACGATGGCGATGCCGTTCGCCTGCAGGTGGGCGACGACGTCCGCGACCGGCGCCTCGGTGACGAGGCAAAAATCGCCCGACCCCGGCCCGGGGCGTAGCGCCTTCGGCTCGAACTCCGCCCCCGCCTTGTGCAGGTTGATCTTCTGCCGTCCGAAGGCCAGCGCCACCCGGCGGTCCGGGCCGACCGTGATGGACTGCATGCCCAGGACGCGTTCGTAGAAGTCGCAGGTCGCCTCGATGTCGGCGACGGTCAGGATGAAATGGTCGATGCGGTCAATGGTGAACATTCCCCCTACTCCGCAATTGCCGCTGCCGCCGGCCGCCGGGCCGCCGGCAGCAGCAGGGCGAGGCCGGCGATCAGCAGCGCCGCCGCCCCGAGCCCGAAGAACAACGCCTCGAATCCGCCGGTCGCCTCTCGCAGCCGCGAGACCAGCGCCACCGAGATCGGCGCCGCGCCGAACATGAGCACGAATTTCACGCCGAACACCAGCCCGTGACGACGCTGCGGCACATAGCGTGCGAGCAGCATGTTCTCGGCCGGGACCTGCCCGAGATTGGCCATGACCGCGAACATGGCGACGCCGACCACGCCCAGCCCCGCCGCAGTCGCGAGCACCGAAAGGAACACCACTTCCGCCGTCCAGGCCAGGATGTACACGGCCTTGAGGGGAAAGCGGTCGGCCATGTACCCGCCGAGCAGCTGCGTTACGCCGCCGACCGTGTAGACGGCGGCCACGGCGAGGCCGACGCCGGCGGTCGGGCTCCCTGCAATGCCGCCCAGCCGTTCCGCGAAGAGCTTCGGCAGGGCCGTCTGGGTGGCGTGATAGATCAGCCCGCCGATGAACATCGCGACCATCAGGACCGCCACGGCGCGCAACGCCCCGCCGCCGCCCGCCGTGCGGTCCGCTTCGCCGACGGGCGCGGTGTCGGCAATGTGCCCGGCGCGCAGGTACCACAGCATCGCCAGCCCCGTTGCCAGTGACAGCAGGCCGGGGGCGATGAACGCCAGGCGCCACCCGGACACGTCGATGAGGATGCCGGACACGAGGCCGGCCGCCGCCGCCCCGAGGCTGCCGAAGACGCCATTGACCGCCATCACCTTTCCGGTATGCGTCGTCGCGCTGCGCAGCAGCCACGGAATGCCGACCGGATGGTAGATCGCCGCGAACAGGCCGATCGCCGACAGGCCGATGAGCAGGCCGGTCGTGCCGGAAGCCGCACCGCAGGCGATCGCGGCGGCGCCGAGGCCGACGAAGTAGACCACCATCATGCCGGGGTTGCTCCAGCGATCGCCGAGCCAGCCGGCCGGCAGCGCGGCGAGGCCGACGAGCAACGAGCCCCAGAACCAGAGTTCCAGCAGCGCGTGAAACGGCAGGCCCCACTCGGCCTCGAGCCGCAGCACGATGGTGAAGTAGAAGGCAGTGAACATGTGGACGTAGAAATGTCCGAGGCTGGAGAACAGCAGAGACAGCCGGGCCGACGGCGACGTCATGACGCACCGGTCTCCCGCTGCACCCAGTCGATATAGTCAGGATTCCCGTCGCTCACGGGGAGCGCGAGGATGCACGGGCATTGGTAGCTGTGCAGGTCCCGTACGCGGGCGATCACCGCCCCCGTCAGAACGGACCGCGTCTTGACGATCAGTTGCGCCTCCCGCCGCTGCTGCACTGCCCCGTCCCACCAATACATCGACTCGATTGCGTCGATCACGTTGACGCTCGCGGCCAGCCGGGATTCGACCAGATCCCGGCCGATGCGGCGGGCTTCGGCGCCATCGGCGGTGTTCACGAGGATGAAACTGATGGACACAACGCGCCTCCGCGGCGGTTGAACGGGCTCTGTCTCTGCTTGGCCTTACGGTCCATCTAGCCTACCATGTCGCCACGGCAAGGGAATGCGGAACAGGACCGCCATGCCTCCAAAACCTCAACTCGCCGTGGACAACACGGGGAAGGCTTCGAAGTCGACCGGCAACCGCGCGGGACGGCCCACCGCGCCTCAGCTTGCCTGGCTGAAGCGCGGGCTCGACCAGCCCGGCGGCAAGCTGCCGCTGTTCGATGTGGACGGCAAGCGGGTCAGCGAGCGCACCGTGCGGGCCTGCATCACGCAAGGCTGGGCCGAGCCGTGGTTCGAAAACCCGATCAAGCCGGACTGGCTGATCTGCAAACTGACGAAGGACGGCCGCCGGATCGCCGCGCGCTAGCACCCGCCGTCGGGACGGACGCAGTGCCGTGTACCGCTCAACGCAGCAGCACCTGCGCGCGGGCGATGCGTCCGTCTGCGTCGATCACGGTGATCCGGACGAATCCCGCTCCGTCCGGCTGCCATCCGGCACGCCGGCGATGTGGCTGGGAGTGAACCGGCCGGCCGTTGACCAGCCAGCGCAATGGTTTGCGCCCGCCCTCCGCCACCAGCGGCAGCGGCGACAGGCCGGCACCGCTGCGCTCGAGATCGACCTGCGCCCCGTCGGGCGGGAACGCGACGATCAGCGGCGGCGTCAGTGAACGTGCGAGCGTGCCCGGAGTGCGGCTTTCCCTGGACAGCCGTTGCAGCGCCGAAGGAAGCTGCGCCGTCGACACGTCGAGGACGCCGTCCGGCCGCATCGGGTTGGCCGGGCCGGCACGGTCCGGCAACAGGCCGAAGACCTTGAACAGGACCGGGGCCGCGGTGGCGCGTCCGTAGCGGTCGGGGCTGGGGGTACCGTCCGGCCGCCCGATCCACACGCCAACGGTGTGACCGCGGTCATAGCCGATCGCCCATGCGTCCCGGTAGCCATAGGACGTGCCGGTCTTGTAGGCGATGCGGCGGGCGTGACGCGTCGCCGCGGGATCGACGTACCGCACCGGCGGCGGCGCTGCTTCGAGGATCCGCGTCAGGTACCACGCGGCATCGGGACCGAACAGTTGTACATCGGCACGCACCTCACCGCCGGACGGCGCCGCGGCATACGGCGTCAACGGCCGCAGCGCGCCGCCATTCGCAAGACCCGCATAAAGGGTGACGAGGTCGGCGAGCGACAGCCCGACGCCGCCGAGCGCGAGCGGTAGTCCCGGCTCCCCGTTGCCACCGTAACGCAGGCCGATACCGGCGCCGCGCAGCCGCGCGTCGAAGCGGCGCGGCCCGACGATATCGAGAATCGCCACGGCCGGCACGTTGAGCGAGTGCTGCAGGGCCTCGCGGACGGTGACTTCGCCGCGGTAAACGTTGTTGAAATTCTCCGGCTGGTAGGCACCGAAGCGGGTCGGTATGTCGGTCACCACGGTTTCCGGATGGATACGAAGGTCATCGAACGCGATGCCGTAAATGAAGGGCTTCAGGGTCGACCCCGGCGAGCGGGTCGCCTGCACCATGTCGATCTGGCCGTAGCGTTGTTCATCGAAGAAGCCGGTGGAGCCGGCATAGGCGCGGATCGCCCGCGACGCATTGTCGACCACCAGCACCGCGATATTGGCGCCGGCATCGAGGCGGACCTGCTGCACCGCCAGCATCTGCTCCAGCGCCGCCTGCAGCTCGCCGTCGACGGATGTCCGGTGCAGGATCCGGCCAGGCTGTGACAGCACGAGACGACGCGCCAGGTGCGGCGCCCGGAACGGCATGGCGCGACGGCGCTCCGGCACCGGATCGCTTTTCGCCTCCCGCACGGTCGCAGCGTCCAGCACGCCGCGCCGCAGCATGACGTCGAGGACCTTGTCGCGCGCATGCCGCGCGCGCGCCGGATGGCGGTCGGGACGAAGCCGCTCCGGCGCCTGCGGAAGCGCGACGAGCAGGGCCGCCTCGGACGGCGCGAGATGCCGCGGCTCCTTGCCGAACCAGGCGAGCGAAGCTGCGCGCACCCCTTCGAGGTTGCCGCCGTAGGGCGTCAGCGTCAGGTAGATATCGAGAATGTCGTCCTTCGAATAGCGCGCTTCCAGCTGCGCCGCCCGCATCATCTCGCTCAGCTTGGCGCCAAGCGTGCGGGGCTGCGGTTCGAGAAGCCGTGCGGTCTGCATGGTGATCGTGGAGGCGCCCGAGACGACCCGTCCGTGCCGGACCATCTGCACCGACGCGCGCGCCGCGGCCAGCGGATCGATGCCGGCATGATGCCGAAATCTCCGGTCCTCGAAAGCGAACAGCATCTCCAGGAACAGGGGGTCGACCGCACCGGCGGTCGCCGGCAGCCGCCAGGCGCCGGACTCGGCCGTGAAGGCGCGCAGCACCCGGCCCTCGGAGTCGAGGACCAGCGTCGAAACATCATCGAGGCGCCGCAGGTCCGGCGGGAAGACCCGGTCGGCGGCAATGGCAACGATCGCCAGCAGCGCCGCGCCGGCGACGCCGGCGCGTGCCGCCCTGCGCCACCGACGCACCAGGGTCACGGGTCGGCTTCCGGCTATTTCTGCGGCCGGATCGTCACCTTGCCCATCCGGCTGCGGGCGAAGTACACCGGCTCGTACATGTCCTCGACGTAGACGG
>JBFIFO010000025.1:0-31504 GCA_041602815.1 Alphaproteobacteria bacterium | reverse complement strand
GCCGATGCCGATCAGCGAGCCCTCGCCGACGGAACACCCGTGCAGCATCACCTTGTGGCCGACCGAGACGTTCTTCTCCAGCACCAGCGGGTAGCCGGGGTCGGCATGCAGCACCGAGCCGTCCTGGACGTTCACGTTCTCGCCGATGGTGATGGTCTCGGAATCGCCGCGCACGACGCAGTTCCACCAGATGCTGGCGTTCTTCTTCAGGTGCACGTCGCCGATCACCACCGCGTTCGGCGCGATCCAGTAGTCGTCGCCCTCGGTCTGAACAGTCACGTCTCCCAGCGCGTATTTCATCTGCCGTCCGTCCCCGTCATGTGCCCGTGAAGCGGGGCTTGCGCTTTTCCATGAAGGCGGTGCGCCCCTCGATATAGTCCCGGCTGTCGAAGCACGCCTCGACCATGGCATCGCAGCGCGCCATGTCGCGCTCCGCCGGATCCTTGCCGAGCTCGCCGACGGCGGCTTTGAGCGCGGCGATGGTCAGCGGCGCGTTGGCCGTGATGCGCTCGGCGTAGTCCGCGACGCAGGCGTCGAGCTCGGATGCCGGCACCACGCGGTTCACCAGCCCCATCATACGCGCCTCCTCGGCGTCGAACAGGCGCGCGGTGAAGAAGATCTCCTTGGTAAACGAGGGCCCGACGAGATCCGACAGGCGCTTGACGTATTTCGCCTGGTAGCCGAGGCCGAGCCTGGCCGCGGGGATCGAGAATTTCGAGACGTCCTCGCAGATGCGGATGTCGCAGCAGACCGCCAGCGCAACCCCGCCGCCGACGCAGTAGCCGTTGATCTTGGCGATGGTCGGTTTGGGAAATTCCTGCAGACGGGTGAAGGTTCCGCCGGTCACCCGGGCATACTCGGCCACCGCCTCCTGCGTAGCGCGCTCGCTGTCGAATTTCGAGATGTCGGCGCCGGAGACGAAGGCCTTGCCGCCGGCCCCGGACAGGATGACGAGGCGGACCGCCGGGTCTGTCTCGTAGTCGTCCAGCAGCTCCGCCACAAGCTGCCACATCTCCAGCGAGACGGCGTTGCGCTTGTCCGGGTTGTTGAAGACGATGTGGCCGATGCCGTCCTCGATACGGCCGAGAATCTTGTCCGTGCTCATGGGCGGGTCACTCCTGGCTGGCAGGGGGTCTGACAGAGACATGCGGGCGGCGGGCGCTCAGACAACCCCCGCCTTGCGGAACGCGGCGATCTCGTCGGCGCTGTAGCCGAGCCGGGCGAGGATTTCGTCGGAATGCTCGCCGCAGGTCGGCGGCGGCGCCGCGATGCGGCTCGGCGTGCGGCTCATCTTGATCGGCTGGCCGACCAGCTCGGTGGGCCCGCGCTCCGTCGACATCACGGGTTGCGCCATACCGAGATGCTGGACCTGCGGATCGGCGAACACCTTGTCGATTGTGTTGATCTCGCCGCACGGCACCCCGGCCTCGTTGAACAGCGCGATCCAGTGCGCCGCCGGCCGGTGCCGCAGCACGTCGTTGATCAGCGCGTTCAGCGCCTTGCGGTTGGCCGAGCGGTCAGGCGGCGTCGCATAGTCCGGATGGTCGGCGAGCGCCGGCTGGCCGAGCGCGGCGCAGAAGCGCTGCCAGATCAGCTGGCCGGCGACCGCGAGGTTGATGTAGCCGTCCGAAGTCTCGAACACGCCGGTCGGGATGCTGGTCGGATGGTCGTTGCCGGCCTGCTGCGGCACCTCCCTGTCCATCAGCCAGCGCGCCGCCTGGAAATCGAGCATGAAGACCTGCGCCTGCAGCAGCGAGGTCTGGATCCACTGCCCCTCGCCCGACGATTCGCGCTCCAGGAGCGCGATCATGATGCCCTGGGCGCAGAACAGCCCGGCGCACAGATCGGCGATCGGAATGCCGACGCGCACCGGCCCCTGGCCCGGCAGGCCGGTGATCGACATCAGCCCGCCCATGCCCTGGGCGATCTGGTCGAAGCCGGGCCGGTCGCGGTACGGCCCGTCCTGGCCGAAGCCGGAGATGCTGGCATAGACGAGGCGGGGATTGATGGCCTTCAGGCTGTCGTAATCGATGCCGAGGCGGGACTTGACGTCGGGCCGGAAGTTCTCGACCACGACGTCGGCCCCGGCCACCAGCTTCCTGAAGATCTCGATCCCCTCCGGCGCCTTGAGGTTGAGGCTGAGGCTGCGCTTGTTGCGGTGCAGGTTCTGGAAGTCGAAGCCGCCGCGCGGCCCGCCGAGCTTTCCGGTGTCCTGCGCCTCCGGCATCTCCACCTTGATGACGTTGGCACCCCAGTCGGCCAGCTGGCGCACGCAGGTCGGGCCCGAGCGGACGCGCGTCAGGTCAAGGACGGTGAAGCGGTTGAGGGCCGTGCTGGCCGGCTCGATAGTCATGCGTTCCCCCACGCAGCCAGAGTGCACCGACGGGTCCGGCATCGGCCGGACGGCTCGTCGACTATACAAACCGCGGTGACGGATTGACAACTGTCGACAGTTTACAGCTTGTCCTTGACAGCCCGGGCCCGCGCCTGTCTAGTAATCGGCAACGCCCCGCACCGTCGGGGCGGGCAACGATAAGGACAGGGACGACCGGGCCGATGCCCCCGCTTGACCAGAAGCCCTTCCACGCGAGCAGCGTGCAGAGCCTGACGGTTCTCGTGCAGCGCGAGGTCGAGCGCCGCATCCTGACCGGCGCACTGCCGGCGGGCGAGCGCCTTTCGGAAAGCGCGCTGGCAGCGGACATGGGCGTCAGCCGCGGCCCGGTGCGCGAGGCGATGCGCAGCCTGCAGCAGGCCGGGCTGGTCGACATCGTCGCCAACAAAGGCGTCGTGGTGCGCAAGATCGGCTATGCCGAGGCGGTCGACCTGTACGACTTGCGCGGAACGCTGTTCGGCTTCATGTGCGAAACCCTGGCGCGGCGCCGCACCGATTCGCAATGCGCGGTGCTGCGGGACAAGCTGACCGCCATGGCGGGCGCCATTCGCACCGGCGACAACGACCTGTACTACCGGCTCAACATCGAGTTCCACGCCGCGATCGTCGAGTTCTGCGGCAACCGGAGGGCGCGCGCGCTCTATGAGGGTATCGTGAAGGAGATGCACCTGTTCCGCCGGCGCGGCCTCTCGCAAATAAAGAACATGGAGGCCTCGATGCGCGAGCACGAGGCCATCACCGACGCGATCATCGCCGGCCGGGCAGAGGCCGCCCGGCGCGCAGGGGTCATACACCTGCGCAATGGCCGCGACCGGTTCCTCGCAACGCTCGACCCGGCACCGGACACCCTGTCCGCGTCGGGCGAGGGCTCGGCACGGAGGACCGCGACGGTCGAATAAGGAATGCGAACCCCGGCCCGTCGGGCCGGCATCTCGAACCGCCCCGTTGGTCCGGGCCCGGAACCCGGGGCACAGCCAGGGAGGAAACAATGGCACAAGACATCAAGACGGGACTCTCCCGGCGGCCGTTCCTGATCGGCGCCGGCGCCGGCATGGGTGCGCTGGCGCTCGGCGGCGTCGGCGCACTGGCCCAGGAGGACAAGTTCCCGAGCAAGACGATCAACGTCGTCACCCATGCCGGACCGGGCGGCGGCACCGATATCACGACCCGGATGATGATGCTGCGCGGCCGCCGCGTGTTCGGCCAGGACATGGTGGTGGTCAACAAGCGTGGCGGCAGCGGATCGGCGTCGCTGATCTACGCCAACGCGCAGCCGCGCGACGGCTACACGATCATGACCATCACGCAGTCGCACATCTTCCAGATCCTGCAGAAGAAGGTGCCGCTGACCATCGACGACATGGTCGGCCTCGCACGCGCGACCGACGACCCGCAGATCGTCGTGGTCAACGCCAAGAGCCCGATCAAGACGGCGGACGACCTGATCGCCGCGTCGAAGAAGGCCAATGGCGGCCTGAAATGGGGCACGACCTTCGTCGGCGGCGCCGACCACGTGGCCATCCACCTGTTCTGCAAGAAGGCGCAGGGCATCGAGTACACGATCGTCCCGTTCAAGGGCGGCGGCGACATCGTCACCAACCTCGTCGGCGGCAATATCGAAGTTGCGCTGCTCAACTACGCCGAGGGCGAATCGCAGTTCGAGGCCGGCGAGCTGCGCGCGGTCTGCTCGCTGTCGCGCAGCCGAATCGACTCGCTGGGCGACACGCCGACCGCGCGCGAGGCCGGCATCGACAACATCGCCTCGACGGTGCGCGGCTTCGCGTGCCTGTCGGGCGTGCCGGAGGACCGCGTCCAGATCCTGTCGGAAGGTCTCGTCAAGGCGATGAGTCATTCGGTCTACCAGGGCTACCTGTCGAACGGCGGCATGCCGGCTGACAGCGTCATCGGTCAGGAGGAGTGGACCGCGGAAATCCGGCGCATCCACAACGACAGCGTCGGCGCGCTGACCGATCTGGGTCTGCTCTGACGGCCGGGCCCATCCGGACATCGTAATGCCGGAAACCAGGGACCCGGACGGGCGGGCGGCGGCGAGGGGAGGCGCCGCCCGCATCCCGCGCGACGCGCTCGCCGGCGCCGTCGTGCTGCTGTTCTGCCTTGCCACCTACCTGGTGACACTGACCTTCAAGAAAGCGCCGGCGGCGATCGCGCAGAACGTCCAGCCGGCGACGTTCCCGCGCATGGTGCTGGTCGTCATGGCGGTGCTGGCGGGCATCATCATCGTCAAGGCGTTCCGCGGCTCCGACAAACCGCTGAAACCGCTGAAATCGATGGTCTGGCTGTCGGCGCTCGTCATGCCGGGCTTCGTGATCGTGTTCTACCTGCTGGGCATCCTGCCGGCGATGATCCTGCTGTGCCTGTTCCTGCCGGTGCTGTGGGGCGAGCGCCGGTTCCGGTTCGTCGTGCCGTACAGCATCGTCTTTCCGGTGGCCGTCTACCTGCTGTTCGCGGTCGTCCTGAAGGTGCACTTCGAGCCCAGCCCGCTGGCGTTCTGGTAACACCGCCATGGATACATTTCTTGCCGCCGCCGCGCAGTTCACCGACCCGTTCATGATCTTCGTCATCCTTGCAGGGACAGTGGGCGGCGTCCTCGTCGGTGCCATGCCGGGGCTGAGCTCGACGATGGCGACCGCGCTCCTGCTGCCGTTCACACTGACCATGGAACCAATCCCGGCGATCGCCCTGCTGAGCGCCCTGTACTGTGCCGGCACGTTCGGCGGCTCGATTACCGCAATCCTGGTCAACGCGCCGGGGGCGCCGCCCGCCGCCGCGACCGCCTTCGACGGCTATCCGCTGGCACAGCAAGGCCGGGCCGGCGTCGCACTGGGCATCGCCACCGTAAGCAGCACGATCGGCGGCATCTTCAGCATCATCGTGCTGATCGTGGCGGCGCCGATGCTGGCCCGAGTCGCCTACGATTTCGGCCCGCCAGAGTATTTCGCACTGGCCCTGTTCGGCCTGTCGATGCTGGCGTCGATCAGCGGCGAATCGGCATACAAGAACCTTCTCGGCGGCGCGTTCGGCGTCCTGCTGGCCACCATCGGCATGGATTTCACCACCGGTGTCGACCGCTTCACCTTCGGATTCTACGAGCTGACCGAGGGTGTCCACTTCATCCCGGTGATGATCGGGCTGTTCGCCGGAGCGGAGTTCCTGACCCAGGCGAATAGCCTCGACCGGGTCACCGTGCGCGCGGTGCTGGAGGCGGTCAAGCTGCCGGGCTGGGCGGATTTCCGCAAGACCCTCGGCACGGTCGCGCGATCCTGCGGCATCGGCGCCTTCATCGGCGTGCTGCCGGCGGAGGGCGGGACGGTCGCCGCGATGATCGGCTATAACGAGGCCAAGCGATGGGCCAAGGACAAGAGCAAGTTCGGCAAGGGCGACATCCGCGGTATCGCCGGGCCGGAAACCGCCAACAACGCCGCCACCGGCGCCGCCATGGTGCCGACGCTGGCGCTCGGCATTCCGGGCAGCGCCACCACGGCCGTCATCCTCGCGGCGCTGCTGGTACACGGGCTGCGGCCGGGGCCGCACCTGTTCAACGAGACGCCGACGCTGCTGTACGGCATCTTCATCGCCATGCTGCTGGCCAACCTGATGTTCATGGGGCTCGGGCTGCTGGGTGCCAAGCTGTTTGCACGCGTGACCCTCATCCCCACCCGCTTCCTGTGGCCGGCGGTCTTCATCCTCGCCTGCATCGGCTCCTACGCGCTCAACCAGTCGATCATGGACGTGTGGATCATGGTGATCGCCGGCATCGGCGGCTTTTTCCTGAAGCGCCACGGCTTCTCGGCGGCGCCGATCATCATGGGCCTCATCCTGGGCGAACTCGTGGAGAGCAGCCTGAAACAGTCGCTGATCATCTTCGACCACAACTGGCTGCGCTTCTTCGAACGGCCGATCGTCGTGGTCTTCGTCGTCCTTACGGTCGTCAGCATGGCAATGCCGGCGATCGGCGGCTACCGCGCGCAACTGCGGGCGAAGATGCCGCCGTCGGCCGACATCCCGGGCGACTGACCGCAGGCAACCGCCATGGCTGAACCGGTCAACACGCCGGATATTGGGGCTTTCGGCCAGATGCTCGGGTTCCGCGTCGTCGAGTGGCGCGACGGCTTCGTGCGCATGGAGATGGACATCAGGCCCCAGCATCTGAACCGCAGCGGCGTGCTGCACGGCGGCATCGTCTCGGCGCTGCTGGACACCGCCTGCGGCTATGCCGGCACCTGGTGCCGGAAGCCGGGCCACGTTCGCTGGGCCGTGACCGTGTCTTTGACGACCCACTTTACCGGCCAGGCCAGGGACGGCACCCTGGCGACGGTCGGCCGCCGGCGCGGCGGCGGCCGTAAGATCTTCTTCGCCAGCGCCGAGGTGCTGGACGCCAACGGGCAGGTGCTGGGCTTCGGCGACAGCGTCCAGCGCTACCGCAGCGGCAGCGAGGATCCGGACGGGATTCCCTACCGGCCCCCGGCATAGCGGACCATGCGGATCGAACGGATCGAAGCGTCCCTCCATGCGGCCGCCGGCTCGGCGCCGCTGCTGCGCGAACGCATCGAGGATTATCGGGGCGGCCCGCCGCGCCCGTTCGTCGTCTGTCGTGTGACGACTGATGATGGGGCTATTGGTCACGGATTCACCGGCCGCTTCCTCGCACGGCAGGTGGCAGAGACGCTCGAGTCCGAGGTTTTTCCGCTGGTCTCCGATATGGACCCGCGCGACCCCGCCGCGGTACAGGCGCGAATCCGCGATGCGCTCAACCCGCGCGGCATGACCGGCGTCATCGCCAGCGCAGCTTCGGCGCTGGACATCGCGCTGTGGGACATTCGCGGCCAGGCGGAGGGGCGGAGCATCGCCGCAATGCTGGGCGGCGCGCGCGACTCGGTCCCGCTCTACATGACGTTCGGCATGCCGCAATACCGAACCGGCCAGCTGGTCGAGGCGGCACGTCTCGCGATCGCCGACGGCTACCGCATGCTCAAAATGGTCGTTGCCGTCGACCCTGCCGGCTGGCAGGAGGATGCGAATCGCATCCGCGCGGTCTGCGATGCCATCGGTGCCGAGGCGGAGCTGATCATCGATGCCAACGAAGGGTTCTCCGGCGTGGCCGCGCGGTCGCTGGCACGCGAGATCCGGGACTGTCCGATCGCCTGGTTCGAGGAGCCGATCGACGGTAACGATCCCGCCGAACTCGCCCGATTCCGCGAAGAAACCGGGATGCGCGTGGGTGCCGGCCAGATGGAGGCCGATCCCCGGATCTTCAACGCCTTGCTGCGCCAGGGTGCGGTCGATCCCCTGCAGCCGAACGTCCTGTATTGCGGCGGTTTCACCGCCGCCGCCGCGATCGCCGCACTGGCTCAGCGCTACGGGATCCGCGTCGCGAACGGTGCCGGGTGGCCGCTCGTCAACATGCACCTGCTGGCGGGCGTGCCCAACGGCTGGCTGCTCGAGCGTCACGTTGGGCAGGCCGGCATCGAGGACGCGCTCTTCGCCGACCCGCCAAATCCGGTTGACGGGCGGCTGGCAATACCCGAAAAACCAGGGCTCGGGCTCTCGATCAGCCGGGACGGCCTGAACGCGACGAGGCTGAACTGAGGAACGGGCAACCGTGTCGGATAATCTTTACGGACTTTTCGCCAGCCGCTTCCCGACGGATCGCAGCACGCTTTTCATGGAGACGCTGTCGGGAGAGCGCTTCACCTATGGTGACATCGAGGCGATGTCCGCCCTGTATGCGGGGCTTCTGGTCGAGCTTGGCGTCGAGCCGGGCGACCGCGTCGCGGTCCAGGTGGAAAAAAGCCCGGAAGCGGTGATCCTCTACCTAGCGACGCTGCGGGCCGGGGCGGCCTTCCTGCCGCTGAACACGGCGTACACGGCGGCCGAACTGCAATACTTCCTGAGCGATTCGCAGCCTCGCGTGGTGGTCTGCCGACCCGAGGACGAGGACAAGATCGCGCCGCTTGCCGAAAAGGCAGGGACCGCCCAAGCACTGACCCTGGATGGCGATGGCAGCGGCAGCTTCGCGGAGCGGACGGCCGAAACAACGCGACTGACGGAGCCGGTGCCGCGGGAGATGAGCGACCTTGCCGCAATCCTGTATACATCGGGGACCACCGGCCGCTCGAAGGGCGCGATGCTGACGGTCGAGAACCTGTGGTCGAACGCCAATACCTTGTGCGAGGCGTGGGGATTTAGCACGTCGGACATCCTGCTCCACGCATTGCCGATCTTCCACGCGCATGGGCTGTTCGTGGCAATCAACTGTGTCCTGGTCAGCGGATCGCGCATGGTTTTCCTGCCGAAATTCGACGTCGCCGACGTCTTGGCAACATTGCCCCGCTGCACCGTGATGATGGGGGTGCCGACGTTTTACACGCGCCTTCTGGCAAGCCCCGATTTCACTCCGGAGCCCTTCCTTCACCGCCGCTTGTTCATCTCCGGCTCTGCGCCGCTGCTGGCGGAAACATGGCAGCGGTTCAAGGAACGCACGGGGCATGAAATCCTCGAACGCTACGGCATGACCGAAACGGTCATGAGTTCGTCAAATCTGCTGGAGGGCGAGGGCGGGCGCATTCCCGGCAGCATCGGCAAGCCCCTTCCTGGGGTCGAGCTGCGCGTCGTGGGGGAGGACGGGGAGGAACTGCCGGTCGGCGAGACCGGCATTCTTGAGGTCCGCGGCCCCAACGTGTTCAAGGGGTATTGGCGCCAGCCCGAGAAAACCAATGCCGAGTTCCGGCCCGACGGCTTCTTCATCACCGGCGATCTGGCGCGCTACGACGAGAACGGCTTTTTCTACCTGGTCGGTCGCGCCAAGGACCTGATCATCTCCGGCGGGTACAACGTCTATCCCAAGGAGATAGAGGAAATTCTGGACGCCATGGCCGGGATCGCCGAATCCGCCGTCGTGGGTGTGGCCGATGCCGATTTCGGTGAGCGCGTGATCGCCGTGATCAGGCCTTCGGGCGAGCCGCCCGCGGCGGACACGGTGATCGCCGCGCTCAAGGAACAGCTGGCCGGCTACAAGGTGCCGAAGGAAATCCACTTCGTGGACGAACTGCCGCGCAACGTGATGGGCAAGATCCAGAAGAACGTGCTGCGCGAGCGCTTCGAATCGAAGTGAGCCTTCAGTTCACGTATTCCGGCGTTGCGTCCTCTATTTCGTGCTGCTCCATGATGGCCTGGTAGACGCTGTGCCACATGTTGTCGCGGCACACCTTGAGCGCCTCGTCGACGCCGAGGTAATGGACCAGCGTGTTCGCATAATGACGATTTTTGTTCACCGCGCGCCGTGCGGCTACGGTTTTCATATATGTAACGGTCGCCATGTCTCTTCCCTTTTGCAACGACTGCCCGATTCCGGGCTATATGCAAACCAGACGAGCAAAAGGCATGCCAATTTACACTTTCTTAAGAGTTGGCGGCCGAATTGGCCGCCCCATGAGCCGTCGGACCCCTCAAGGACGGTGGGAGCGCGTCGCCCACCCAATGAATCTCGGAAACGATGGTAAATAAGGTTAATCATTGCATACCTGCCGCGTGGGACAGGAATATTGCCATACGATGCACCCGTTGCGGTTGCCTTCCACGACGCATCCCTTGTGCATTTCGGTAATCAGGATATTGCCGTTCGGCAGCTCCTGGTTCGATCCGAATGCCGCGGTGCGGGGGAATTCTTCCCCGGTGCCGGCTCAGAGCGTTATGCGTTGAGGTGAAATCGGCACCGGACTGCAGCGCGACCTCATGCTTCGAGACAGGCCTTGCGGCCCTCTTCAGCATGAGGTCGCACCGATATTGCCGAGCCTAACTTAACGGATTTCGCGCTAGCTCCTTACGGGCCGGCAGGTCAGCGGCTCGAATTCGATCACCCGGGATCGCTCCCCGGCACCGGTTTGCCTGGCAGTATCGAACCGCCGCAAAGACTAATGCCCTGCCGCCTTCAGCCGGGACGCGTCATCGGCATCGCAGCAGTAGAGCCCGTGCAGCGTTTCCATGATCGCTGCGGCCTCACCCCCGGCAAGCGAGTAATAGATGGTCTGCGATGCACGCCGCGTCTTGACGAGACCGTCACGACGCAAACGCGCAAGATGCTGCGACAACGCAGACTGGCTGAGCCCGACGAGCCGCTCCATTTCGCCCACTGCCTTCTCGCCACCCGCAAGATAACAGAGGATGAGCAACCGCTTTTCGTTGCTCATCGCCTTGAGCAGCTCGCTGGCACGCTGTGCGTTCGCCTTCAGATCATCGATATTCAGATTCATGTCCAATCCGACCACTCCCGACCCTGTCTGTCCAAGGTTTCGTGTCATTAAGCTATTATGATACCCTAACATTAGAAAAAAATAAATTACAAAGCGCCCGCCGCAGAATTCGCGGCTGAGCGCCGCACCACGCATTCATTCGGCAGCCTTGGGCAGTTCGGTCACGCCGGCGTCGCGGTCGTCGGAACTGTCGCGCCGTTCCAGTACGCCGAGGAACAGGCTGAGCAACGGCGGGATGATCGTCAGCGTCAACAGCGCGGACAGCGACAGCCCGCCGACCACCACGGAGCCGAGTCCGCGGTAGATTTCCGATCCTGCGCCGGGGAACAGCACCAGAGGCAACATGCCGAATATGCTTGTCAGGGTCGACATGAAGATCGGACGCACACGATTGCGCGTCGCCTCCACGATCGCCGTGTCATAGGCCATCGCCTCCTCACGAACCAGGTAGAGGGTCTGGTGGACAAGCAGGATCGCATTGTTGACCACGATCCCGATGAGGATCACGAACCCGAGAAGGGTCAGCATATCGAGCGCCTGGAAGTGGAAGAGTCCCAGCACGTTGAGGCCGGCGACGCCGCCCGCCGTCGCCAGCGGAACCGACAGCACGATGATCAGCGGATAGACGAAGCTTTCGAACAGCACCGCCATCACCAGATAGACGATCGCCAGAGCGATCAGCAGATCGTACTTCATCTCCGTCCAGGTCTCCGCCAACTTGTCGGCGGTCCCGGACATGCGCAGCTTCACGCCGTCCGGCAAGCCCGCCTCGTAGAGCGGGTCGATGACCTTCGTCTTGATCGTCTCGAGCGCATCGCCGAGCGGAATTTCCGGCGCCGGCGTGATCTGCAGCGTCACGGCCCGGTTCCGTTCCCGGTGTCGAATTTCCGTCGGCCCGCTGGTCACGACCACCTCGGACAACGCGCCGGCCGGCAGGATCGCGCCGGATCGCGTGACCACCGGCAGCGCCGCGATGCCCTGGGTCTGGACGACATTGTTCTCCGGCCCCATGAGGATGAGATCGATGCGCTGACCGTCAACCGTGATCTCGGCCACCCTCAGCCCGTCGTTGAAGGCATCGACGGTCAGGCCGAGTTCACGCGCGCTCACACCGTTGTCCGCCAACAACAAGGGGTTCGGAATGACGCGAATTTCCGGGGCACCGAGTTCGAGGCCGGGTTCCAACCGGACCTGGTTTCCCGCCTCCAGCGGCATCGCGGCGATCACCTTGCCATATGCGCTGCGCGCGACATCGAGAATGGTTTCCAGATCGCCGCCGGCGACATCGAGGTCGACCGATCGGGTGCCGCCGATGCCCCGGCCGAAAATCGACGGCTGACGGACGAAGACCGAGGTGCCCGGCTCATCGAGGACCGGTCTGCGGAGGATCGGAACCAGTTCCCGGGCGCGCCGCGGATCGACGCTGCTCGCGCCGACGATCGTGTTCGAGCGGAACGCGACGAAGAAGAACGACTCCATTTTCGGCGGCTTGCCGGGCGCGGACTCCGGGCCCGTCTCCGAAGCCCAATGCGGTCGTACTGTCGTCTCCAGCCGCTCGGCGATGGCGGTCATTGTGGCCAGGTTGTAGCCGGGCGGCGGCTGGATGCGGCCGAAGACGAAATTGCGGTTGCCCTCCGGCAGGTATTCCAGGGATGGAAGGAACCGCCAGGTCCCGAATACCGTCGCCGAGGTGACCAGCACGATGATGGCCAGCGCCAGGGGCTTCGAGCGCACCACCGCGCGCGTCAGACCGAGCAGCAGCCAGATGAATCCCCGGGCGAACTGATCGAACCCGAACAGGCGAATGCCGGATCCCGGCTCCTTGACCTCGAATTGCAGCAACCGGCGGGACAGCGCGGGAATGACCGTTACCGATACGATCAGCGACAGGACGACGGCCACGGAGATCGCCACCGCGATGTCGCGGAACAGTTGGCCGACTTCGAGCTTCATGACCATGACCGGGATGAACACCATGACCGTTGTCAGCGCCGAAACGAGAATCGCCCCCCAGACCTGCCGGGCCCCGTCATACGCGGCCTTCAGGGCCGGCCGGCCCTGCTGGCGCAGGCGATAGATGTTCTCGAGGACGACGATCGCCGCGTCGACGACCATGCCGACGGCGAAGGCGATCCCGGCCAGCGAGACGACGTTGAGCGAACGACCCAGCATCGCCATGGCGACAAAAGACGCGACCACGGACACGGGGATGGCCAGTGCGATGACCAGCGTCGCGCGCGCCGATCGCAGGAACAGTAGCAGTATGGTCACGGCAAGGACGCCGCCGATCCAGATATTCTGTGTCACCAGGTCGATCGCCGAGTTGATGTAGATCGTCTCGTCGTAGACCTGCTCCATCCGGAGCCCGGCCACCGCCAGCGGCCCGTCGTTCAGTTCGCGCACGGCTTCGCGGATGCCGGCCATCGTCTCGATCACGTTGGCACCGATCTCGCGCGTCACCGGCATGCCGATCGCGGCCCGGCCATTGGCGCGCAGGGTCGAGACAGGTTTGCTGTAGCCGAAGGTCACGTCTGCGACGTCACCGACCGTGACCCGTCCGAGCCGGCCCGTTTCCGGGTCTCGCAGGGTGCGCAGAACCACGGCGGCAACCTGGTCAATCGTCTCGAATTCGCCCTCGGTCCGCACCACGTAACGGCGTTTGCCTTCCTCGACGTCGCCGCCGCTGATCGACGCGTTGGCCGCACGCAGCTTGTCCAGAACGTCGGGGATGGTCAGCCCGTAACGCGCCATCCTGGCAGGATCGACAACGACCCGCATCTCGCGCTCGCTGCCGCCATAGACATTGACGCCGCCGACACCCGGAACGCGCTCCAGCCGCTCCTGGATAACATCCTCGGCCAATTTCCCGTATGTATGGATGGGTTGCAGGTTTCCCTCGGTCCGCACGACCCGGAACCACGCAATCGGGTTGTCTTCCGAGCCGGACGTGTTGAGCACCGGCTCGCCCGCCTCGTCCGGATAGTCGGTCACGCGGTCCAGCCGGTTGGAGACCAGAAGCAGGGCCTTGTCCATGTCCTGATCGACGGCGAATTCGAGCGTCACCCGCGCGCGTCCGTCTTCGGCCTCGCCCTCGATACTTTTCAGTCCTGTCAGACCCTTGAGCGCCTCCTCCTGCTTGTTCAGGATCTCCCGCTCGACTTCGGCCGGCGCCGCGCCCGGCCAGTCCGTGGTGATGCGGATGACGGGGCGGCTGACGTCCGGCGCCAGCTGGATCGGAATCGTCTGCAGGGCAATGAAACCGAACAGAACGGCCATGATGACGACCGCGATAACGGCGGTCGGGCGGGAGATGGAATAGCGGATCAGGTCCATGGTAACGGTCCTACCCGTCGCCACCCGGCGCCGGCATGCCCTCGTACCTGACAGGCTGGCCGGGCAGCAGCCGCTCGTTGCCTCTTATTACGACGAGGTCGCCGGGCGCCAGGCCGGACAATACTTCCATGCGGATGCCGGTCGCCTCGCCCAGCCGCACCGGTCGCGGTTCCGCCTTGCCCCCCACAACGACGAAGACGATGTACCCGGTGCCGCGCGCGATCACCGAATCCTTGTGGACCGAGACGACCGGCCGCGGTTCGCCGACCGGAACGAGCACGGTCACGCTCTGATCGGTCGCGAGCCGCAATGAATCGGCACCATCGATGTTCGGTAAGAACCGCACGGGCCGGGTCCGCGTCAGCGCGTTCTCCGCGGGTATCAGCGAGCGGACGGTCGCCGTGAATTGCCGGCCGTCATCGAGTCGGATCTCAACCTCGCGGCCGGGCACGAGCCCGGACAGGCGCTGGGCGGACACATCTGCTTCGATCTCGAGACTTTCGTCGTTGACGAGGCTGACGACCGGCGCGCCCATATTGACGTAGGCGCCTTCGGTGACGTGGCGGGCAACCACCACACCGTTGTATGGCGCCGGAATATCGGCTCGCGCGAGGTCAAGCTCAGCCAAGTTGAGGTTTGCGGCAGCGCGAACGACGGCGGCCTCGGCCTCGGCGACCTCGCTGCGGTAGCGGGCGACCTCGGCCGCCTTGTCCTCGTAGCGTGCCTGACTGAAGGCCGCCGACTGCTTGAGATTCTCAAGCCGCTGCAATTCCAGGGCGGCGAGCCGAGCCTGGGCCCGCGCTGTTTCAAGCGCCGCCTCTTTCTCACGCATCTCCGCCTCTCGCAGGTTGCGGTTGCCGACACTGACATCGGTCGACAAGCTGACCAGCAAGTCGCCCTTGGCGACGCGGTCTCCGACTTCCACCAGGACCTCGGCGACCGGCCCGCCGACCAGTGCCGCCACCGGCCCGGACTGACGCGGCACGAAGCGGCCCAGGGCCGGCACGGTCTGGGTCAGCGGTTCGACGATAACGGCGTCGACGTCGACCCGTTCGGTCTTGACCTGTGCATGGACGATCGCGGGCGCAAAGAATGCAGCGGCCAGCAGCATGGCAGCCACGGAAATCGCCCGAATACCCGCCAGGCGCATCGCTCTATCCTCTCAAAGAACGAGCCCGGTCCCGGTCTCGACACCGGGACGGCTCCGAGCGGAGTTTATAGGACAACGCAAAGGTTTCAAGCATGTCGTACAGGGCCTGTTCGCCGGGCACACCACCCTGCTATGGTGGCGCACGACACCAGAAAGGCCGAAACCATGTCGACGATCCTCTATTCCCATCCCGCCTGTGTCGAGCACGACATGGGGCCGATGCATCCGGAAAGCCCGGCGCGGCTGAAGGCGGTGCTCGAAGCGCTGAACGCCGACGAGTTTCGCGCGCTGGACCGGCGCGAGGCGCCGGCCGCAGAGATCGATCAGATCGCGCGCGTCCATCCGCGCGCCTATGTCGAACGGCTGCTTGCCGCGATTCCCAAATCCGGGCTCTTGCAACTCGATCCGGATACGGCGGTGTGCCCGAGATCGGGCGAGGCCGCGCTCCGTGCGGCCGGCGCGGTCTGCGCCGCGGTCGATGCCGTGATGGCGGGCGAGGCCGCCAATGCATTCTGTGCCGTGCGGCCGCCGGGCCACCATGCGGAACCGTCCCGGCCCATGGGTTTCTGCCTGTTCAACAGCATCGCCGTCGGTGCGGAGCAGGCCCGCGCGGTGCACGGTCTCGGCAGGGTTGCCGTGGTCGATTTCGACGTGCATCACGGCAACGGAACCCAGGCGATGTTCTGGGACGACAAGGACCTGTTCTATGCCTCGACCCACCAGTCGCCCCATTATCCGGGCACCGGCAGCGCCGGCGAGCGCGGCTGCGCCGGCAATATCGTCAACGCACCGCTGCCGCCGCACACCGGCAGCGCCGGCTTTCGCCAGGCCATGCAGGCCACGATCCTGCCGGCATTGGCCGAGTTCGGACCGGAATTTCTTCTGATTTCAGCCGGTTTTGACGCCCATGCTGCCGACCCTCTGGCGGCGCTCGAACTCGACGAGGACGATTTCGCATGGGCCACGCGGCATTTGATGAACATCGCGGACGAACAATGCGAGGGACGGGTGGTCTCGACGCTCGAGGGCGGATACGACCTCGCGGCACTGGGGCGCTCGGCCGCCGCCCATGTCCGGACCCTGATGGCGGGCTGATCCCGCCGGGACATCCGCCGCGGGCCCCAGTCAAATCCGGGCATGCGCGGCCAAGGCATGTAACGCGCCGCAGGGTTGGAATTGCCCTCGGATCGGCGCTAAGATCGGCGCTCGCGAGGAGGATCCATGGCCGACGCCCCTGTTCCAGACGACATCAAGGCGATGAAATTCGAAGACGCGCTCGCCGAGCTGGAGAAGATCGTCCAGAAACTGGAGGCGGGGGACGCCAAGCTGGACGAGGCGATCGCGAACTACGAACGGGGCGCGGCACTGAAGAAGCACTGCGAGGCCAAACTGGCCGAGGCGCAGGCGCGAATCGACAAGATCACCAAGTCCGCCGGCGGCATCGCCGCCGAACCGGCCGATCTCGACTAGGGCGCGCGATGGATGCCCTGCAGCAGGCGATGGCCGGCGCCGCCGTCGAGGTCGAAGCGGTGCTGCAGCAGATACTCGAGTCGGAGGACGAGCCGGAGCGTCGACTGCTCGATGCGATGCGTTACGCCGCGCTCGGTGGCGGCAAGAGGCTGCGGCCCTTCCTGGTGATGCAGAGCGCACGGCAGTTCACCGTGTCGAAGAAATCCGCCCTGCGCACCGCCGCCGCTGTCGAGCTGGTCCACTGCTATTCGCTGGTGCACGACGATCTGCCGGCCATGGACGACGACGATCTGCGGCGCGGCAAGCCGTCGGTGCACAAGGCATTCGACGAGGCAACGGCGATCCTTGCCGGCGATGCGCTGCTGACGCTGGCCTTTCAGGTGCTGGCCCACGAGGCGACCCATTCGAACCCCGACGTACGATGCGAACTCATGATCGAGCTGGCCCGCGCGGCCGGTGTGCACGGCATGGTCGGGGGCCAGATGATCGACCTGTCGGCTGCCGAACGCGAGATGGATATCGGGCAGATCACCCGCCTGCAGCGCATGAAGACCGGGGCGCTGATCGCGTTCGCCTGCGAGGCGGGGGCCATTCTCGGCCGCGCTGCGGAGCCGGTGCGGGAAGCGTTACGCGGATTCGCCCACGATCTCGGGCTTGCCTTCCAGATCGTCGACGATCTTCTCGATGTCGAGGGCTCGGCGGAGGAGACCGGCAAGGCGGTCGGCAAGGACGCGGCGCTCGGCAAGGCGACGTTCGTGTCCATCCTCGGGCCGGAGCGCGCGCGGGCACAGGCGCACATGCTGGCCGAGCAGGCCGTCAGGCATCTTGCAATCTTTGACGAAAACGCCGATTTTCTCCGCGACGTTGCACGCTTTATCGTCGAACGGCGGCGTTGAACCGGTATAGTCTTTACTTTTGCGCATATGGGGAAAAGCAATTGAGCGAGAACGACATTTCGGCGACACCGCTGCTCGACACGATCGGTAACCCCGACGACCTGCGCCAGCTGCCCGAAAAGCAGCTGCGCCAGCTCGCCGACGAGTTGCGGCGCGAAATGGTCGAGGCGGTGTCGGTGACCGGCGGACATCTCGGCGCCGGGCTGGGCGTCGTCGAGCTGACGGTGGCGCTGCACTACGTGTTCGATACGCCGCGCGATACGCTGATCTGGGACGTCGGACACCAGTGCTACCCGCACAAGATCCTCACCGGGCGCAGGGACCGGATCCGCACCCTGCGCCAGGGCGGCGGGTTGTCCGGATTCACGAACCGGTCGGAAAGCGAATACGACCCGTTCGGCGCCGGCCACAGCTCGACCTCGATCTCGGCGGCCCTCGGCTTTGCCGTGGCGCGCGACCTTTCGGGTGACGACACGAATGTCGTGGCCGTGATCGGCGACGGGGCGATGAGCGCCGGCATGGCCTACGAGGCGATGAACAACGCCGGCTCGATGGACCGCCGGCTGATCGTCATCCTCAACGACAACGACATGTCGATCGCCCCTCCGGTGGGCGCGATGAGCGCCTACCTGTCGCGGCTGATCTCATCGAAATCGTATGTCTCGCTGCGTCATCTCGCCAAGTCGGTGGCCGAACATTTCCCGCGCAGCCTGGAGACGGCGGCGCGGCGGGCCGAGGAATACGCCCGCGGCATGTTGACCGGCGGCACCCTGTTCGAGGAGCTGGGCTTCTACTATATCGGGCCGATCGACGGCCACAATCTCGACCACCTGCTGCCCGTCCTGAAGAACGTGCGCAACGCGCGCGACGACGGCCCGATCCTGGTGCACGTCGTCACCAAGAAGGGCAAGGGCTATCCGCCGGCCGAGGAGTCCGACGACAAGTACCACGGCGTCTCGAAGTTCGACATCGTCACCGGCGCGCAGATCAAGGGCACGCCGAAGGCGCCTAGCTACACGCGGGTGTTCGCCGATTCGCTGATCCGCGCGGCGGAGGCGGACGAGAAGATCGTCGCGATCACCGCCGCGATGCCGGAAGGCACGGGCCTGAACCGGTTCGCCGAGCGCTTTCCCGAGCGCTGCTTCGACGTCGGCATCGCCGAGCAGCACGCGGTGACCTTCGCTGCCGGGCTGGCGGCCCGGGGTTTCCGGCCGTTCGCTGCGATCTATTCGACCTTCCTGCAGCGCGCCTACGACCAGATCGTGCACGACGTCGCGGTGCAGAAGCTACCGGTGCGGTTCGCCATCGACCGGGCCGGGCTGGTCGGCGCGGACGGGGCCACCCATGCCGGGTCGTTCGACGTGTCATACCTGACCTGCCTGCCCGATTTCGTCGTCATGGCGGCCGCCGACGAGGCGGAGCTGATGCACATGGTGGCGACGGCTGCGGCGATCGACGACCGGCCCTCCGCCCTCCGCTATCCGCGCGGCGAGGGCACCGGAATCGCCCTGCCGGAGCGCGGCGAGGTGCTGGAGATCGGCAAGGGGCGGGTTTTGCGCGAGGGTGGCACGGTCGCCATCCTCAGCTTCGGCGCGCGCCTCGCGGAAGCTCTGAAGGCCGCGGACGAGCTCGCGGCGCGGGGCCTGCCGGCCACCGTGGCCGACGCCCGCTTCGCCAAGCCGCTGGACGAGGCGCTCCTGCGCCGGCTGGCTGAGGACCACGAGGTGCTGATCACCATCGAGGAGGCGGCGTTCGGCGGTTTCGCTGCGCAGGTGCTCCGCTTCCTCGCCGAGAACGACCTGCAGGACGGCCTCAAGATCCGCCCGCTGACGCTGCCCGACCGCTTCCAGGACCACGACCGCCCGGACGTGCAGTACGAGGCCGCCGGGCTGACCGCGCCGGCAATCGTCGAGACCGCGCTGGCGGCGCTGGGCCGCGCCACCGAGGCCCGGCCGAAACGGGCCTGACGCGAAGGTTTCTTACGAACACCGAAAGGAAAGGGGCGGCGGGTTGCCCCGCCGCCCCAAAAGGCTTTGCTTTCGATCCAACGGATCAGAAGCTGACGTTCACACCGGCGATGAAGATGCCTTCCTGCACGTCGGTCGGAACGCCGGTAATTTCCGCATTGTACGACGTATATTCGGCATACACGCCCAAGCCGTCCGCGACCTCGTAGTCGGCCGTCAGGCCCCACGCCGTCCCTTCCAGATCGATGGGACCGACGCTGATCGTGTGGGCCATGTACCCGCCGCTCAGATACAGCGGGCCGGATGTGAACCCAACCGCGACGTTCCAGTAGGAATCGTCGAAGCTGACGCCCGCAATTTTGGGGGCAGCGGAATCGCCGTTATCGGTCCAGTTCGCGCCGACCTCGACCGGCCCGAAGCCGACGATGCCGCCAATCGAGTAGGCGCCAATGTCCTCTCTGGCCGGGTTGTTCGACGAAGCCATCACGTAGACGGCGCTCGCCTTGATGCTGACGTCGCCGAAGCTGCTGTCGTAGTTCGCGCCGAGGGCGATGTTGTTCTCGAACGCTGTGTCCAGCTTCAGGTCGTTGCCGTTATTGGCACTCGGCGTGTAGCTGGCACCGACCTGGATACCCGAGAACCGCGGCGAGTAGTAGGTGACCTTGGTGTTGTCCGAGGTATCGCCGATGATCGTGGGGAAGAAGTAGTCCGCGAACGAACCCATGACATCGTCGCCGTCGCCATCCCAGGCACCGGTCGCGCCCAGCAGACTCTCACCGCCGAAGTTCATGGTGTCCTCGACACCGTCCTCGTCACCGAGCTGCAGGGTGCCCCAGGTTCCGCCGAGCTGGATGCGCGCCTCGTCGGCCACGTTGCTGCCGCCCGGGGAGCCCTCGAACTCGATCTTGAAGCCGTATTCCAGGCCGTTGTCGGCGGTGCCGGACACGGTGAGCGTCAGCTCGGCATCGTCGACGCCGAAATACATGCTGCCGTCCTGCGGAAGGTCCGGCGTCGGGGTCGTTGTGGGAAAAATGTCCGTCGTAAAGAAAACCGTTCCCGCGGTGGTGACGAGATTTACACCGGTCTCGTTAAATCCGGTCAAGTCGCCGCTCGGCACATAAACCTGGAAGTTCATGAAGCCGGACAGCTTCCACGTCGGCGCTTCCGCTGCCTGGGCCGCACCGACCGTCAGCGCAGTCGCGGCGACGATCGCCGTGCTGCCAAGAAGACCCTTCTTCATCAATCTCTCCTCATCGATGGTTGGAAATTTCCAAGCTTCCCTTCCTTGCCACCGTGACGGCCGCAACCCAAAGGGAAACTGCGACAATTAAGTACAGCATTCCAAGCATAGCAACAGAAAATCTAATTTCTCCTGTTCGATTTCTCTTGGTGTGTTGCAAAGTTGCAACAATCGTGGTGCCACGGCGACTAAAGAGTTAATTGGCGTTAGGAAATGCTCGCCCCTTCGGGCGTCAAGGCGCCAGCTTGCGCACGCAGGGCCCATCGAAATTGCGACCGTTTCTTCGCTCAGCGACTCGCCCGCCACCAGGCTTCGAGGGTGAGTTGCCGCGGCCCGTCGCCGGTCTGCAGGAGCAAATCGCCTGCCTCGTCCAGCTTTTCGATGCTGCCGGTGACCGGCTCGCCGCCCAGCAACAATTCTGTCTCACTGGTCCGGGCTGTAGCACGGTGGAACCAGTGCCGGGCGATCGGCGCCAGGCCCTGGTCCTCCCAACGATCCATCCAGACTAGCAGGTGCCGGGCGAAAGCCTCGATAAGTTCGCGTGCGCCAACACCGGCAAATCCTTCCGCTTCGAGGCACGTCACGTCCGGTCGTTCGCCGCCTTCCCTGTCGGTTTCCGCTGAAATTCGCAGGAACGCGGCGACGACCGCCCAGTCCGGCGTGTCCTGCAATTCCGCCGAATCCAGGTCGACCGCAACGCCGCCGACCCGCCCTCCGTTGACGCGCACACCGGCGGGCCAGACAAGATCCGAGGCGATGGCGGGCGGCCCTGCCGAACCAATGGCGTCCGACAGCGCCAGCGATGCCACCAGGAGCACGGGAAGAACCTGTCGGCCGGGCTCGTCGGGCCGCAACACCACCGCGCAGTCGACTCGCGCCGCATCGGGGTGCCAAACCAAAGTCCCGGCGTCCGCCCCCTGTGCGGCGAGTTCGCGGGCCCGGGAACGGGCATCGCCGTCGCCGCTGCCCAGCACGATCCCCGTGTATAGTGGCGGCAGGCTTAAATCTATTGTCATGCGCGGTCCGCATCCGGCCCGCAGCCGCACCGTGCAAGCGCCTCGATCAAAGGCTTGACGGCGTCGCCGTAGCGCTTCCAGCGGCCAACCGAAGACGAATAGAGCTTGCGACGCACCTGTGTCTTGCTGGCGGTTATGACGGTGCTTTTCGCCTCATAGAACCGCAGGCAGGCATCGTCCCATTCGAGCCCGAGAAATTCGATCAGCCGCCGCGCCTGGCCCTCCAGATCCGCCACCGTCTCCTCGTAATCGATTTCGAGCATCCGCCCCGGCGGCAGGATCGACCGCCAGTGGGCCATGAGCCGGCGGTACTCGCAATATTCGTGGGCGAGGTCGCCGAAATCCGTGCTCCAGACGAGCCCGGCGGCGCCGAAATTCTGCGTGAAACAGGACAGGCAGGTGTCCATCGGATCGCGCCGGCAGTGGATGATCCGGGCCTTTGGAAACAGTGTCGTGATCAGGCCGATCTGCATGAAGTTGGCGGGCAGCTTGTCGGTCACGCGCAGAGAGCCCTGGCCCAACCGCGTCAAGGGCTCGATATACGATACCCCGATGCGTGCCAAGACCGCAGGCGGCACCGTCTTTTCCGGATACCCGAACCGCCGCCGCAACTCCGCCGCCGTTCGCCCGATGAACGCCAACTCGCCGGCCCCGAAGATCCGGGGATGGCTCGCCAGGATCTGCTCCGTCAGCGTGGTCCCCGAACGCGGCATGCCGACAATGAAGACCGGCAATTCGGAGCCGCTGATGCTGCTTTTTTCGAGCGTGTCCCGATCAAACCGCTCGATCAGCATGTTGACTCTCCGAGTGACCTTATCCCGATCGTATCGATGGCCGCGCGCCATTAGCGCTTCTCGTTTGATCCGATTGGCCAACGTATAGGCACTCAAGGACTTTTCGTGCTCTCCACGCGCCGCGTAATGGCGGCCGAGGGCAAAATGCAGCGCGACCTTTCCTTCGGAGGCGGCGGAATCTTCACTGATGAGCCGTTTCACCTCCTCGATGAGCGCCGCGTTGCCGGCCTCGCCGGAAATCTCGGCGAGCCCTAGATGCGCCGGCGCCACAGCGGCATTGATGGCCAGCGCCTGGCGGAACCGCGCACGGGCGCCCGCTCCGTCGCCCCGCGTCTGGCGGGCCACGCCGAGTTGGCATATGAGCAAGGGCTCGTCCGGCTGTTCCTTCAGCAGAGTTTCCGCACGCGACTCGGCCTCGTCGATGAGATTGAGCTGCGTCAAACAGCTGAACAGCTTTTCCTCCAGTACTGGATCGAAAGGTCCAGTGGCGGCTGCGCGTCGTAATAAGGGAAGCGCATCCGCCGTCAGGCCGGCATCCATGTACGCCTGCCCCAGATTGAACAGCGCTTCGCGATAACCGGGGTCGGCAGCCACCGCCTGCTGGAACGCCGCAAGCGCCGCGGCCGGGTTTCCCCCGTCACGATAAATGACCCCGAGGTTATTCGCCGCCGCGGCATGTTTCGGATCATGTTTCAGGACCGTTTCGTAGGCGCCGATGGCTTCGCCGCCACGCCCGAGATCCTGCAGCACGGTGGCGCGGCAGAATGTGGCATCAACTGATGTCGGATCCATGCGAAGCACTTCTTCATATTCGCCGAGGGCCGCCACCCCGTCGCCGGCCCGCTGCAGCGCCGTCCCCAGCGCCAGGCGCCAGCCGGGGTCGACCTGTCGGCCCGCCTTGCCGGCGATGGCGACCGCTTTTTTCAGGTGCCGGACCGCGTCCCGGACGCGCCCGTCATCCAAGCAAAGCATGCCCAGCAAGTAGAGCGCATCGGCATTGCCGGGCTGTGTCCTGATGACTTTCCGATAGATCCTGTCGGCGGCGGCAAGATCGCCCTTCTGGTGCCGGGCGAAGGCATCCGCCAAACTGTCGCCGGGGGCTTTCATGGTTGCGGTCCGCCGCCCTCGTCATCGACTCCACAGCCGCACGCCGCGAGCGATTTGAGCAGCGGCAGGACGCCGTCGCCATAGCGCTTCCAGCGTCCGACGGAGCCGGAGTATATCTTGCGTCGGACCTGGGCATGGCTGGGAGTGGCCACCGTTCGGTCCGATTCATGGAAGCGCAGGCAGGCATCGTCCCAGTCGAGGCCAACGAAATCGACCAGCCGCCGCGCCTGCCCTTCGAGGTCGGTGACCGTGACTTCGTAGTCGATCTCGAGCATCCGACCGGCGGGTAGCACGGTCCGCCAATGATCCATCAAACGCCGGTACTGGCAGTAATAATGTCCCAGATCGTCGAGGTCACGCGACCAAGCCATTGCCGCAGTGCTGACATTCTGCATGAAGCAGGATATACAGGTGTCGATCGGGTCGCGGCGGCAGTGGATGATGCGTGCTTTCGGGAACAACCGCGCGATCAGGCCTGCGCGAACGAAATTGGTCGGCATCTTGTCCACGACACGATCGGCCTCTGAATTCAGCCCGTTGATCGCCTCGAGATAGAATCGCGCGGCCTTGCCGAGGGCATCCGTTGGCGGCAGGGTACGGCGCGTCTTCAGGCCGTGCCGCAGCCCCGCCGCGATCTGCGCCATGAGACTCAACTCGCCAGCGCCGAAGATACGGGGATGACTCGCCAGGATCTGCTCCGTGAGCGTCGTGCCGGATCGCGGCATGCCGATGATGAAGACCGGCCGCGTCGATTCGCTGATTCCCGTCTCTTCGAAAACGGATTTCGGGTAGGCGTCGCAAATATCTTGCACATAACGTTCGGCGCGCGCGCGATCGTAGACGCCGCCCCGCTCGCGCAACGTCGCAAGGCATAACGCGTTTGCCTCACGATGGGCCCGGAACGACTCTTCATGGCGCCCGGCTGCGGCGAGATGCCGTCCCAGCGCAAAATGAAGCCTCGACATCCGTTCCGGGGACCCGTCGCCCTTTTGCAAATCCGCGGTCAGGCGGTCGATATACCTGTCCGCACCGGCCTCTCCGCTAATGTCGGCGAGGCCGAGTTGTGCCCTGATGCAGCCGGCGTCGATATCCAGTGCCTTGCGGAACAGTGCGACTGCGTCGTCCTTGCGTCCCTGATACTGCCGCACGAACGCCATGACTGCCAGGAAGTCCGGATCGTCGGAACGACGGCGAAGATACTCCGACACATCGCGCTCGATCTCGTCGATTTGTGCCTCCCGGACCAGCGCATCGTACAGGACCAGTTTCAGTTCACGGTCGTCCGGAAGCAAGCGACAGGCACGGCGCAAGAACGGCAACGCTTCGCTCGGCGTGCCATGGTCCGACAGGACGCGGCCCAAATTACTCAAGGCCTGGACATAATCGGGCCTGGCCGCAACGGCCTGCCGGAACGCCCGGATCGCCGGGCCGGGCTGCCCGACACTTCGATAGGCGGTACCCAGATTATTCGCTGCCTCTGCGTGCCGTGGGACCTTCCGCAGCACCAACTCGTAGGACTCGATCGCGGCGTGCGCATGCCCGAGATCCTGAAGCACCGTCCCACGGCAGAACAGCGCATCGGCGTTGCCGGGCGCCTCGCCCAGGACAATGTCGAACTGCGCCAGCGCCTCCTCATACTTCGCAAGACGCTGCAATGCGGTCCCGCAAGCCAGTCGCCAGCCGTGGTCCGGTTCACGTCCCGCCGTTTCCGCCGCGCGAATCGCGCGCGTCAAATGCTTCGCGGCGTCCCCGACCGCATTGCTTTCAAGACAAAGCATACCGAAAAGATAATGCGCATCAGCATTTCCAGGCTGCGCCTTGATGACCTTCCGGTAAAGGCTGTGGGCCGCGGCCAGGTCACCCTTCTGGTGCCGTGCAAAAGCGTTCGCCAGTTCATCGTTCGGGGTTGTCACGACACCGCGCCACCGCGATCCGCCTCGGGCCCGTAGCCGCAGGAATCGAGAGCCTGGACCAGTGGCAGAACGGCATCCCCGTAACGCTTCCAGCGCCCGACCGAGGAGCGATATATCGGATTGCGCACCTGCGCGCGACTGGCGGTGACAATGGCACGCTCCGTTTTGTGGAAGCTGAGGCACGCATCGTCCCATTCCAGTCCCACGAACGCGACGACCCGCCGGGCTTGGCCTTCAAGGTCGGCCACCGTATCCTCGTAATCTACCTCGAGCAGCAGGTTCGGCGGCAGGACCGCGCGCCAGTGCTCCATAAGCCGGCTATAATGACAATACTGATGCGCCGTGTCCTCGAGGTCGCAGCTCCATGCCAGACCATCTTGTCGGAAATTCTGGGCAAAGCAGGACAGGCAGTTGTCCATCGGATCGCGCCGGCAATGGATGATCCGCGACTTAGGGAACATGCGCGCGATCAGCCCCAGGTTCATGTAATTGCCCGGCATCTTGTCCGTCACCCGGGCAGCCCCGCGACCGATACCGCCGACATGCTTCAGGTAACCGTTGGCGGTCTTCCTGATTTGGTCACCCGGCAGTTTTTCGGGATAGCCATGGACATTGCGCAGCCATCGGACGATCTGGCCCATTTCGACAAGTTCCCCTCCTCCGACGACTTGCGGATGGCTTGCCAGGATCTGCTCGGTCAGCGTCGTGCCCGAGCGCGGCATGCCGACGATGAAGACAGGAAGCTCTGAGGTGCTGCCCGGCGGACCCGCGATTTCTCTTTGCCCGAATGTGGCGATCATGCGGTTGACCTGGCCTTCGAATCGCGCCCGGTCGTATCCATTGCCCAACCGCTCGAGTTGCTCCTTCCGCACGGCGTTGCCGGCAACATAATGCCCGAACGCCTCCGGATACCGTTTCAGCCTCTCGCATAGCCGTGCTGCCGCGAAATGCAGGCTGATCGAATGGCCGAAGCCCTGTGCGTCGGACAGAACCTCATCGATGCGGCGTAACAGCGCGTCTGCATCAGCGTCTCGGTCTGCCTCAGCGAGCAGCGACAACACGCCAGGCGCCCGCGGCGCAACCGCGCCCGCCCGGCGCGCAAGCTCCACCGCCGATTCTCGCCGGCCCATTGTCATGCGGATATTGCCGAGCTGTATCACGGCGTTGATCGAATCCGGATTCCGGGCCAGGGCCTTCTCGGCGAGTTGCTCAGCTTCCTCGACCATCTCTCCAACCTGCAGCGCATCGATCAGCGCAAACTCGGCAGCAGCGTTTTCCGGATCGAGCGCATGGGCGCGACGCAGGTTGGAAATCGCCGCGTCCGGCTGTCCCATATCGAGCAGCAGCTTGCCGACGTTCACCGTGGCCTGGGTATATTTCGGGTCGAGCTCCATCGCCTTCCTGAACGCCTCGAACGCTTTGACCAGCTGTCTGAGGGCTTTGTACGAAACCCCTACATTGTTCAGCACCTTCGCGTCGTTCGGCGCGCGTTTCAGCACCGCCTCGTAGTCGGCGATGGCCGCTTCGTGCCGCTCCAGCCGCTGCAGGATGCCGGCCCGCAGGAACAGCGGCTCGGGCACGCCCGGCGCCTCCGCGACGAGGGCATCGAAGATCGCCAGCGCCCCTTCGAGGTCGCCGGTATCGCGCTTCGCATAGGCCAGCGCCACCCGCCATGCGGCTGCCGGCCGGCGCCCGCCCTTCTGCGCCACGGCGATGCCGCGCTCGATCAGCGACACCGCCTCTTCGGCCCGCTTCGTCTTCTGCAACAGGTCGCCGAGCAGCACCAGGGCCTCCGGGTGCTCCGGGGTTTCTGCCAGAACGGCCCGAAAGCCCGCCTCGGCGCCCTCGTGGTCCCCCTTCTTCTGGCAGGCGAGCGCCGTGTCCAGGGGCGATGTCTTATGTCCGGTTGCGGTCATCGCCCGGTAACTTGCCCGAATCGAAACGGAATGCAAGTGCCGCGTTGGCGGAGTGGGAGGCAGGCCGTACGGGGCTGGCATTCCTGGCCCCGGCCGTATAAACGATGGGCCATGAGCGGCGCCATCCTCACTTCCGGGTCCGGCAGGACCGCGCGGGACGAGAACTTCCCGGTCGGCTCGATCCTGCTGCCGGCGCGGCTGCGGCCCCATGTGATGACGTTCTATGCCTTCGCGCGGGCGGCCGACGATATTGCCGACCATCCGGATCTCGCGCCCGACGAGAAGCTGGCGCGGCTCGACCGGCTGGCGGCGGCGCTTGACGGCGGCGACGACGACCCCGGGGCCGAAGTTGCGACGCACATGCGGGCGAGCCTCGCGGAAACCGGGGTTACCCCGCGGCACGGACTCGACCTGCTCGACGCCTTTCGCCAGGATGCGATAAAGCAACGATACCGCGACTGGGACGAGCTGATGGCCTACTGTCAGCGCTCGGCGGCGCCGGTCGGGCGTTACCTTCTCGACCTGCTCGGCGAGAGCACGGCGCTCTATTCCGCATCGGACGCGCTGTGTGACGCGCTGCAGCTGCTCAACCACCTTCAGGACTGCGGGAGCGACTACCGCCAGCTGGACCGCGTTTACCTCCCCGAGCCCTGGCTGGCCGCCGAGGGGCTGACGGTCGAGGCGCTCGCCGCGCCGCGCTGCGAGCCCGCCCTGCGGCGGGTGCTGGACCGCCTGCTCGACGGCATCGACGATCTGCTCGCGGCGGCCGCGCCGCTCGCCGCGGGGATGCGCAGCCGGCGCCTGGCGATGGAGGCGGCGGCGATCCACGCCATCGCGCGGCGGCTTGCCGCGCTGTTGCGGGTCCGCGATCCGCTGGCGGCGCGGGTCGCGCTCGGCCGCATGGCCTATCTCGTGAGCCTCGCCAAGGGCGTCGCGCGGGAGGGGGTGCGCCGGCGCCACGGCGCAGCGGCATGAAACGAGCCCATGCGTTAGGGTTTTCTGCGGGCCTCAGGGCCCGCTGCTTAACAAGCGGGACGCGGCGGCCGATAATCCGCCCGAGGCCCGACCACTCGGGACCTGCAAGGGAGGACGCATGCAGTTCTTCGCATGGGGGATCAATCGGCCAGGCGTGAAGGAGGCGCGCGCCGCCGTCATCCACGACCACTGGGATTTCATCGACCGTTTTGCCGACCGGCTGATCGTGCGCGGCCCGGTCCTCAAGTCCACGGACCTCAGCGTCGTGACCGGCAGCATCCATATCGTCGACCTCGAGGACGAAGAGGCGTTCCGGCGGTTCGTCGACGACGAGCCCTTTGCCGCTTCCGGCCTGTTCGCCGAGATCCACCGCCGGCGCTTCCGGCTGGAGCTGGACCGCACCCAGTTCGCGTTCGAGAGCACGCCCGGCTGCCCGCGGTTCTTCATCCACTGCCCGGCCCGGAAGGACGCACGCGAGCGCCAGTCGGCGCTCGCAGAGGCCCACGAGTCGTATTGCCGGTCCTTCGACCGCCACATGGTCTGCCGCGGCGCGCTGCTGGACGGAAACGGCGCGTGGGACGGCGTGTTGTTCTTCGTCGAGTTCCCCTCGAAGGACGAAGCCGCCCGATTCCTTGCGGGCGAGCCGTACAATGCCGCCGGCCTGTTCGCGGAAAGCCCGATCCGGCGCTGGACCATGGGCGGTCGCGAGAACCTGAGCGCCATCGGCGCCCTGAAATAGCCCCTGCGCGCCGCGACGGGCTGGCGCGGGCGGGCGGGTCCTGTATAAGGTCTGCACGAATGAAGGCGGCGGGATGGATGTTATCGTGACGGATGCGGAAACCAGGGCGCAGGTGCGGCGGGTCGCAGCCGGGTCGGGCTCGTCCTTCTACTGGCCAATGCGGCTGCTGCCGCCGGACCGCCGTGACGCCATGTTCGCGGTCTACGCCTTCTGCCGCGCGGTCGACGATATCGCCGACGGCGACCTTGCGGCCGCCGAGAAGGCGCAGGCCCTCGACGAGTGGCGGGACGAAATCGGGCGCATCTTCGGCGGCACGCCGGAGACCGCGACGGGCCGCGCGCTGCAGGACGCGGCGCTGCGGTTCGGGCTCCAACGCAGCGTCATGGAGACGATCGTCGACGGCGTGGCGATGGACGCGACCGGCGAAGCGGTCGCGCCCGACATGGACACGCTGGTCGAATACTGCAACCGCGTGGCCAGCGCCGTCGGGCTGCTGTCGATCCGGATCTTCGGCGACGATTCCGGGGCGGCACGCGAGGGCGCCATCGCGCTGGGCCATGCCCTGCAGCTGACCAACATTTTGCGCGACGTCGCCGAGGACGCGGACCGCGGCCGGTGCTACCTGCCGCGCGAGCTGATGGAGGAGCATGGCGTAGCGTTCACGGATCCGGCGAAGGCGCTGCAGGACCCCGCGCTCGCCGCGGTCTGCGAGGACGTGGCGGAAGTGGCGGAGCGCCGTTTCGCCGCGGCCAGCGAGGCATTCGCCGCCTGCGACCGCAAGGCCCTGAAGCCCGCCCTTGCGATGATGGAGGTTTACCGCCTGCTGCTGCGCAAACTGCGGGCGCGGGGCTGGCGGCGCCTCGACCGGCGGCCGCGGGTCGGCCGCCTGCGCGGGCTCTGGATCGCACTGAAGTACGCGCTGGCGTGACGGCGATGGCCGGGCGCGCGCATGTCGTCGGCGCCGGGCTGGCCGGCCTGTCCTGCGCCGTCGAACTGGCCGCGGCGGGAACCCCCGTCACGCTGTACGAGGCCGCCAACCAGGCGGGCGGGCGATGCCGGTCCTGGCATGATCGAGTCATTGACAGAACAATAGATAACGGAAACCACCTGTTGCTTTCCGGCAACAGTGCGGCGCTGGACTATCTGCGCCGCATCGGCGCCGGGGACATGCTTGCCGGCCCGCAAACGGCGATGCTGCCGTTCCGCGACCTCGCGACCTCTGAGGACTGGGTGCTGCGGCCTAATGACGGGCGCCTTCCCTGGTGGCTGCTCGCGCCGTCGCGGCGCGTTCCCGGCGCCGGCGCCGCCGCACATCTGCGCGGGCTGGTCGCGCTCGCCCGGGCGCCGGCCGAGGCTACGGTCGCCGGCGCGGCGGGCGGCAACCCCCTGTACCGGCGGCTGTGGGAGCCGCTGGCGGTGGCAGCCACCAACACCCCGGCGGCGGATGCATCGGCCCGGCTGCTTTGGCGCGCGGTGGCCGAGACACTCGGCGCTGGCGGGCGGGCGTGCCGGCCGCTGGTCGCCCGCACCAGTCTCGGCGCGGCGTTCGTTGCGCCCGCACTTCGCCTGCTGGCGGAGCGGGGCGCGCAAGTCCGCTTCGGCGCAAGGCTTCAGGCCATCGCCGCGGACGGGGCGCGCGCCACCGCGCTGCATTTCGCCGACGCGGATGTCGCGCTCGCGCCCAGCGACGCCGTTGTGATGGCGCTCCCGCCCTGGTCGGCGACGGAGATCCTGCCGGATCTGGTGACGCCGGACCGCCACCACGCCATCGTCAACGCGCATTTCCGGCTGGCCGAGCCGGTCCGCCTGCCTGGTGGCGCGCCGCTGCTCGGCCTTGTCGGCGGCACGGCGCAATGGCTGTTCGCCCGCGGCGACGTGGTCTCGGTCACGGTCAGCGCCGCCGACGCGCTGGCGGAAGCTGATAACGACGCGATCGCCGCGCTGTTGTGGCGCGACGTGGCGGCGGGCCTGGGCGGCGACGGCAATGCGGTCCCGCCCTGCCGCATCGTCAAGGAGAAGCGGGCGACCTTCGCCCAGACGCCGGAGCAGGCGGCGCGCCGCCCGGGAACCCGCACGGCGCTGGCCAACCTGTTCCTCGCCGGCGACTGGACCGACACCGGCTTGCCCGCCACCATCGAGGGCGCCATCCGCTCCGGCCGCGCCGCGGCGAAGGCGATTGCGCCCCATACTGGTTAGAACGCTGGAAACCGGCGCCCTCCTATGCCACATAAGGGCCGATTTGAACCGGCCAACCCCACACCACCGGAGGCCAGCACCCGTGCCGGCGAACGACAACATTGTCCTGGCGCTGCCCAAGGGGCGCATC
>JBFIFO010000024.1:0-33175 GCA_041602815.1 Alphaproteobacteria bacterium | reverse complement strand
TGGTAGAGCTTGTCGTCGAGCTCGACCTGATAGCCGGTCACGAGCGCGTTGGTCTCGTTGGCCATGCCGACCACGGCCATCAGTTCGGCATGCATCTCGGGCGTCATGCCGGCGCGGCGGGCGGCCGCCGTGTGCGAGTTGATGCAGTATTCGCAGCCGTTGGTGACGCTGACCGCGACATAGATCATCTCCTTGGTGAGCGGGTCGAGCGCGCCCGGCGCCATCACCTCCTTGACGCTCTCCCAGGTGCGCTTGAGGGTCGGCGGGTCCTGCGCCAGCGCCTTCCAGAAATTGTTGATCCAGTCGACGCCGCGGGTTGCCATGATGTCGTCATAGACCGCGCGGACCTCAGGCGGGGCGTCCTCGTATTCGACGAATTTGCCGATCGGCATGGGCCGGCTTCCCTATTTGTCGCCGGCCGCGAGACTCTTCAACAATTCGCCGAACTTCATCGGGAACGGGAAGATGATGGTGGTGGCCCGTTCGCTGGCAATCTCGGTCAGGGTGGTGAGATAACGAATCTGCATCGCTTCCGGAATTTCCGAGAGCGTCCTGCCGGCGTCGAGGAATTTCTGGGCCGCCTGCGCCTCGCCGTCGGCGTCGATGATCTTGGCGCGCCGCATGCGCTCGGCCTCCGCCTGCTTGGCGATCGCCCGGATCATCGATTCCTCGAGGTCCACGTGCTTGAGCTCGACGTTGGCGACCTTGATGCCCCAGGCGTCGGTCTGCTCGTCGAGGATCTTCTGGATGTCCCTGTTCAGCTTGTCGCGTTCCGCCAGCATCTCGTCCAGCTCGTGCTGGCCCAGCACCGACCGCAGCGTGGTCTGGGCAAACTGGCTGGTCGCCATAGTGAAGTCCTCGACTTGGATGATCGACTTCTCCGGATCAACCACGCGGTAATAAACGACCGCGTTGACGTGCGCCGTCACGTTGTCGCGGCTGATCACATCCTGGGTCGGCACATCCAGCACCCGGGTGCGCAGGTCGACGCGCACCATCTGTTGGAAGCCCAGGAACACGATTCGCAGGCCCGGCCCCCTCACGCCGGTGAACCGGCCGAGCGTGAAGACCACGCCGCGATCATACTCCCTGAGAATCCGCAGCGATCCGGCAATATAGAGCAGTACACCGACGGGTAATGCGACCACGAACCACGACATTTTCCGACTCCTCAGCTTTCCGTTTCAGCAACGCCTTCCGGTCCCACGACCAGGGTCAGGCCTTCGATCTCGCCAACGACAACCCGGGCACCCTCCGCAAAAGCGCCGTCGGCGGACCGCGCCTGCCAGATCTCGCCCTGGAACCGCACACGCCCGCTGTCGCCGGACCACTCCACGACCGTTCCGGTGGAGCCGATCATGGACTCCCGCCCGCTGACGACGGGTCGCGACCGCGACCGCAACAGGAGGGTGAGAATCAGCAGCATTATTGCGCCGGCCGTCGTCGCCACGCCGGCGATGGCCCACGGAGACACCCCGAATCCGGGCACGTCGGTATCGATCAGCATGACCGAGCCGATCACGAACGCGACGATGCCGCCGATTCCGAGCGCGCCGAAGCTCGGCATGAAGACCTCGCCGACGATCAGCGCGAACCCCAGCAGGATCAGCCCGGCGCCGGCGTAGTTGATGGGCAGCACATGCAGCCCGTACAGCCCGAGCACGATGCAGATCGCGCCGATCACCCCGGCCACCAGCGTGCCGGTGTAGAACTCGATCATCAGCGCCGGCACGCCGATGGTGAACAGCAGCAGATAGGCCACCGTCGGGTTGGTGATGACTTCCAGGAACTCGGTGCGCCAGTCCGGCGCCAAGTCCACCACGGCGAGTTCCGTGGTCTTGAGCGTCCGCTCGACGCCGGCCACCTCGACGGTGCGGCCGTGCGCCTTCTCCAGGAGCTCTTCGGGCGTCTCGGCGATGATGTCGATGACGCCCTCATTCAGCGCGTCCTCGGCCGACAGGCTGGCCGCCTCGGTGACCGCCTTTTCCGCCCATTCGGCGTTGCGCCCGCGTTTCTGCGCAAGGCTGCGGATATAGGCGACGGCGTCGTGCATCATCTTCTCGTCCATGCCGGGCTTGCCGCGGGGCGGCGCGTCGTCCGCCGCCTCATCCGCATCGTCCGCCGCGTCCTCGGCGTCCGCGTCGTCCTTGTCCTCGGCCGACCTGTCCGATTTAGCTGAATCCTTCTTTTTGGATTTCTTGTCCCGCGAATCCGTGTCCGCCGGCTCGTCGGGTCGATCCGGTTCGCCGCCACCCATCGTCACCGGTGTGGCCGCGCCGAGATTGGTCGCCGGGGCCATGGCCGCCACATGGGTGGCATACAGCATGTAGGTGCCGGCGCTGGCGGCACGCGAGCCAGAGGGGCCGACATAGCCGATCACCGGCACCGGCGAGGCCAGGATGTCCTGGATGATCTCGCGCATCGAGGTATCGAGGCCGCCCGGGGTGTCCATCTGCAGGATCACCACCGTCGCACCGCGGTCGACGGCCTTTTTCAGCCCGCGATGGATGTAATCCGCCACCGCCGGCCCGATCGGCCCCTTGACGATCAGGCGAACGGCGTGCGGCCCTTCCTGGGACCGTCCGCCGCCCGCGACGATGAGGCCGATCGCGACTATTGCGACGGCTGCCGAAAACATCCGCCAGATTCGCAGCAACCGCCTGTCTCTCAACCAAAACATGCGCCAATGATGGTCGTTTGCGCCGGCCCTGTCCAGCCCCGACGAGACCGCATGGCCGAGATCAGCCGTTGCGGATGCCGGCGACAAAGCGCATCACCTCGCGCGACAGATCGTCGGCCCTCTGCGAGAGCGATTTCGTCGCATCAATGACCTGGCGCGCAGCCGATCCCGTCTCGTCGGCCGCCATGCTGACGGCTTCGATGTTGGCGTTGACCTCTTCGGTGCCGGCCGCCGCCTGTTGGACGTTACGGGCGATCTCCTTCGTGGACATGCCCTGGCGCTCGACGCCCGCGGCAATCGTCATCGAAATCTCGTTGATCTCGCCGATGATGCCGCGAATGCTCTGGATATCCGTGACGGCGTCGCGCGTTTCGTCCTGCACCGCCGCGATCTGGGCCGAGATTTCCTCCGTGGCCTTGGCTGTCTGGTTGGCAAGGTTCTTCACCTCGTTGGCGACCACCGCAAATCCCTTGCCCGCCTCGCCGGCGCGCGCCGCCTCGATGGTCGCGTTCAGCGCCAAGAGGTTGGTCTGCCCGGCGATGTCGTTGATGAGTTTCACCACCTCGCCGATGCGACCGGCCGCCTTGGTCAGCCCCTGGACGGTCTCGTCGGTCCGGTTGGCCCGATCGACCGCGCGGCCGGAGATGTCCGCCGACTGGCCCGCCTGCCGGCCGATTTCCGCGATCGATGCGCTCAGCTTCTCGGCTGCCATGGCCACCGTGGTGACGTTTGCGGTCGCCTCCCGCGACGCGGCCGCCACCGTCGCGGATTTCTGGGTTCCCTGATCCGCCGTTTCGGCCATGCGCGCCGCAATATCCTCCATCTGTCGGATTTCCTCGGCAACGGCCTCGACGACGCCGGTCACCTGCGTCTCGAAGCGGTCGGCGAGCTCAAGCATCGAGCTGCGCTTGTCCTCCTGCACGCGCGCCTCGCGCTCGCTCCGCTCCTGCTGCAGACGTTCGTTTTCGATCGCGTTTTCGCGGAACACCTGCAGGGCACGGGCGATCCCACCGATCTCATCGGCCCGCTCGGCCCACGATATCCTGATCTCCTTGTCGCCGGCGACGAGCCGCTGCATGGCACTGGTCATCTGGCCGAGCGGCCGCGTCACGCGCCACAGGACGATCCAGAACGACAGCAGGATCGCGGTGCCGCCGGCGACCAGCAGGATCTTGTCGACCCGGATGTGGCGCTCACCGCGCGCGACCGCGGTCTCGGCGATCCGTGCGGACACCTGTCCGGCAAGGCGGGCCAGTTCCTCGACGGAGGCGGAGGCGGCCTGCGACCGTGCGTGCCATTGGCCGGCGGTGGCCGGATAGGCGTCGCCGGCCATGCCGGCCCGCATGAGGTCCCCGCGCAATTGCCGATACCCCTCGAACATCGTCCCGCTCTTGCGCTGTACACCGATGATCGCGGGATCAGCGGTCGGACGCGACACATAGGCGCGCACGGCGTCCCAACCCCCATCGATGTATCCGCGGTAAATCCCGAGCTGCAGGATCTGGTCCGCAGACAGCGGTTGGTCGTTCGACAGGGCGGTCGCGAGTATATCGCGCTCGCGCGCCGTGTACTCGGTTATCGTCCACACCGCCTGTTTCAGTGCGGCAAGCTCCTGAATGCGGGAAAACCGCGGCGGAAAGTCGAGCGTGTCGTCGGGGCGGAACTCGGCGGCCAGCCGCAGGCGTTCCAACGAGTCGATCACGCCGGATACCGTCGGCCACCAGCGATCGGCAAGCTCATCACCGGCGGCGACCGAGCCACCCTGCCGCAGCGCCTCGTCTACCCTGACGCGCAGCATCCGGAGGTCGTCCAAAGCCTGCCGTACAGCGCCGAGATGGGGTGCCAGTGCCGGGGAATCCAAGCCGTCCAGATTTTCGATGACTTCCTCGAGCAAGGATTGCCCGATACCTCTCTGGCGGTCTATCTGTCCACGCAGGCCGGCGTCGATCGACCCCGCATAGCCCCCGATCCCGAGCGCCCGCGCCGTAAGCTCGCGCTCGGCCGCCAGGGCCGCGGCGACGTCGAGCATGCGATCGGCGGCAGCCCCGGCGAGCGATGCGACGATCGCGTTGTCGCGCTTGTGAACGGCGTCGATCCATAGCGCGATGGTGTAATAGCCGATGATCCCGGTCAGCAAGCAGAGGATCGCCACTAGGCTGTTGCGCACGCTCAGCCAGCGGCGCGCCCTGAGTGACAAAGAATCAGCGATTTCCCCCATGAGGCTGAGCTCTCCTCGCGTCGAAATCCGATCGGCGGTGAAAATTATTTAAAATAACGGCAAATCGAAACCACAACAGCTTCTTAATTTTGGGCGTTCATGTACAATAAAATTGAATCACAAATTGTTCATTACATCAGCCGCGTACCGATATATAGCCTGGCCACCGTCAATACGGACGGCCAGTTTTGCAATCATGTATCGAAATAGTTCCCGAACCTTACCCGCCAGCGGCAAAATCTTGATAAGATTTACCTATTTAGTATTAAGAAAATACTAACGAACCCACGCTAACGGGATATTCGCGCGAGCGCGCGGCAGCCATCGGCATGCCGCAAGCACAAGCCCGGGATGGTGCACACTGAAGGCAGTCGCCGTGGATCGGGCCGTCAACTCGCCTTCACGTCGCGCAGGAAGGCGTCGATCTGCCCGCGCAGGGTCTCAGCCTGCCGGGACAGCTCGCCGGACGAGGCGAGAACCTGGGCAGCGGCGCTGCCCGCCTGATTGGCGACTTCCGTAACGCCCGCAATGTTGCTGTTCACCTCGGCGGTGCCACGCGCCGCCTCGCGGACGTTGCGGGCGATCTCCTGCGTCGAGCTGCCCTGTTCTTCGACCGCGGCCGAGATCGTCGTCGCGATGTCGTTGACCTGGCCGATGATCGAGCGGATCTTCTCGATCGCTTCCACGGCGCCGGTCGTCTCCTCCTGCACCGAGGCGATCTGCTTGGAGATCTCCTCGGTCGCCTTGGCGGTCTGGTTGGCGAGGTTCTTGACCTCCTGCGCCACCACCGCGAAGCCCTTGCCGGCCTCGCCAGCGCGCGCCGCCTCGATCGTCGCGTTGAGCGCCAAAAGGTTGGTCTGCCCGGCGATGTCGTTGATCAGGTCGACCACCTCGCCGATCCGGCTCGCCGCGTCCGTCAGCCCCTGGACCGTCTGGTTGGTGCTGTCCATCTCGTCGGCGGCATCCCGCGCGATTTTTGCGGACTGGTTGACCTGCCGGCCGATCTCGACGATCGAGGCCGACAGCTGTTCGGCTGCGGCAGCCACGGTCTGAACGTTGGCCGAGGCCTGGCTCGAGGCGGTCGCGACCGCGGTTGCCTGACCGCTCGCCTCCTCGGCGGTCGACGACATCTGCTGCGCGGTCTGTTCCAGCTCCACCGCAGCCGATGCCACGGCCCCCAGAACCCCCGACACCTTGCCGTCGAACCCCTCAATGAGCCCGTCGATACGGTGGGTCCGTTCTTCGCGTGCGCGCACCCCGGCCTCGCGTTCTTGGGTCAGCTCCTGGTTGCGGATCATGTTGTCCTTGAACACCACCACGGCCTCGGCCATCTCGCCGAGTTCGTCGCCGCGATCGGTACAGGGGATCTCAACCATCGAATCACCACCTGCCAGCCTGTGCATTGTGCCGGCCAACGCCTCCATCGGCGCCACCAGCCACTTGCGGTTGGCCAACAGGAATCCGAGCACGACCGCGACCTGCATGAGCCCGATCAGGAGTGCGGCCATCAGGGCGAAGCTGTTCAGGCTGTTGACCTTGCCATAGACTTGCCCCGCGGCCATCTGGCGCGCCAGGGCAAGTTCCTCGGCGAGGACATCAAGGGCCGCCAGCGCAGGCGCATCGTCGATGCTGATCGCGGCATCGATTTCCTTCGCCGGCATTTCGTTGCGCATGAACTGCACGACGGTCTGCAGCGCTGCGGCATACTTTCCGACCACGCCGCGCAGGTCCTGCAATGCCTGCCGCTCCCTTTCGTTGACGCCGAGCTCGAGGTATTTGTTGATCGCGCGATAGGCGTCGTCGACCTTGCGTCCCGCTTTGGAGATCCGGACCATCTCGCCGTGCAGAATGAAATTCTTGAACTCGTGGATCAGGCCACCATAGCCGAGGGAGCCGCGCAGCTCGCCCAGCGTGTCCGATTTGCTGCCCGGCCCCTTCTCGAAGGCTTCCCATGTGCGACCGAGCTGGTACGAGTCGAAGAACACCCGGATCGAAACGGCAAAAATGAGCAGAGCAACAATGCTCAACGCCACCGACATCCAGGTCCCGGCGGCCTTCATCCGCGTGTTGAGCAACAGGTATCGAAACAGACGGCGCATACGGCTCCCCGGCGTGCGACTGCACCGGACATTGATATAGGACATTGATTAATTAATGGTTTGCAGGGATTCGCATGGCGCCGCGGTAGCAGGCTGCTACCGCAGGGTCCCGGATCAGCGTTGCGTGTTCCGCCAGTCGGGGTGGATCCACGGCTCCTGATTCGCGGGCGGCAGCGGATCGTGGCCCAGGATGTGGTCGCTTGCCTTCTCGCCGGCCATGATCGAGGGCGCATTGAGGTTGCCGTTGGTGATGCGCGGGAAGATCGAGCTGTCGGCGACGCGCAGCGCATCCACCCCGATGACGCGGCATTCCGGGTCGACGACGGCCATGGCATCGTCGGCCGCGCCCATCCGGCAGGTGCCGCAGGGATGATAGGCGCTCTCCACCGCATCTCGGATGTAGTCGTCCAGCGCCGTGTCACTGTCGACCGCCGCGCCGGGGGCGATCTCGCGCCCGGCATAGGGCTTGAAGGCGTCCTGGGCGAAGATCTCTCGGGTCAGCCGGATGCAGGTGCGGAAATCCTTCCAGTCGGACTCTTGTGACATGTAATTGAACAGGATGACCGGCGGATCGCGCGGGTCCGGCGAGCGCAGCCGGACATGTCCGCGCGAGGCCGAGCGCATCGGCCCGACATGCGCCTGGAAGCCGTGGGTCTTCGCCGGCGCCTTGCCGTCGTAGCGGATCGCGACCGGCAGGAAATGGTACTGGATGTCCGGGTACTGCACGCCGGCCCGCGAGCGTACGAAGGCGGCGCTCTCGAAATGATTGGTGGCGCCGTGGCCGGACCGGAACAACAGCCACTGGGCACCGATCCACGCCTTCGAGACCAGGTTGAGGTGGCGGTACAGCGTGATCGGCTGCAGGCACGCCATCTGCAGGTACAACTCAAGATGGTCTTGCAGGTTCTCGCCGACGCCCGGCCGGTCGGCGACGACGTCGATGCCGTGTTCGCGCAGCTCGGCGGCGGGACCGATTCCCGACAGTTTCAGGAGCTTCGGCGAATTGAGCGACGAGGCGGCGAGGATCACCTCGCGCCGTGCCCGCACCGTCTCGATCCGGCCGCGGCGCTCGTACTCGATACCGACGGCGCGCCGCCCATCGATCAGCACGCGCCGGGCGAGCCCGCGCCGCAGCGCCACGTTCGGGCGTTTGAGAGCGGGCTTCAGATAGGCGTTGGCGGCCGACCAGCGGCGGCCGCGCCAGACCGTCATCTCCATCGCGCCGAAGCCTTCCTGCCTTTCTCCGTTGTAGTCCTGGGTGACCTGGTATCCGGCCTGCCGGCCGGCCTCGACGAAGGCGTGATACAGCGGATTGCGCTGCGCGCCGCGCGTCACGTGCAGCGGCCCGCCGGTGCCGCGCCAGCCGTCCTCGCCGCCATGGGCATGCTCCATGCGCTTGAAATACGGGAGGACGTCGCGAAAGGCCCAGCCCCTGGCGCCCTGTTCCGCCCAGTGGTCGTAATCGCAGGCATGGCCGCGTACGTAGACCATGCCGTTGATCGAGGACGAGCCGCCGACGACCTTGCCGCGCGGGCAGGCCATCCGCCGTCCGCCGAGATGCGGCTCCGGCTCCGACGCGTAGCCCCAGTCGTAGTGCGCCATGTTCATCGGATAGGACAGCGCCGCCGGCATCTGGATCAGCGGCCCCGCATCGGTGCCGCCGTATTCGAGGACGAGGACCGTGTTCCGCGCGTCCTCGGACAGCCGGTAGGCCATGGCGCAGCCGGCCGACCCCGCACCGACGATGACGTAGTCGAATTCCGCTGCCAAGGCTGGAGACCTCCCGTATTCCGGCGGATTCACTGCACCCGGCACAACATCTTTTTTTCCGGTCGGCGGTCAATCAAAAACATCGCGGTGCGTTGCGTCGTGCCGCGGAACAGGGCAGGATAACGCCACCGAAAAGACGAAACGCGGCGGCAACCGCGCAACCGATCCAAGACAGGGAGACAACGATGCTCAAGACATTCTCGCGCGGCGGCGCGCTGGCCGTCCTCCTCGCGTTCGCCGTTCCGGCGGCCCACGCGGCCACGGAACCGGCCTCGTGCAAGACGGTCCGCTTCTCGGATGTCGGCTGGACCGACATCACTGCGACAACGGCGGCGACGTCCGTGGTGCTCAAGGCGCTCGGCTACAAGCCCGACGCGAAGCTGATATCCGTGCCGATCACCTATGCCAGCATGAAGAACAAGGACATCGACGTCTTCCTGGGCAACTGGATGCCGACGATGGAAAGCAACATCAAACCTTACCAGGAAGACGGATCCGTCGAAGTCGTTGGAGTGAACCTCGAGGGCGCGAAGTATACGTTTGCCGTGCCCAAATACGTCGCCGAGGGAGGGCTGCGCGACTTCGCCGATATCGCCAAGTTCAAGGACAAGCTGGGCGGCAAGATCTACGGCATCGAGCCGGGCAACGACGGCAACCGGCTGATCCTCGACATGATCGCCAAGGATGCCTTCAAGCTCAAGGGCTTCGAGCTCGTCGAATCGAGCGAGCAGGGCATGCTGGCGCAGGTCAAGCGCGCAGTGTCGCGCAAGGAGTGGATCGTCTTCCTGGGCTGGGAGCCGCATCCGATGAACAGCAATTTCGAGCTCGCCTACCTGTCCGGCGGCGACGACTGGTTCGGCCCGGACTACGGCGGCGCCACGGTCTACACCAACACCCGTGCCGGCTATGTCAAGCAATGCGCCAACGTAGGACAACTTCTGAAGAACCTGAAGTTCACGCTGGCCATGGAGAACGAGATCATGGGGGCGATCCTGGATGAAGGGGCCAACCCGGAGAAGGCGGCCACAGCGTGGCTGAAGGCGAACCCCGACATCCTCGAAGGTTGGCTCAACGGCGTGACCACGTTCGACGGAGGTGACGGACTCGCCGCCGTGAGGACGTCACTGGGGCTCTGAAGCGAAGCCCGATCAACGGAACGGCCGGGACCTGACGCCGGGCCCGGCCGTTGGCAATTCCTGGGCTGCCGCGCCCGGAATCGGGAGTGCGATCGATGCTTGAATGGCTATCCGACAACAAAATCCCGCTGGGCAAATGGATCGAGCAGTTCATCAATCTGCTGAGCACGAACGTCGCGTGGTTGTTCGACGGAATATCTGCTGTCCTCGGCTTCATGATCGACGGCCTTGTCGATATCCTGATGTGGCTGAACCCGCTGATTTTGATTCTGTTGATAGCGGTCGCCGCCTGGTGGCTGCACCGGTCATGGAGACTTTGCCTGGGGATCGTTGCGTCATTGTTGCTGATCATAAATCTCGGGTACTGGGAAGCAACAATGGAGACCCTTGCCCTGGTGCTCTATGCGACCCTGATGTGCATGGTTGTCGGGGTTCCGATCGGCATTGCCGCGGCGCATCGTCCCTGGCTCTACTCCGCCATCCGGCCCGTCCTGGACCTGATGCAGACCCTGCCGACATTCGTGTACCTGATCCCGACCCTGTTCCTGTTCGGGCTCGGCGTCGTGCCCGGCCTGATCTCGACGGTGATCTTTGCGATTCCGGCCCCCATCCGCTTGACGTATCTGGGGATTTCCGGCGTTCCCGACCCGTTGCGCGAAGCCGGCGAGGCGTTCGGCGCAAGGAAAGCGCAGCTGCTCTGGAAGGTCGAACTTCCGTACGCCCTGCCGACGATCATGGCGGGCCTCACGCAGTGCATCATGCTGTCGCTCTCGATGGTGGTCATCGCCGCCCTCGTCGGGGCCAGCGGCCTCGGCGTCCCCGTGTTGCGTGCGTTGAGCTCCCTGAATATCGCGATGGGATTCGAGGCGGGACTGACGATCGTGATCATCGCCATTCTCCTCGACCGACTGCTTAAGCAGCCAGCGAAAACCGCGTCGAAAAGGTAGAGATGCCCGTCGTAGAATTCCGCAATGTCGACGTGATCTTCGGCGCCGACGAGGCGGCGGCGCTGGAGATGCTGGACGGCGGCGCCGACCGCGACGCGATCCTTGCGGCGACCGGCGCCGTGGTCGGGGTGCACGATGCCTCGCTGGCGGTCGAGGAAGGCGAGATCTGCGTGCTGATGGGGCTGTCCGGTTCCGGCAAATCGTCGCTGCTGCGCTGCGTCAACGGCCTTAACAAGGTCACGCGCGGCCAGGTCCTGGTGGCCGACGCAGGCGGCACCATCGACGTCGCATCGTGCAGCGCGGCGACGCTGCGGCGCCTGCGCTCGCAGCGCATCGCCATGGTCTTCCAGCAGTTCGCCCTGCTGCCGTGGCGCACGGTGGCCGAGAACGTCGGCCTCGGCCTCGAGCTGCGCGGCATGCCGAAGGCGGCGCGCCAGGACATCGTCGACGAGAAGCTGAAGCTGGTCCACCTCGAGCAGTGGAAGGACAAGCATGCGCACGAGCTGTCCGGTGGCATGCAGCAGCGCGTGGGCCTCGCCCGAGCGTTCGCGACGGACGCGGACATCCTCTTGATGGACGAGCCGTTCTCGGCACTCGACCCGCTGATCCGCGAGCATTTGCAGGACGAGCTGCTGGAGCTGCAGCGCTCGCTCAGGAAGACCATCGTGTTCGTCAGCCACGACCTCGACGAGGCGCTGAAGCTGGGCACCCACATCGCGATCATGCAGGACGGGCGGATCGTCCAGTACGGTCGGCCCGAGGAGATCGTCGGCCGGCCGGCGACTGATTACGTGCGCGCCTTCGTCGCCAACGTGAACCCGCTGAACGTGCTGCGCGGCGCTAGCCTGATGCGGCCGGCCGACGCGCTCGTCCGCGACCCGGACTCGCCCGACACGGTGCGTCTCGATTCAGCCGGACGCTACAGCTGCCGCCTGGACGGCAACCGCAGGCCCGAAGCTTTCTTCAGCAACGGTGCCGAGTCACGCTGCGTGCCCTGGTCGCCTGACCTCGCGCTGGACACCGTGCGCGACGGCTTCGTGTCCGGCACACCGGAGACGCCGATGCGCACCGCCATCGAGGTGCGCCGCGCGACCGGGCGCCCGATGCCGCTGATCGACGGGGACGGCGTGCTCGTCGGCGTGATCGGCGAGGACGAGCTGCTCGCCGGGATGACGCGGCGGGCGGAGACGCAGGCAAGCTGAACCTGCGTTAGTCGAGACCCATCTGGTGCAGGATCGCCCGGGTCGCCGGGTGCGCCGGGTCGTCCATGCCGGTCAGCACGGTGAAATGGTTGGTGCCGGGGATCGCCTCGGCGACGGTTGCCGCGCCCTTCGCGTCCCAGTGTTCGGCCATGGTCTGCGATTGCCGGCGGAACGCCTCGGTCTCGTCACCGCCCCAGTACAACGCGAGCGGCGCCGTCGTGGCCGGATCCATGAACAGCGGGCTGTTGCGGCGCGCGGTTTCCACATCCATGCCGACCTTCTCGTTGATCGTGGTGTCGACGAGGGGCGTCAGGTCGAAGACGCCGCTGACCGAGACCCCGCCCTTGACGAGATCGTGCGGCAGCCCCTCTGCGAACGCCCCCCAGTCCGTCGCCATCGCCAGGCCGACCAGCTGCCCGCCGCAGGAATGGCCTGAGACCGTGACATTGTCCGCGTCGCCGCCGAAGCGCTCCGCCTCGCGCCACAGCCAGGCCAGGGCCGCGCGGATCTGGCGGGCGATCTCGTCGACGGTGACCGCGGGGCACAGCGCGTATTCGACCACCGCGACGTGTGCCCCGGCTTCGACCAGCGGCCGTGCGACGAAGCTCGACGATTTCCGCGTGTTGGCCTGCCAGTAGCCGCCGTGGACGTACATATGCACCGGCGCCTCGGCAGCGTCGGCAAGGAACAGGTCCAGCATCTCCGCCTCGCTGTCCCCGTAGGCGAGATCCAGCGCCTTGCGCGGCGCCTCGGTCTCCCAGGCCATGCTCTTTTGCGCCCATTCGGCGAGGAGCTCGGGATGCTCCGGCACGTTGGCGCGGTTGTTGTACTGGCGCTCCATTTCCGTATCGATCATGACGGTCTTCCTGTCGTGCGCGGGAACCCGATCCGCGGCGGGCGGCTTGCCGGCGAGTCCTAGATCCCCAGATAACGGTGAGCGAGATCGGGATCCGCGTCGAGGTGGCTGGAACGGCCCGACCAGACGACCTGACCCTTTTCCAGAATATAGTGGCGGTCCGCGATACGCGAGAGCGCTTCGACGTCCTTGTCGATCACGAGGATCGCCTGGCCACGATCGCGCAGCTGTTGCAGGATGTGCCATATCTCCCGGCGGATCAGCGGCGCCAGACCCTCGGTTGCCTCGTCGAGTATCAGAAGCTTCGGGTTGGTCATCAGCGCGCGGGCGATCGCCAGCATCTGCTGCTCGCCACCCGACAGCGTTTCGCCCATATTGTCGGCCCGCTCGGCCAGGCGCGGGAACATCTCGCAGACCGCCGCATAATTCCAGGGCGTTGCGCTGGCCGACCGGTTGGCCGCGGTGGCGACGAGGTTCTCGCGCACCGTCAGGTTGGCGAAGATATGCCGCCCCTCGGGAACCAGGCCGATCCCGGCGCGCGCCACGGCGTATGGCGGGCGGCCGGCGATCTCAACGTCGGCGAATCGGATCGAGCCGCGGCGCGGCGGCGTCAGGCCCGTGATCGATCGCACGGTCGTTGTCTTGCCCATGCCATTGCGCCCCATCAGGGTGACGACCTCGCCGGCGCCCACATCCAGGCTGACGCCGAACAAAATCTGGCTTGCCTCGTAGCAGGTCTCGATGTCGCGCACCTCGAGCATCAGGCCGCACTCCCGAGATAGGCCTCGCGCACCGCCGCGTCCGCGCGGATCGCCGCCGGCGTCCCGCTGGCGATGACGCAGCCGTACACCAGAACACTCAGCCGGTCCGCGAGCTGGAACACCGCGTCCATGTCGTGCTCGACGAGCAGCAGGGACACGCGACCTTTCAGTCCGGACAGAAGCGAGATCATCCGTGCCGACTCGCGGGGCCCCAGGCCGGCCATCGGCTCGTCGAGAAGCAGCACCTTCGGCTCCGTCGCGAGGGCCATGGCGAGCTCGAGCTGCCGCTGCTCGCCATGTGCCAGCTCGCCGGCCGGCACGTCGGCCCGACCGCCGAGGCCGACCGATTCGAGCATGTCCAGCGCCGGCTCGCGCAGCACGGGATCGCGCCGAGCATCGCGCCAGAACCGGAAGCTGTGGCCGGCGTGCGCCTGGATCGCCATTGCCACGTTGTCCTCCGCCGTAAAGCCTCTGAACAGACTGGTAATCTGGAACGAGCGCGCCAGACCGAGCCTGGCCCGCCCGTCCGCGGCAAGCCTTGTAACGTCCCGTCCGTCGAACCGAACTGACCCCGCATCCGCCTTCATTTCGCCCGACAGCTGCGCGACCGCCGTGGTCTTGCCGGCGCCGTTCGGGCCGATCATCGCATGAGTCTCGCCCGGCCAGACCTCAATCGACAGGTCGTCGACGGCGACGATGGCTCCGAATCGCTTGACCAGGCCTTGCGCCTCAAGAATCGGGGCGCGCGTGCGTTCGGTCATGGTTCTGCGACGAGGACCGTTTTCACGGCCTGCTCCAGGATGTCGAGACCCTCGTTCAGTCCGGCATCGTCGATCGTCAGGGGCGGCGCGACCTTCACGACCTCGTCGTCGGCGCCGCAGGTCTCCAGCACGAGGCCGTTGCGGAACGCGGATTCGGCGATTCGACCGGACACGCCGGGCCGGCCCCAGGCGATCCCCTGCAGCAGACCGAGTCCCCTGACCTGTGCCGTGTTGCCGCCGTCGACCGTGGCCATGCCGGCCAGCCGCTCTGCCACCGTTGTCGCCTTCCGCGCGATTTCGGCCTCGAGCCGGCCCGACTTCCAGTACTCGAGAGCGGCGGTGGCTGCCACGAAGGCAAGGTTGTTTCCGCGAAAGGTACCGTTGTGCTCACCCGGCTGCCAGCGATCGAGTTCAGGCTTGATCAGGACCACCGCCAACGGGAACCCGATGCCGCCGATCGACTTCGACAGGCACACGATATCGGGATACAGGCCGGCGCGCTCGAAACTGAAAAATTCGCCCGTGCGCCCGCATCCGGCCTGTATGTCGTCGACGATCAGCAGGATACCGTGGCGTTCGGCAAGGACCGCCAGGCGGCGCAGCCAATCGGCGGAGGCGACATTCAGGCCCCCTTCCGCCTGCACGGTTTCGACGACAAACGCCGCGGGGATGTCGATGCCGCTGCCCTTATCGGCAATCAGCTGCTCGATCAGCGCGATCGTGTCGATCTCCGGCCCGAAATATCCGTCGAACGGCAGCCGCGTGACATGTGCCAGGTCGACACCAGCCGACTGCCGCTTGCCCCGGTTCGCAGTGGCAGCAAGCGACCCCAGCGTGACGCCATGGAAGGCATGGGTGAAGGCGGCGACGGTGGAACGGCCCGTCACCTTGCGCGCCAGCTTCAGCGCCGCCTCCACGGCATTGGTGCCGGTCGGGCCGGTGAACTGCACCCGGTAGTCAAGCTTGCGCGGCTGCAGGATGACGCCGTCGAATGTTTTGAGGAAATCCGCCTTGGCCTGCGTGTGCATGTCCATGGCGTGGAGGATGCCGTCGTCCTCCAGATACCGGACCACCGCGCGTTTTATGGCCGGATCGTTGTGGCCGTAATTGAGTGCACCGCAGCCCGCGAGAAAGTCGACATAGCGGCGCCCGTCCCGGTCGAAGAGCTCATGGCCGCGTGCACGCTCGAACACCGTCGGAAACGCGCGGCAATAGAATCTGACCTCGGACTCGAGCATGGTGAAGACGTCGTGCGACATGACGATGGTTTGCCTTTCCTGTCAGCCCGCCGATACCGCGCCCCCCGGCGACTTCCGAAGAACTGCGCGCCAGTTTGCCCGGTATCCGTGCACCAGCATGCCCCAGCAATCACCGGTAATCGAGTCCCAAAACGGGCACGGCACAAATGCCCGTGAAACCCGCGGGTGGCCGGTTCACGCGCGGTCGTCGCGGCCTACGATCCAGCCGTAGATGCCGCGACGCGCAAACAGGACGAAGAAGATCAGGAGCGGGCCGAGCACGATCATCCAGTGTTCGGTCCAGGTCGACAGCACTTCTTCCAGCAGGAGAAAGACGGCAGCGCCGACGACCGGTCCGAACAACGTGCCCATGCCGCCGAGGATCACCATCACCATGATCTCGCCGGATCGCGTCCAGTGCATCAGCGACGGGCTGACGAATTCCGTCTGGTTGGCGATCAGGGCCCCGGCCAGACCGGCGGTCGCACCGGCGATGACAAAACAGGCGAGCTTGTAGCGGTAGGTCGGGAAGCCGAGCGCCGTCATGCGTCGTTCGTTTTCGCGTACGCCCACGATCACCCGGCCGAAGCGCGAGCCGACAAGACGATGGCCGAGCCCCAGGAAGGCTGCAACCGCGCCGAGGCAGACATAGTAGAAGGTCGCGTCCGCCGATAGATCGAAGCCCGGAATCCGGCTGCGGCCATACATGCTGAGCCCGTCATCGCCGCCATAGGCTTCGAGCGACACGAAGAAGAAATACAGCATCTGCGCGAAGGCCAGGGTGATCATGATGAAGTAGACGCCGCCGGTACGCAGGCTGACGGCTCCGATGACGAGCGCCAGCAGCCCGGCAGCCAGCATGGCCAGCGGCCAGGCCACCAGGGCGCTGTCGGTGCCCGGGATCAGGCCGAGAAACGCGGTACCGTCGAAGCCGTGCACGAACAGGATGCCGACGACGTAGCCGCCGGCACCGAAGAAGGCCGCGTGGCCGAAGCTGACCATTCCGCCGAAGCCGAGGATCAGGTCGAGGCTCGCGGCCGCCAGCCCGTAGATCAGGATGCGGCTGGCCAGGCTGATGTAGAACGGCTCGTCGAGTGCCAGCGCCACCGGCGGCAGCAGCACCAGGAAGAGGAGCGCGCCGAGGTGCACCGCCTGGCGCCGGGTCACGACGCCGATGAGGGGCAGCTCAGCCATGGGCCGGGAACAGGCCGCGCGGCCGCCACACCAGGATGCCGGCCATCAGGATGTAGATCGCCATCGACGCCAGCGAAGCGCCGACGCCGTCGGCGGTCGCCGGCTCGAGGACCAGGCGGAACAGCACGGGCAGGAACGCGCGTCCCAGGGTATCCACAAGACCGACCAGCAAGGCGCCGACCATCGCGCCGCGGATCGATCCGATGCCGCCGATCACGATGACGACGAATGTGAGGATGAGAATGCCCTCGCCCATCCCGACCTCGACCGCGAAGATTGGCCCCGCCATGGCACCGGCCAACCCGGCCAGGGCCGCACCCAGCCCAAACACCAAGGTATAGAGGAGCTTCACGTTCACACCGAGGGCGCCGATCATCTCGCGGTTGCTGGCGCCCGCCCGGATCAGCATGCCGACCCGCGTGCGGGTGATGAGGACGTAAAGGAACGCGGCCACCGCGATCCCCACCAGGATGATCGCCAGCCGGTATGTCGGATAGGGGGCGCCCGGCACGATCTCTACCGTGCCCGACAACGCCTGCGGCACGTCCATGAAGATCGCCCGCGGCCCCCAGACGATGCGGACCAGCTCGTTGAAGAACAGAATCAGGCCAAAGGTCGCCAGCACCTGGTCGAGGTGGCTGCGCGCATACAGGGTACGCAGCGCGATGACTTCCACCACCATGCCGGCGAGCGCCGCCGCGGGCAGGGCCGCCAGGAGGCCCAGCATGAACGAGCCGGTCCACTGCGCCACCGTGGCGGCGACGAAGGCGCCGACCATGTAGAGGGAGCCGTGCGCGAGGTTGATCAGGTCCATGATGCCGAACACCAGCGTCAGCCCGGCTGCCAGCAGGAACAGCATGACTCCGAGCTGCAGGCCGTTCAGCACCTGTTCGAGAACCAGCAGCGCATTCATCGGCACGTTCCATTTGCGGACCCGTCGGCCCTACGACGGCGCCCCCTGCCGCGCTTTCTCCGACCCGGTCCGGCGCTGGCGACCGAAATGCGGGACGACCGGGCCGCCCCCCGGCCCGGCGCGAACCCTACATGATGCAGTCCTTGGCGTATGCGTCCTGATGGTCCGTGAACACCTTGCCGACGATCTTGTTGGTCAGCTCGCCCTGTTCGTTCCGATAGACCTGCCGCACATAGATGTCCTGGATCGGGTGATGGTTCGCCCCGAACCGGAAATTGCCGCGCACAGACTCGAATTCCGCCTTGGTCAGCGCCAGCCGGAAGGCGCTCCTGTCCGACACGTCGCCCTTGACGGCCGCCAGCGCGGAGCCGATCAGCCGTGCCGCATCATAGCCCTGGCTGGCGTACAGCGAGGGCCGGCGGCCGTATTCGGCGATGAAATCGGCAACGAAGGCACGGTTTGCCGCGTTCTCGATGTCGCCGTTCCATTGCGAGGTGTTGAACACGCCGATCGCGGCGTCGCCCACCGGTTTCAAGATCGTCTCGTCGAACGAGAAGGCCGGTCCGAAAAGCGGGATCTGATCCTTGAGACCCGCCTGGGCGTATTGCTTGAGGAAATTGATCCCCATGCCGCCGGGCAGGAAGAAGAACACGGCATCGGGCTTGGCCGCCCGCAGGGCCGAGATCTCCGCGGCATAGTCCTTCTGCCCCAGCTTGGTATAGACCTCGCCGGAAAGCCTGCCCTTGTAGTAACGCTTGAACCCGGCCAGCGCGTCCTTGCCGGCCGGATAGTTGGGGGCAAGGATGTAGACGTTGTTGTAGCCCTTGTCGGACACGTGCTGGCCCATCGCCTCGTGCAGGTTGTCGTTCTGCCAGGCGACGTTGAAGTAATTCTCGTTGCACAGCTTGCCGGCCAGGGCAGAGGGCCCGGCATTCGGGCTGATATAGAAGGTGCCGCCCCTCGTCACGGCGGGGACCACGGCCATCGCCAGGTTCGACCAGACGATCCCGGTCATGATGTCGACCTTGTCCGACTTCACCATGCGGTCGGCAATCTGTTTGGCGGTTTCGGGCTTGCGGCCGTCGTCCACTACGATGAGTTCGACGGGGATGCCGCCCAGCTTGCCACCGCCCTGCTTGATCGCAAGTTCGAAACCGTCGCGAATATCGATGCCGAGGGCGCTGCCGCCGCCCGACAGCGTCGTGATCATGCCGATCTTGATGCCCTCGGCGGCACCGGATGTGGAGACGATGCCGGCGGCCGCGGCAAGGGCCACGGCGAATGGGATTTTCCTGCTCATGGGATTGCTCTCCCGTGTCTTGGTTTGTTGTTACGGATCGCGATCGATATCGGCGTCCGGGGCTCCCTTTATAGCCGGGTCTGGAGTGCGCGCAAATGGACAACCTAGCCGGGGCCGCTGCGTTTCGGCGCGATCCGTTCGAGCAGCACGATCATGCGTCGCCGCCGCGGCCATATAAGGGCCGTCGCCACAAGGCACAGAATTCCACCGACCGCAAGCGGCCAGCGCAGGCCGAAGGGCCCGGAGAGCGTGCCCATAACCAGCGAACCGATGGCCGGGCCGCCCCGGAAGATCACGCCGTAGAGGCTCAGCACACGCCCGCGCACGGAATCCTCGACGGCCCGCAGGATCAGGGTCTGGGTGGCGATCGCGCTGGACACCATGGCACCGCCGAAAATCGCCGCCGCCAGAACCGCCACCCAGAACATCGTGGTGCCCGTGAACAGCAGGAGAGACACCGCGCAACCGCCGCCACCGAACAGCGCGATCATCATGAGGCCAGTTGCGTTGCCCCGCTTCGCAAGCCAGACCCCGCCCGCCACCGCACCGAGGCCGATGGCGGAGGTCAGCCAGGCCAGCCCACCGGCACCGCGCCCGAACACGGCATCGGCAAAACCCGGCAGCAGCTCGCCCACCGGGCGTGCCAGCACGGAGATCGTCAGCATCAGGAGCAGCAGCGGCCCGATCGCCGGATGCCGCACCGTGTAGCGCACGCCTTCCGCGATCTCGGCCAGCATGCCGCCGCCCCGCCCGGCCGCGGCCGCTCCGCGCTCGATGCGCAGGCGAGTCAGCGCAAACAACAGGACGACGACCGACAGCGCGTAGAGCGCGAAGGTCGGCGCAACACCCCACGCGGTGATCACAAGGCCGGCCAGGGCCGGACCGACGAAGCGCGCCAGATTGAAGATCAGCGAGGAAATGGCGACGGCTGCCGGCACGTCGTCGGCCCGCACGAGCGACGGGACGAGCGACAGCCGCACCGGCATGTAGACCGCCCGCACCGCACCCAGGAAACCGGTGAGCGCGACCAGCGAGACGATCTCGATCAGCCCGGCCCAGGTCAGGGCGAACAGCACAACGGTCTGCAGCAACGAAAGGCTCTGACAGATAACGGCCAGCCGCAGACGGTCCAGCCGGTCGGCAAGAACGCCAGCGAACGGCCCGACGACGACCGCCGGGAACAGGTCGGCGAAGGCCACCGCACCAAGCCAGAACCCGGACTGCGTGAGTTCCCAGGTGAGCCAGCCGACGCCCAGTCGCTGCACCCACAACCCGACGAGCGTCACGGTACTGCCCGCCGTGTAGATCGCGAAGTTGCGGTTGCCGAAAGCGCTGCGGATGGCGCCGAAATCGGCCAGGCCATATGCCATTAAGTCATAAACTTTCGCATTGCCGACGGGGGCCGTAATTTGGTTTTCGAAACGCTGCGGTAATATTTCCGAGCCTATTATGTGCCGCACGTTCACCGGTCGGGAACAGGAGTACCGCGAGATGCAGACACCAGCGGTCGAAATAGCGGATCTGCGCCGTATCGTAAATCGATTGCTTGACCACATCGAAAGCAGCGGGCGGCATTCGATCGTCCTCAACCAGACGTTCTACTGGGACGTGCCCGAGGAGGAGCGCTATGGCATCGACGATCAGCCGGGCGGTCTGGACGTGCGCTCTCTGCACGACGACTGGGATTGTATCCGCTTTCTCCTGGAGGACGGCGAGGAGCCGATCGTCGATCAGTTGAGCGAGGCGGCGACCCTGCTTCGCTATATCGCCGACAGTCTGCGCGAAGAGATCGTCTGACACGCCGCACCAGACTCGTCAACGCCATGGGCAAGAAAGGACTTTATCTGGCGGTCGGCTTCCTCTGGGCCACGCTGCTCGGCATCGGTGCCGGAATCGCTGCCGCCGTCATCGCCGCCGGTGTCGCGTGGATCTACCTGTTCGGCGATTCGGCCTGGCCGGAATGGACGAACTGGGCCATTCCCGGCTTCGGCCTCATCATCGGGCTCGTGACGTTCGCCGTTACGATGATGTTGAGCCGCATGGTCGCCAGTCGCTACGACGGGCGCGCCGACGAGAAAGGGGCCGGCAAGGGTGGCGCCCTTGCCTGGGCCTTGCTGGTCCTGGGCCTCGCCGTTGCCGGCGGCTTCGCCTGGCAACAGTACGGACGGAATGAGGAAATTGAGAAGGCCCGCAAAGGGGCTGCGGCCGCGGCGCGGTATTTCCCCATGCTGTTGTCCGAGACGCACCGGATCTCCGATATCGCGGTCACCTGGTCCGGCGGCGGCCGGGATGGCCGGGCCGCCGTGACGTTGGACGGTCTGCGCGAGGGCGGCTACCGCTTCGAATGGCAGGTGCGCGACACGCTGTATGAAAAACCACTGATCTCGGGCGCACGCGACCTGCATCTGACGGCTGGCATGAAAGAGATCGAGGTCGTGCTGTCCGCGCACGACGTCGTCGCGGGTTACCGGACGCTGCTGAACCGCCAGGACGCGAACATCATGGTAGACGAGCCGTTCGTCTTCGAGGCGCAGCTGGCGCCGATCCCGACCGAGTACGAGATGTCCCGGATGCCGCCGCACGAGGTACAAAACCTGGCCAATGGCTGGTCACCGCTGATTTACCGCTCAAGCTCTGAGTTTCCCGTACGCTTCTTCCTGTACGGCGAGACGCTCTCCTGGGATTGACAGGGACCCGCTACCGCCCCATGCCGGAGTCCAATCAACCGTCATGAAAGTCCAGTCCCTATATGCCGTTGCCGGCCTCATCTGGGGCCTCGTGCTCGGCCCGGATGCGGGCCTGTATGCCGCGCGCGTCATGGGCAGCGTGGCCTGGTTGTACCAATACGACAACGGTGCCTGGGCCGATTGGGTCATCGTGCCGTTCGGCGCATTGATCGGCTTTACGGTATTGTTCGCCTGCTATCAGCTGGGAGCCGCCGCCGGCCGGCGCTACGACGACACGAGCCGCAAGCGCCTCCGGCACGTCAAATCGGTTCCCTGGGCCCTGGTGGTCGTCGGCATCGCGGTCGGGACCATGACCGTGCTGACGATCGACGACCGGCAGCGCGCCGTGGCCCGCTACGTGCAGGGGCAGAAGGATGCCGCGGCACGGTTGCTGGTGTTCGCGGAAACGCTTCACCGGATTGCCGGGATCGGCGTCGAATGGCCCGGTGGCGGCGCGCCGGGCCGGATCGACCTGTCCTTCCGCGGCAAGCGACAGGGCGATTATAGGTTTGACTGGAAAATTCTCTCGAAAGACGGGACGGAGCCGCTGCTCGGCGGCAGCTATACGGTGGGTCTGAGCGAGCGATACAAGAGCACCAACATCCCGCTCAGCGCCGCAGAACTCGCCAACGCTTATATCGTGCAGTTGAACAGGCCGGGCGCCATCATCGCCGTCGACGAGCGGTTCCGGTTGATCATGGAGCTGCGCCCGATCCTGAGCGGGAAGGAGTGGGATGCGCTCCCCGAGGACGAAGCTGCGCGGCTGGCGGACGGCGACTCGATTCTGCTGGAGCGGGTCGCGACGGCGTTCCCGGTGCGGTTCGAGGCGCGCAACGGACGAATTATCTGGTGACGCGGCAGCTGCAACCGGGTCGCAGTGCGCAGAACCGGCGCTTGACCTCGCGGCACTGCCACCCGACACTCGCTGCATGAGCGCAGAGGCACGAACCAGCAGCAAAGCCCCGCAGACAATCCGGCTCAAGGATTACCGGCCGCCCGACTGGCGCATAGAGACGATCGCGCTGGCGTTCGACCTTGACGAGGACAGCACGCGGGTGGCCGCGCGACTTGAGGTCCGTCGACAGCCGGGCGGCACGGGACCGCTCGTGCTGGACGGCCAGGAACTCACGTTGCTCTCCGTTGCCGTCGACGGCCGACGGCTGGAGGAGGGCGAATACACGCTAAGCGACGACACGCTGATGATCGCCGACGCGCCGAACGCCTTCACGCTGGAAACGGAAGTCGAGATCCGCCCGCAGGACAACACCGCGCTCGAAGGCCTCTACAAGTCCGGCGGGACGTTCTGCACCCAGTGCGAAGCCGAGGGTTTCCGGCGGATCACCTTCTTCATCGACCGTCCGGACGTGATGGCGATCTACCGCACCACGATCACCGCCGATCGCAGCCGCTATCCGGTGCTCCTGTCCAATGGCAATCTGGTCTCCGAAGAAATCCTTCCGGACGGTCGTCATCGCGCGGTGTGGGAGGATCCGTTCCCGAAACCGTCGTACCTGTTCGCCCTCGTCGCCGGCGATCTCGCCCTTGTCGAGGACACATACGTTACCGGATCGGAGCGGCCGGTGACCCTGCGCATCTATGTCGAGCCCGGCAACGATGACCGCTGCGCCTGGGCCATGGAATCCCTGAAGAACGCGATGCGCTGGGACGAGGCGGTCTATGGACTGGAATACGACCTCGACGTCTACATACTCGTCGCGGTGGGCGACTTCAACATGGGCGCAATGGAGAACAAGGGGCTCAATGTCTTCAATGCGAAATTCGTACTGGCCAAACCGGAAACGGCCACCGACAGCGATTACGCCTTCATCGAAAGCGTGATCGCGCACGAGTACTTCCACAACTGGACCGGCAATCGCGTCACCTGCCGCGACTGGTTCCAGTTATCGCTGAAAGAGGGTCTGACGGTCTTCCGCGACCAGCAGTTCTCCGCCGACATGCGCAGTGCGGCGGTCAAGCGGATCGGCGACGTTCGAACGCTGCGGGCCCGCCAGTTTCCCGAGGACGCGGGGCCGCTCGCGCACCCGGTGCGTCCCGACTCGTACATCGAGATCAACAACTTCTACACCGCCACGGTCTACGAAAAGGGGGCCGAGGTCGTGCGGATGATCCACACCCTTCTCGGTGCCGAGCGGTTCCGCAGGGGGATCGATCTGTATTTCGACCGCCACGACGGCCAGGCGGTGACCTGCGACGATTTCATCGCCGCCATGGAGGCAGCAAACGGGGTCGATTTGGCGCAGTTCCGGCACTGGTACGGCCAGGCGGGGACACCAACGGTCCGGGTGGAGACCCGGCACGACCCGGCGGCCAGGACATACGAGATGACCTTCCGGCAGTCGACGCCGCCGACGCCCGGCCAAAAGACCAAGAAGCCGGTGCATATTCCCGTTGCCATCGGGCTGCTCGATGCGCAGGGCCGCGACCTGCCGCTGCGCCTGAACGGTGAGGCTGCGGCGACCGACGGGACGCGGGTTCTCGAACTGCGCGAGCCGGTTCAGACTTTCCGGTTCGTCGACGTGGCCGCGCCGCCGACACCGTCGGTGCTGCGGAATTTCTCCGCGCCGGTGATCATCGAGCAGGATCTGTCGGAGGACCAGCGCCTTCACCTGATGGCTCATGACAGCGATCCATTCAACCGCTGGCAGGCCGGCCAGGACATTGCCCTGCAGCTGCTGTTGCGTCGCGTGCGCGCGATCCAGCGCGGCGAAGCGGCCCCTGACAGCACAGGCTTCACCGCCGCTCTCGGACAGTTGCTCCAAGACCAGTCGCTGGATCCGGCCTTTGCGGCCGAGATGCTGGCGCTGCCCGGCGAGGACGTGGTCGCCGACCGCATGGAGGTGATCGACGTCGATGCCGTGCACGCGGCGCGCGAGGGCCTGCGCCGGACGATCGCACTGTCGCTGAAGGACAGGCTGCTGAGCGCTTACCATCGGCATGCCGGCAACGCGCCGCCCTCGCCGGCGCCCGAGGCCGCCGGCCACAGGGCGATGAAGAACCGGGCTCTCGGCTATCTGGTGGCGAGCGGTGAGGCGGTGCTGGATGATCTCTGTTCCGCTCAGTTCGAAAACGCGCAGACGATGAGTGATTCGATCGCCGCGTTGTCGCTACTGGCGCACGGGCATTCGCCGCATCGCCGGAGGGCGCTGGCGGAGTTTCGGCAGCGCTGGGCCGGGGACAAGCTGGTGCTCGACAAGTGGTTCATGGTGCAGGCCACGGCACCGCGCGAGGACACGCTGGACCGGGTCCGCGATCTGATGCGGGATTCCGCCTTCTCGATGCGCAATCCCAACAAGGTACGGGCGCTAATCGGCGCGTTCGCCGGCGCCAACGCCGTCCGCTTCCATTCCGCCGACGGCTCCGGCTACCGGTTTCTGGCCGACCGTGTCCTCGAACTCGATCGGCTTAACCCGCAGGTCGCAGCGCGGCTGTTGTCGCCACTGGGACGCTGGCGCCGGTTCGACAAGGCCCGGCAGAAGAAGATCCGAGCCCAGCTGCAGCGCATCCTTGGCAGCGACGGACTGAGCCGCGACGTGTACGAGATTGCCCGCAAAACGTTGGGCTAGCTGGTCGGCAACCGCTGCCCGTCGGGTCTGGACAGTGCCGCGTCCCTGTCGCTCTAGCCGCCGAACGTCACCTCGACGCGGAACAGGAAGCCCGGCACCGGATCGAACCCGCGGCTCCTGGGCAAGGCGAGCTGCGGAGCCGCCTCGAGAGTCAGCCAGTCGCGCCAGACCTGCCGGCGGTAGCGGAACCGCAGCGTCACCCGATCGAGCCGGTGCGGATCGGTCAGGAATGAGTTGAGGACCTGGTATTCGACGGCAGACTTTGCGTCCAGTGGCTGGAAGACGGCGAAGTTCACTCCGTAGAAGTAGTTTGGCTGCTCCTCCAGCCAGGTGCCGTCGATCTCCCAGCGGAACAGCATGTCTTCGGGCAAAGCACGATCGAAAGCGAACGTCGTGCGTGACTCCAGCCCGTCGAGCGAGAAGTAGCGAAACCGCTGGACGAAACGAAAATCCCAGTCCTCGCTCAACTCGACCCGCTCGCGATAGCGCAGTCCGACGAACGGGTTCGGCTCGTAGCCGTCGAAGTCGAGGCCGATCCGGGCCCTGACCGAACGCGTCTCGTCGTTGCGGAAGAAGTAGGACAGCGCGGCAGTGATGCTGTCCAGCGCCAGGTCGGACCGGCCGGGCTCGGCAGGCCCTTCGGTGGCAGCCGTATCCTCTTCGGCCTCACCGGCGCTCAGCACTTCGATCCGCAGGCGATCGTCCAGGGCTGGCAACTTGAGGTGCAGCCGAGCCCTGGTATCGACGTCCGTTCCCTGGTACTGCTCGGAAAAACTGTCGATCCGGACGCGCAACCGCGATTCGTTAAGCTCCGCCTCGTAGTTCTCGTCGGCAAAGAAGCCGTCGATCCAGGCGCCCAGCCCGCGCACGCCGGCCGAGGCACGGGCATGGCCGGCATCGATAAGGCCCGGCCGCCGGCCATCGTCCGGCGGCACGTTGTCGTCCGGAGGCGAGTTGTCGCCTGCCGGGTCGTCTTCGGCTGCCGTGTCCTCTTCGGTTGCCAAATTGCCATCGTCGGTCGGATCACCTTCATTGGCCGGATCACCTTCGCCGCTCGGAACGAATTCGATTACCGGTACTTCCGGGTCATCCGGCACGTGCTCGGCAGCGCCGACGGACTGTATAGCGACGGCGAGAGCGATCGCGCCGATAATCCCAATCGCGTGGAGCTGCCGGCGCCCCGGGGTCACGGGATGATGCCCCCAAACCCGGACGAGATAGAGACGCCGGGCGTTGCCAACATGCCGCTCCTGCGCATTCGCTTGTCCGTCATGCGCCCCCTCCCTGCGACATGCGCGGGGCGACGATCAACGGCGCCATGATAGGGCAATGACGGCGCCGCGGGCATCTGATAGTCGAACGTAGCAAGTCATTGAGCTGAACGGCACATTGGGGCCGCAGGACTCCAAAAATATTAACGCGAATATCGGTAGCCTTAATCATGACACGATAGCGCCAAAATAAAACATACATAAAATATGATCAATTTTTACTTTTTCGTTAACCCCCGTTTTGTTAGACATTACTATACCATCGCTGGAAAATCGCGACCAGCGTATGCGCAGGGGGCGCGCCGTCTGTCAGGGAATACCGAAAACGGCAGGAAGGATCGATCAATGATGCGATATCGACCGATACGCAGCGTATCCGCAATTCATCTGGCCATCGCCGCGGCTCTCGCCGCGACTGCGGCACCGGCAACGGCGCAGGAGCGAACCTACGCCGTGGCACCGCTTGCAGTTACCGGCGAGCCCGCGCCCGGCACCGCAGGGTTGAATTACGTGTGGCTAGACCTGGAGTTTCCCTATCTAAGCGATGCGGGCGTCGTTGCCTTCATCGGCTCCCCGACCAGCGCGGACTACTACAGCGGCGACCATGCGGTCTGGGTCGGGTCGCCAGGGAACGTGACACTGTCTATACGCTCGGGCGACCCCGCTCCAGGTCTGGCAGCTGCGACATTCGACATGTTCGCAACCGCGCAATTGAATGGCATGGGCAGCATTGCCATACGCGCCTACACCGCCGGAATTCATGGCGAAGGTATCTGGATCCAGGATGCCGCCGGCCTGCGACCGCTGGCCACGACCGAGGATGTCGCGCCGGGCAGCGGCGGGCGCATGTACAGTTTCTTTTGGCCCGGGTCGTTCGACGACCTTGGCGTTTCTGCCTTTTATGCCGAAACAGTGCCTGCGGACGGATCGTACGCATACGAGACCGGCGTATGGACCGGAACGCCGGGCGCCCTGGAACCTGTCGTGATGACCGGGGACCTGGCACCGGGAACGGGCGGGGCAGCGTTTTCGTATGTGTTTGGGCCGATGTCGAGCAACGCCGACAGCATGACTTTCCTGGGCATGATCGGCGACCCCAGCTTCACCGACATATCGGGTATATGGACGGCAGGGCCTGCGGGGCACAGTCTGGTCGCGCTTCAGGGCACCGCGGCGCCCGGCGCCGGTGGCCGCAATTTCGTCAGTTTTTCCGGCGGCGCGTCCGCAGGACCCGGGACAGGACCCGACGATTTGTATCCGTACGAGGTCTTCGGCCCCATCATAAATGCGGCCGGCGACATCGCGGTCGGCGGTTATGTCGACCCCATCGATCCGCTTTCCATGTATGCCGATTCCGGAATCTGGCTTCAGGATGCCGGCGGCTTGCGGCTGATCGCGCTAGCGGGTGATCCGGCGCCGGGGACGGCAGCACTTCCGTTTACCGCATTCAATCATCTCGATTTCAATGCCCAGGGACAGATGGCGTTCGACGCGGGCCTCGATACGATCGACACGAACAGGGCCCGCGGCATCTGGTTCGGCCCGCCAGACAGCCTGGCCCTTCTCGTGCGCGAAGGCGACACAGCGCCTGGCGCGGCGGGGGAGACCTTCGGCAATCTGATCATGGGAGCGGACCTGAACGATGCCGGCGAAATCGTCTTTTTCGCGCGGCTGGCGGAGAGCGGCGCGGACGGTATCTGGGCAGGCACGCCCGGCGACCTCGCACTGATCGCGCGCGAGGGCGAACTCATGGAAGTCAAGAGCGGCGACTATCGGAGGATCCAGTCGATCGTACCCTTCAACGGTGGCCTGGACGTTTTCGATGTGGCGCGGCGATTCAACAACGCGGGACAACTGGTGTTCGCGGCAATCTTCACGGACGGATCGCAGGGACTCATTCTGGCATCGCCCGTCTTGACATCGCCGAACCAGCCGCCGGTGGCCATCGCCGGGCCGGACCAGACGATCGCGGAAAATAACGTGACCGTGCTCGACGGCTCCATGTCGAGCGATCCCGAAGGGACGATCCTGTCCTTCTCCTGGAGCTTGAACGGTGCGGAGATCAGTACGGATCCGAAGGTAACCGTGGGGCCGCTCCCGGTCGGCGTGCATACGGTGACGCTGACGGTGACCGACCGCAGTGGCGCGAGCGTGTCCGACGACGTGATCCTGACTGTCTTCGCCAACGGTCCGCCGATCGCCAACGCCGGGCCCGACCAGACGGTCAACTATACTCAATCGATTATGCTCGATGGCACCGGCTCGTCGGATCCGGAGGGCGAGGCCCTGAGCTATTACTGGGACTTCGGGTGCTGGGGTACGGCAAGCCACACCGGTGAAGGGATAAACACCTGCCTCAATGCCACCGGGCCGAACCCGACCATCGGGCCGCTCGACCCCGGTATCTATGAAGGCTTGCTTACGGTTACGGATATCTACGGAGCCAGCGCTTCGGATGAAATAATCCTCACGGTGACCAACGATCCGCCAGTCGCCAATGCCGGGGCCGACCAGACGGTCCTGACCATGGAGACGGTGGCCCTTGACGGCTCTGCGTCCTTCGATCCAGAAGCTGGCGCGCTCAGCTACCGTTGGAGTCTGGGTGGTGTACAAATCGGAACTGGGCCGACACCAGTTATTGGACCCCTTGAGGCGGGGATTCACGCAATCACCCTGACTGTAACGGACGAACGAATCGACTCGGCCACCGACGAGGTCGTCGTGACGGTACTGAACCGTTCGCCGGTCGCCGACGCCGGCCCGGACCGGACGGCGAACCACGTCCAGACGGTGACACTCGCCGGCTCCGGTTCCGATCCGGAAGGCGGTGCGCTCAATTATGCCTGGACGCTGAACGGCGCGCAGATCGCCACGACAGCTAGCGCAACCGTGGGACCGTTCGAAGTCGGCGTCCACACGTTGACTCTTACGGTTACGGACGACAAGGGCGCGACCGCGACCGACAGCATGGTCGTGACCGTCACCAACGGCGCGCCTCTCGCCAGTGCCGGGCCGGACCAGACGGTGAACCACGCGCAGACGGTGGTCCTGGATGCCACCGGATCCTCCGACCCGGAGGGCGGCATCCTCACCTACGTCTGGACGTTGAGCGGCGTGCAAATCGCCACCGGGCCGGGCCCTGTCGTCGGGCCGTTCGCGGTCGGCATCTATACGATCGCGCTGACCGTCACCGACGATCACGGCGCGACGGCGACGGACAGCATGACGCTGACCGTGATCAACGAGGCGCCGGTCGCCAATGCCGGCCCCGACCAGACGGTCGGCGTCAAGGGCAAGTCGACGACGGTGACGCTTGACGGTACGGCGTCCGGCGATCCGGAAGGCGGCCCCTTGACCTACCTCTGGACCAAGGACGGCCAGACCGTCGGAACGGCTGCCGTGTTGCAGACCAACGTGTCGGCCGGCACCCACAGCTTCACGCTGACGGTGACGGACGACCACGGCGCCACGGCATCCGACACGGTGGTCGTGACCGCGGTCAAGGGCAACGTTTAACAACGGCCTGCCGAAGCATCGGGGCGCCCTCCGGACGGAGCGGCGCCCCGTTCTTTCCTAGTCCCGAAAACTGCGCACTGCGGCCAGCACGCGCGAGACCGTGGTGACCCAGCAGGCGGCGGCGAAGAACAGCGCCAGCGGCACAGTTCCCCTTGGATATCACACCAAATATCAGCGGGCCCACCTACCCGTGCGACGAGTCCACGGGCGTTTCTCAGACGGCACGAAATGCGCTTCGCATCTTAATTCCCTGTTTACGTAACTCAAGGAAGATGATCGCCCCTCACGTTGCCAAACTCTTAACGCCTGCTATCGTAAGGAAGGCTGCCCGGAATGTTCCAGTCCCGCACACTTCTTGTCATCTCCGCGATCGTTTCCAACTTGGCCATCCTGTCTGCGGCCACAGCGCAGCTGGCCTACGCGCAGGACCGAACCTACTCCGTCGAGCCCGTAGCCGTGACTGGGGAACCAGCACCGGGGACGGGAGGGCTGAACTTCCAGTCGGTTGGTCAAGGCGATCTGACCGATACGGGCATTGTCGCCTTCACGGCCGCGGCCAGCGTATGGAGCGGCGAGGACGACGCGATTTGGGTCGGTTCGCCGGGCAACCTGACGCTGGCTGTCCGCGGCGGCGATCCGGCCCCCGGCAGAGTGGCGCAGACGTTCTACCAGTTCGGCCCGATTCTGGTAAATGCGGGCGGAGACATTTGGTTCGGCGCCACCTTAAGGGACGTTGGCGCAACCACCAGCGGCGGCGCCCCGGGCGGTTTCTGGGCCGGCGCTCCCGGCAATCTGAGCAGTGTGGCTGGCCCGGGGGAGCCAGCTCCGGGAACGGCGGGATTTACGTTCCAGAGCTTCGGATTTGTGGGAAATTTCGATGATTCCGGAGTCTCCACGTTCAGCGCTCGCGTCACTTCGGCAGGCGGCAGCCTGGCGGGCTTGTGGAGCGGAATCCCCAATTCACTGGAGCTCCTGGCCCTCAGCGGAGATCCCGCACCTGATACGGCCGATCTGGTGTTTTCGGAGTTCGCGGATCCGGTCGCGAATTACACGGGAACCAAGGCCTTTCTTGCCTCGACCATCGATCCCAGCGTCGATTATGGCGATGGGATCTGGATAGCTGGGCCCGCAGGCGTCACGTTGCTGACCCGGTCGGGGGAGGTGGCGCCGGGCACGGGCGGGCGCAGCTTTGTGAGTTTGGCGGTAGGCTCGTTATCTGGCGCAGGCGGTGCAGGTTTCGATCTGACCGCCAACGATACGGTGGGGCCTGTCTTGAACGGGCGTGGAGACGTCGCGTTCAATGGTTTCCTGGCGCCGTATGATCCGGTTACGCAGATTGCCGATGAGGGAATTTGGATACGCGACATCAACGGATTGCGGCTTGTCAGCCTGGTGGGCGATCCCGCCCCGGGCGCCACCGGTTTGATTTTCACCGATTTTAATCACGTCAACATGAACGCCTTGGGTCAGCTGGCATTCGACGCGGCTCTGGATAGTGGCAACCCGGCCAGCGACCGCGGAATCTGGGTGGGTCTGCCCGATGGTCTCAGCCTCGTGGCTCGCGAAGGCGATCCGGCCCCCGGCACTGTGGGCGAAACCTTTGCCAATCTGGTCATGGGACCGTCTCTGAACGGACAGGGAGAGATTGCGTTCTACGCAAGATTGAACGAAAGCAACACCAAGGGTATCTGGGCTGGCGCATCCGGCGATCTCGCCCTTATCGCACGTGAAGGTGAGGTTCTCCGGGTGAAGAGCGGGGACTATCGTACGATTTACCACATCCTACCGTTTGAAGGCGGACCCAGCGCCCAGGCCGGCCCACGTCCATTTAATGAAGCAGGCCAGACGTTGTTGAACGTCCTCTTTACCGATGGAACACAAGGACTGTTCCTCGCCTCTCCTGTGGCCGGCACAACGAATCTGTCGCCGGTGTCGGATGCGGGTCCCGACATCTCGATCCCGGAAGGCGGTTCAGTCACCATTGACGGGTCGGGTTCCTCCGATCCGGAACAAACGATCCTGACGTTCGTCTGGAGCATAGGCGGCGTCGAGGTCGCGACCGGACCGCAATACGTGGCGAACTCCCTCCCCGCGGGCGCCCACACCGTGACGCTGACGGTAACCGACCGCGGCGGCGCCAGCGCGTCCGACCATATGATTCTGACTGTGGTCAACAAGCCACCCATCGCATATGCCGGGCCGAACGAATTCGTCACTCATGTTGAAACGGTAAATCTCAACGGTTCCGCTTCTTACGATCCTGAAGGTAGCGCCCTGACCTATGTCTGGCACCTCGACGGCGCACAGATCGCGACGGGCGTTACGGCCACGGTCGGGCCATTCGCGGTCGGCGTGCACACCATTTCACTGACTGTCACCGATGACGTCGGCAACAGCACCACCGATACTATGACCGTTACCGTGTTCAACACGACTCCCCTCGCCAACGCCGGGCCGGACCAGACGGTGAACCACGCGCAGGCGGTGACGCTGGACGCCACCGGCTCCTTCGATCCCGAAGGCGGCACACTGACCTATGCCTGGACGCTCGATGGGGTGCCGCTCGCATCCGGAGCTAACCCCGTCGTCGGGCCGTTTTCGGTCGGCGTTTATACGATCGCGCTGACCGTCACCGATGATCACGGCGCGACAGCGGGCGACAGCGTGAGCATTACTGTGGTCAACGCGGCGCCGGTCGCCAATGCGGGGGCGGACCAGACGGTGAACCACGCTCAGGCGGTGACGCTGGACGCCACCGGCTCCTTCGATCGCGAAGGCGGCGTACTGACTTATGCCTGGAGCATCGGCGGCGTCCAGATCGCGAACGGACTGAGCCCCGTTGTCGGGCCGTTCGCGGTCGGCATCTATACGATCGCGCTGACCGTCACCGACGATCACGGCGCGACAGCCACGGACAGCATGACCGTCACCGTCGTCAATGAGGCGCCGGTCGCCAATGCGGGGCCCGACCAGGTAGTCAGCTTCAAGGGCAAGTCGGTCACC
>JBFIFO010000023.1:0-33297 GCA_041602815.1 Alphaproteobacteria bacterium | reverse complement strand
TTGTTCCGCTTTTTGTTGGACCAAGGCAAAATACCTTGTTGAAACGTCTCTGGGACATGGCGGAAGTTTACACGAGGCACGTTTGGCAAGAAAGTCCCGTCAAACCCGGAAGAAAGTTGTGGCGGTCAACCATCAGCCGGAGTCGATTGCCTGTGAAAGGTACAAAAAGGATGCTGTTCGGCTCATCGTCGAGCGCTGCTATAATGTCGTACATGTTGGCTTTTCTGGAAATAGCGGGGGATAATGCTGGCTAGGCGTTGCGTAGCGAGGATGGCTGAATACTTCGCAAAGATGCGAACTCTAAGTCTCCGGCCGTGCTGCTGGGCCGCAGGTGCCATGCGCATGAGCCAGGTGATTGGTGGGGTAATGCGTTGCAGGAGTGACACATACTTTGTGTGTTTCAGCTTCCAGAACCTGTGGACGCTGGCAAAACTGATTCCGAAGTTGGCGATGTTGGTCCGCCGGCAGATTCTCATCGACCACAAAAAGAAAATGTTGAAATGCATGAACAGATTGCGGGGGCAGAGTGCCACCGCGAGGTGAATCTGTCCGAGCCCCACGATGACAAAGAAGAGATGCTGATGTTTCACAATAGCCACGATTTGAATTTTGCACCGTTCTTCTGCGCTTACATCAGACGATCGGCACTCGACGAAAGCGCTGGCCTGGATGCGCAGTACGGACGGCATTACCGGTCCGACCGCATCATGTGTGATTTCGTCCGTCACGTCCTCGGCCGCAAGATCGTCTATGTCGCGGCCGCCGTGGTTTACCACAGTCTTCAGAGTTCAACCGAAGAGCTGCGATGCGACGAAAGCCGGCAGAAGGAATTCGATGAGATATGCAACAAGAACCGCTGGCCCGAGGAGCTGGGCGCTGCGCTGGGGTACGGCGTGCCCATTTGGGATCGGTCATGAGCGCGAGCATCTCCCCGATGGCAACTTGGCGCCGGCAAGCGGTTGCGGCGTTGGTCGGTAAGATCGGCAGGAAGACATCGGCTGCTGCCCGGTGCAGGACCGGAGGCCGCCAGGTGGCGACCGGCCGTCTTCCCGTCCTCCGCATGCCCGAGGGGGCCTGAGTGGCTGATACTGTCCGCCCGCACCCGCAGACATCTCCATTCCGCGTGACGATGCGGGTCCTCCACGCGCTCCTGCTGCGCGAGCTGAAGACGCGGTTCGGCATCTACCGTCTCGGCATGGTCTGGGCGTTCGTGGAGCCGCTGACTCACGTCATCGTGCTGTCGGTCATCTTCGGGATCCGTTCCCGCACCGCGCCTGGGGGAGTCGAATTCCCGATTTTCCTGGCGACGGGGATCATCCCGTTCGTATTGTTTCGCGCGACGGTGACCCGCGCCATGTCGACGATCGAGGCCAACCGGGCGCTCTACACCTACGCCCAGGTCAAACCGTTCGACACGCTGCTGGCCCGGTTCATCCTCGAGGTCATCATCTACACGGTGGTCTTCCTCGTCTTCATGGTCGGGGCCGGCTGGGCCGGATTCGACGTGGCGGTCCAGGATCCGCTCGTCGTCTTCGTGGTGTTCCTCGGCCTCGGCCTGTTCGGTCTCGGCTTCGGGGCGCTGGCCTGCGTCCTCAACGACGCCCTGCCCGACGTCGCGCAGATCGTGCCCATCCTGTTGCGCCCGCTCTATTTCATTTCCGGCATCTTCTTCTCGGTCGAGGTGATCCCGGTGGAATACCGCGGCTGGCTGCTGTGGAACCCGGTGCTGCATGCGCTCGAGATCATCCGCGGACATTATTTCCGCGCCATCGAAACGCATTACGGCGACCCGCTGTATCTGGCCGTCTGGACGTTCGGCTTCCTGTCGTTCGGCCTCCTTACCTTCCACGTCTATCGCACCCGCATGGTGGCCACATGATCGCGCTCGATTCGGTCAGCAAGTGGTACCCGACGCGGCAGGGTCGCAAATACGTGCTGCGCGACGTGACGGTGCGCCTGCCGGCGGGGCGGCACGTGGCATTGCTCGGGGTCAACGGCGCCGGCAAGTCGACGCTGCTGCGGCTGATCGGCGGCATCGATTATCCCAGCGCCGGCAGGATCAGCAGCTCGGCGCGGATCTCCTGGCCGGTGGGCCTGACCGGCGGCTTCCAGGGCAGCCTGACCGGGCGCGACAATGCGCGCTTCGTGTGCCAGATCAACGGCATTGCCGAACGCGCGGCGATCCGCGCGAAACTGGACTTCGTCGAGGATTTCGCGGAAATCGGGAGCTATTTCGACGAGCCGGTGAAGACCTATTCGTCCGGCATGCGGGCGCGGCTCGGCTTCGCCCTGTCGATGGCCTTCGAATTCGATTACTACCTGATCGACGAGGTGCTGTCGGTCGGCGATCACGGATTCCGGGCGAAATGCCAGCGGGAGCTCGCAGCGCGGCGCGGCCGCTGCACCTTCATCGTCGCCTCGCACAACCTCAATACCGTGCGGGAGATCTGCGAGATCGGGGCGATCGTGCGCGATGGCGGCGTTGTCCTCTATCCCGATATAGCAGAGGCCGTCGAAGCCTTTCAGGCGGCGTGATCCGATGATATGCCCGTGGCGCCATGATACTGCCCCCAAACCCGCGGAAAACGCCTTCGCATGGGCTCGTTTCGAGCGAGCCGCCATGCCGCGGCGATACCAGGCGGGCATCGCCTGCGTTGCACTTTTCCGGCGGCAGGGGGACAATACGGGGTGCAGGACCGCATTGCAGGGAAGCGCTGTGAGTGATGGCAACTGAAGGCGGATATCGAAGGCTGCGGGGGGCCCTGGGGCTGTTCCTCGCCCTGGTCGCGCTGCCGCTTGCGGTGACCGCGTTGTACTTGCTCTTCGTCGCTTCCGACCGATACGTGTCCGAAACCCGCTTCACCCTGCGCGACAGCGGCGCGCCGAACGAGCCCGCGGCGTTCGACCTCGGCACCCTGCTCGGCGGCGTCGGCGGCATCGCCCGCCAGGACGCCTATGTGGTGCGCGACTACATCCTGTCCTACGACATGCTGGCCCGGCTTGAGGCGGCGCTCGACGTGCGTGCGGCGTGGTCGGATCCGGCAATCGATCCGGTCTGGCGCCTGCCGGCGGACGCCTCGGAGGAGGATTTCCTGGAATACTACCGCGAGATGGTCGGGGTCTTCTTCGACAGCGAGTCCTCCATCATCACCGTCACGCTGGAGGGATTCGAGCCGGATTTCGCGCAGATTATGCTCTCGATGATCCTGGCCGAAAGCGAGCGGCTGGTGAACGCGCTGTCCAATCAGCTGGCGGCCGAGCAGCTCGGCTTCATCAACGGCGAAATCGAGACCACCGCAGCACGGCTCAAACAGGCCAAGGCGCAACTCGTGGCGTTTCAGAACGAGCACCAGGTGATCGACCCGAAAGAGCAGGCCGGGCTCGTCACCAACGTGATCGCCCAGATGGAGGTCAGCCTCGCCGAGGATCGCGCCGAGCTGACCGTGCTGCGCAGTTACCTGGACGGCGCCGCACCCGAGGTCGTCACCCTGCGCAACCGCATTGCCGCCAAGACCCAGCAGATCGAAGAGGAAAAAACGCGATTGACCGGCGGCGACGCACGCCTCAACACGATCGCGGCCCGGTTCGAGGAGTTGCGTTTCGATGTCGAGTTCGCGCACGAGCGGTACCGGCTCGCGCTGATGGCGCTGGAAAAAGCGCAGATCGACGCTTCGCGCAAGGTCAAGAGCCTCGTCGTTGTGGCGCGGCCCAACCGGCCCGACGAGGCGCTCTACCCCGACCGGCCGTATATTCTGGGAACGCTCGCGGTGTTCCTGCTGATGGGCTTCGGCGTCGTCAGCGTGATCGTTGCCGCGATCCGGGAGCATATGGAATGACGGGCGCGCGGACCCTGCTGATGTTTTGCCTGGCTCTGGCCGTTGCCGCCGGCAGCGGTCAGGCGTGGGCCCAGGCTCCGGCCCAGAGTGAAGTGCCGCGCGAGGATACGCTGCGCTCGCCCGGGCCGGCGGAGGGCGAGATCGATCTGCTGCCCGAGGCCGAGCTTCCTGTCTTCGGGTCCCGGATGTTCACCGGCGCGTTCGCACAGCAGCCCTTCACCGGGTTCAACCCCGACTACCGGATCCAGATCGGCGACCAGGTTCGCGTCCAGCTCTGGGGTGCCGTCGATTTCGGCGAGGTGCTGACGGTCGACGCCCAGGGCAATGTCTTCCTGCCGCAGATCGGACCGGTGCGGGTGCTCGGCGTCCGCAACGACGCCCTGACCGAACTCGTGCGCGGCCAGGTGCGCAGGGTTTACCGCGACCAGGTCGGCGTCTACGCCAACCTCGAGGGGGCGCAGCCGGTCAGCGTCATCGTATCGGGGTTCGTGCGCCGGCCCGGGATGTTTCGGGGCCTGTCGTCGGATTCGATCCTGTACTTCCTCGATCTTGCCGGGGGCATCGACACCCGGCGCGGCAGCTTCATCGACGTCCGCGTTCTGCGCGGCGGCAAGCTCCGCCAGACAGCCAATCTCTATGAGTTCCTGCTCGAAGGGAGCCTGCCGACGATCCAGTTCGCGGATGGCGACACCATCTATGTCGGCGCGCTGACCAACACGGTCAGCGTCGAGGGGGCGGTACACAACGCGGCCCGCTTCGAATTCCACGGCGAGACGATGCCGGCGGCGACCGTCGTCGGCTGGGCCACCCCCCGGGCGGACGCAACCCACGTGCGGGTGCGCCGCAACAACTCGGGCGAGACCACCGCGGAGTATCTGCCGCTGATCGCGCTGGAGGCGATCACGCTGCTGCCCGGCGACCGCGTCACGCTGATTCCCGAGGACCGCCCACAGCTGATCGTCGTCGGGGTCAATGGCGAACACGACGGCGCCAAGGAATACGTCGTCACCCCGGGCACCCGTCTCGGCAAGGTCCTCGACCAGATCGTGCCCAGCGAGCGCACCAGGTTCGAGGCCATCCAGCTGTTCCGACTGAGCGTCAAGGAGCGGCAATCCGCCTTGCTGCACCGGTCGCTCGACCAGCTCGAACGCGAAGTGCTGGCCGCGCGCTCGTCGACCGACGAGGAAGCCTCTCTGCGGCTAAGGGAGGCGGAACTGATCCAGTCGTTCATCGCCCGCGCCCGCAAGCTTGAGCCGCAGGGTCTGGTCGTGCTCCGCAGCCCGGAGGAAGCGCGCGACCTTTATCTCGAGGACGGAGACATCCTGTTCCTGCCGGCGAAGAGCCGGCTGATCACGGTGGCCGGCGAAGTGATGTTTCCGACCGCCGTTACCTGGCGCCGCGGCGCGGGCCTCAAGGAGTACATCGAAATCGCTGGCGGGTTTACGCGCACGGCCGACACAAGACGGGCGCTCATCCGCCGCGCCAACGGCGAAATCGTATCGGTCTCGCTGGGCGGGTTCGGGCAGAAAATTCCGGAACCCGGGGACGAGATCATGGTGCTGCCGCAGCCAAACGTAAAGAACCTCCAGCTTGCCAAGGCGCTGGCCGAGATCCTGTTCCAGCTGGCGGTCACGACCAACGTCGTGCTGGATTTGTGAGCAGCCGCGCGACGCCGGCCGCATACGGCATGTCGTGTCCTTGTCTCATGGCAAGGGCGTGCAAGTCGGCTACGGCCTTGCTCTACGGTTTGCAGGCGGCCTGGGCCTCGTAATACTCGGCGATCGCGCGGATGTCGCTGTCGCTCAGCTGCGCCGCCGCGATGTTCATCACGTCGCTCTGGCGCTTGCCGTCCCGGTACAAGGCCAGCTGCTCCATCAGATAGATGGACTTCTGGCCCGCGAGATTGGGGAACCCGGGCGAGGTACCGATGCCGTCGCGGCCGTGACAGGTGATGCAGGGCCTGGCGACGGCCGGGAATTCAGGTGTCTGTGCCTGCGCCGGGATTGGCGCGAGACAGGCGAGCACGAGCAGCGCGAAGCAGGCAGGAATTCTCATCGCCTTACACCTCTTCTGCCGACGAATTCCGGTTTGGGGACAAAAAGGGATCCCCGCCGCCGGTCCTTTCCGGCGGCGGGGCAAAGGCTTTACATGCCCTCGTACGAGATGCGGTAGATGGCTCCGGCGAGATCATCGGAGACCAGGAGCGAGCCGTCGAGATACTGCTGTACGTCGACCGGCCGCCCGAGATACTCGCCGGTCTCCTCGACCAGCCAGCCCTCGGCGAACGGCACGGTTTCGTTTGCACTGCCGTCCTCGTTCAGCGACGTGAACATGACCCGCGCGCCGACTGGCGTGGTGCGGTTCCACGAGCCGTGCTGGGCGCTGAAGATGCCGCCCCGGTACTTCTCCGGAAACATCTTGCCGGTGTAGAACGTCATGCCGAGGTCCGCCGCGTGCGCGACCATGTTGACCTCGGGGAACACGACGTCGGCCGGCGGCTCGTCCTTGAGGTATTCGTTGGTGCGGGTATCGCCACCACCGTACCACGGGAAGCCGAAGTTCTGGCCCTTCGCGGTCACCCGGTTCAGTTCGCCCGGCGGGATGTCGTCGCCCATGCCGTCGACCTGGTTGTCGGTGAACCACAACTGGCCGTTGGCCGGATTCCAGGCATGGCCGACCGAGTTGCGGATGCCGTCGACATAAACCTCGCGGTTGCTGCCATCACGGTCCATGCGGATGATGCCGCCGATGCCGTGCTTCTTGTAAAGATCGAGTTTCTCCCTCGGCGGCACGTTGTAGGGCTGACCGAGCGTGATGTAGACCTTGTTGTCCGGCCCGATCGTGCAGGTGCGGGCACCGTGGTTGAAGGACTCCTCCTCCGGCGGGATCAGTTGTTCGGCAACCACACCGATTGCCAGGTCCGGGCTCTCGTAAAAGAACTCGACCGCCGGGAACAGGAGGACCCGGTTGTGCTCGGCGACGTAGAGGAAGCCGTCCTTGGTAAAGCACATGCCGTTCGGGACCTTGAAGTCGACGCTCGGGGCGAACACCTTGACCTCGTCAGCGACGCGGTTCTTGTCGCGGTCTGTGACGGCCCAAGCCTTCGTCTTGCGGGTGCCGACGAAGACCACGCCGACATTGGTACCGACGGCCATATGCCGGGCGTCCGGAACGAGGGCGTAAAGGTCGATCTTAAAGCCTGGCGGCAGCTTGATCCGCTGCAGGTTCTTGCGGATCGCGTCCGCCTTCGGGCCCGTCTGCGGGATTTCAGGAATATCAAGACTGGTCCCGGTGGTCTTGAACTCCATCATCTTCTGGATGTTGGTCTGGGCCGCCGCGCTACCGGCAAGCAAGCCCAAGCCGGCCACTGACGCGATGACTCCAGTGGTGATTCTTCCAATCATGGCAGTAACCTCTCTGTAACCTCTCTGTGGCTGTTCGCTGTTGGAACATTCTTTGGCGATGGACGGACTCATCCACGCCAGATTTTTATTGTTCGTATTCTAACGGTCCTGAATTCTACACACGGACAAGGCGTTGTCCAGACGCGAAATTCGCGCGAAAAACACGAGACTGGCTGTAATATCCCGGCAAAATCCCGCGGCAGAAAACGGCACACGGCCGAACGTGCGTCCGGCCGGCAGTCGGCAACCCGGTGGCGTGGTGGTGTCAGCCGCCCCTGAGCTCGTCGATGCGCCTCTGGATGAAGGCGCGATCCTCGCCGCCCTCCGGAATCTGCTGGTAGGCCCGCTCCAGCATCTCGATCGCCTTCGCGGTGTTGCCGGCTTCCGCCTCGGCATTGCCGACGAACCAGAGCGCTTCGGCGTGATCCGGGTCGAGCGCCAGGACGCGCCGCAGGATCGCCATCGACTCGGCGTTGTGCCGGCCGCCGTTGGCATCGCGGATCGCGCCGGCCTGGAGTGCCAGGACCCGCGGGTCCTCAGGCGCGAGCCGCACCGCATTGGCCATCGCGTCGCGCGCCTTGGCGCGCTCGCCCATCACCGTGTATGAGCGCGCAAGCATGAGCCAGCCGTCAAGATCGTCCGGCTCCTGTTTCAGCCGCTCGGCCAGTCGCTGGACCATGGCCGAGATGTCGACATCGCCCGGTCCGGCCGGGGCATTCAACCCCACCTCCTCGGCCAGGCTGATGAGGCGCTGTCTGGGGAACGGCGCCGCGACGAACACCTCGAGGGCGCGGTCCAGCGCGGCCTGGGCCGCGTCTACTTCGCCCATTACGTGACGGGCCCGGATCAGCTGCTCCCAGCCCTCCAGGTCCATCGGATTCTCGCCCAGCCTGACCTCCAGGCCGTCGATCATGCTGCGGATCGTCGCCTCGCGCTCCTCGGGAGTCATCGCATCCAGCGCCGCCCGCTGCTCCGCCGTCAGCCCGCCGCTCTCGGCCGCCGACTGCGGTTCCGGCATGACCTCCGCGACGTCAACGCCGAGGTCGCCCGCCGCCTGCACCATGTACTCGCGGATCACGTTGAGCCACGGCGCATCGGCCGGCGAGATCCGGATCAGATCGGCCCAGCCGTTGAGCGCTTGCTGCGTCCGTCCCGCCTGGTAGTCCGCCAACGCGAGGTAGTGCCGGCCGCGGATGTCGTTCGGCCGCCCCGCAAGGGCCGCCTTGAACGCGGCCTGCGCTTCCGGCGTCACCGTACCCTGCGCCGCCATGACGAGCGCCTCGCCGAACTCGCTGCTGAGCATCGGCGTCGCCGGGCGCAGAGCGAAGGCCCGGCGCATCGCCTCGGCGGACTCGCCGAACCGCTGCATCTGCTTGTAGGCAAGGCCGAGATTGAGCCACGTGTCGGCATCATCCGGATTGTCCTGGGCCGCCTGTTCGAGTTCGGCGATCATCTTGCCGAGGCCGCCATCGGGGCCGCCGGTCGCCCGGTCGGCGCGCGCCGCAAGCGGCATGTCCGAGGTGCCGGGCTGGCCGATTTCCGTATACAGGAGCACCGCCGCGAGGGGCACAAGGACAGCAACGGCAACGGCGAGGACCATGATGCCCGTGGTCCGCTGGCGTCCGCCGAACGCCTGCCCGGCGTGCGCCTTGAGTCGTGCATCGGCGGCAAGCATCCGTCGCGCGATCTCGGTGCGTGCCGCCGCCATCTCGGCCCGTGTGACGACCCCGCGCTCGCAGTCCCGTTCCAGTTCGGCGATCTGGTCGCGATAGACCTCGAGGTCGAATTCGGCGGGGTCGGCCTCGCCGACACGGCTGCGGAACAGGGGCAGGGCCAGCGCCGCAACCGCGGCGACGGAGATGGCGCCGACTACGATCCAGAAAGACATGTTTCGGCCTGCGGTCTTTTGTTGAGGCAATCGATCATCGGGAAGATGGTTTCCTTCAGATCGCTGCTGGTGAGCGGTCCGACATGCTTGAACCGGATGCGTCCACTCTTGTCGATAAGGAAGGTCTCGGGCACACCGTAGACGCCCCATTCGATACCGACGCGGCCGCTCAGATCGAAGCCGATCCGCTCGTACGAGTTGCCGAGCTCGTCGAGCCAGGCAATGGCCTCTTCCCGTTTGTTCTTGTAGTTGATCCCCCAGACCGGAACGATGCCCTCTTCCCCGATCCGGGTGATCAGCGGGTGCTCCGCCCGGCAGGGGATGCACCACGAGGCGAACACGTTGACCATGATGACCTCGCCGCCAAAGTCACCAGTGGCGATGCCGGGCAGGTCGTCGAGCAGCGGCGGCAGCTCGAACTCGGGCACCGGCTTGTTCTGTTCGCCAGCGCCGATGATGTTCGGTGCACGCTGGGAGTCCCGCTGGATTTCCATGATGTACCAGCCCGTTGCCCCGACGAACCCGGCGAAGACGACGAGCGGTACGATAAAGATCAATCGGCGCATAGGGTTATTCGGCTCCCGCCGGTTGCGCGGCGGCCGGCTTGGCGGGGCGGCGCCGCGAGGGTGCCCCGACGCGAAGCCGCCGGTCGCTGAGCGAGAGCGTGCCGCCCAGTATCATTAGGAGCGAGCCGATCCACATCCACGGGACCAGCGGGCTGTGATAGATGCGCGTCACCCATGTGTCGCCCCCCGCCCTGTCGCCGAGAACCGCGTAGAGGTCCTTCATCGGCGTCGTGAAGATCGCCGCCTCGGTGGTTTCCCGCTGCTGGACCATGTAGCGACGCTTCTCCGGCTCCATGACCGTGTAGACCTCGCCGTCGCGCCTCACGGTGAACGTCGCGCGCTCGATGAAATAGTTGGGTCCACGGAGATTCTCGACCTTGTCGAATACGAACTCATAGCCGCCCACCTCGACCGAATCGCCAATCTCCATGACCTGGATCGACTCGGTCCGCCACAGCGAGGCGCCGGTGATGCCGGCGACCGTCACGGCGAGCCCGAGATGGGTGACGGTCATGCCCCAGGCCGAACGGGGCAGGCCGCCGGCGCGGCGCAGGCTGTTGCCTACCGGCATCCGGCCGAGCCCGATGCGGCCCGCCAGCTCCGTCAGCGTGGCCGTGCCGAGCCAGGCGGCCACGGCGATGCCGAGAAAGCTCCCCATCGAATAGCCCCAGGCCAGCCACAGGGCCGCCGCGGTGATCAATACGGTTCCGATCGCCGCATATTTCAGCCGCGCCATGGCGGTCTTGAGGTCGCCGCGCTTCCACGCCAGCAGCGGGCCAATGCCGGCGACAACGATCGCCGGCATCATCAACGGCACGAAGACGATATTGAACCAGGGCGCGCCGACCGAGATCTTCGGCAGGTTGAGGGCGTCCACCATCAACGGGAACAGCGTGCCGATCAGCACGACCGCCGCGGCCATCGACATCAGGAGATTGTTGAGGATCAGGCCGCCTTCGCGGCTGACCGGTCGGAACAGTCCGCCGGCCTGCATCGATGGGGCGCGCCAGGCGAACAGCAACAGGCTGCCGCCGATGGCGATGACCAGCAGCAGCAGGATGAAAATGCCGCGTTCGGGGTCCGACGCGAAGGCGTGCACCGAGGTCAGCACGCCGGACCGCACCAGGAAGGTACCGATCAGGCTGAGCGAGAAGCCGACGATGGCGAGCAGGATGGTCCAGGATTTCAGGGTGTCACGCTTCTCGACGACGATCGCCGAATGGAGCAGCGCCGTCGCCACCAGCCAGGGCATGAAGCTCGCGTTCTCGACCGGATCCCAGAACCAGAAGCCGCCCCAGCCGAGCTCGTAGTACGCCCACCAGCTGCCCAACGCAATACCCGCGGTCAGGAAGATCCAGGCGGCCAGGGTCCAGGGCCGGACCCAGCGGGCCCAGGCGGCGTCGACCTTGCCCTCGATCAGCGCCGCAACGGCGAAGGAAAAGGCCGTCGACAGCCCGACATAGCCGGCATAGAGCATCGGCGGATGGAAGGCCAGTCCGGGGTCCTGCAGCAGCGGATTCAGGTCGTTGCCATCCATCGGCGGCGGGAAGATGCGCTCGAACGGGTTCGACGTCAGCAGGAGGAATGCAAGGAACCCGAAGGCCACGATGGCCTGCACCGCGAGCACCCGCGCCTTGAGCGTCGGCGGCAGGTTGCCGCCGAACAGGGCGACCAGGCCGCCGTACAGCGCCAGGATCAGCACCCACAGGACCAGAGAGCCCTCATGGTTGCCCCACACGCCGCTGATCTTGTACAGCATCGGCTTGAGCGAATGCGAGTTCTGCGCAACGTTCAGAACGCTGAAATCGCTGACGACATAAGAGTATGTCAACGCGCCAAATGCGGCCGCGACAAGCGCCAGCTGCACGGTGGCAGCGGGCGGCGCCATGTCCATCAGCCGGATATCGCCGCGCGCCGCGCCGACCATGGGCACAACTCCCTGGACCAGTGCGACCATCAGGGCCAGCACCAGCGCGAAATGGCCGAGTTCGGCGATCATCGTGTTCTATCCCCCTGATCCGTCTTCCTGCCAGCGGCCGGATTCCTTGATCTTCTCGGCCACTTCCTTCGGCATGTAGTTCTCGTCATGCTTCGCCAGGACCTCTGTCGCCTGCAGCGACCCGTCCGCGAGGATGCGGCCCTCGGCGACCACGCCCTGCCCTTCGCGGAACAGGTCCGGCAGGATTCCCTTGTAGGTGACGTCGATGGTGCCGATGTAATCGGTGATGACGAAATGGGTCGTGACGCCGTCGTCGGCCTTGCGGACACTGCCGTCCTCGACCAGGCCGCCGAGCCGCACCCGCTGCTCCGGACCGATGACCTTCTCCGTGAGGTCGCTCGGCGTATAGAAGAAGACGATGTTGTCCTGGAAGGCCGTCAGAACCAGGGCCACGGCGACCCCGAGCATCGTCATGCCGGCCAGTACGATGTACAGGCGCTTGCGCTTGCGCGCCGCGGCCCGGCTCAGGCCCGGTTTCGGGTGTGATGTTGCGCTGCTCATGAGACCGACTCCTGCGCTGTTGCCTCGTCCGCCTGACGGCGCCGGCTGCGCAGCGTCTCGACCAGCGCCTCGCGTTCGCGCATCGATTTCAGCGAGAGCGCTAGCAGGCCGCACAGCACGATCGTCGCCACCCCGTAGGCCGGCCAGATGAAGGCGGCGTAGCCGCCCATGGAAAAGAAATCACTCATTGCTCGATTGACACCCTGTCCGATTGGCGCGGGACCATACGGGGTTCCCGCGCGGGAAGGTAAAGCCCGCGTTCGGAGCGTTGCGCTCAGCCATGAGTCAGTCCCAGCTGCAGGTTGCGGATCCGCGCGCCGGCGATCTCGCTGCGCAGCCGCAGGATCCCGACGGTGACGTAGAAGAGGTTGAAGCCGACGATCATGGCCAACAACGGCCACAGCATCGAAGAGTCGAGCTTCGGACCCTCCATGGTGACGAGGGTGGCCGGCTGGTGCAGCGTGTTCCACCAGTCGACCGAAAATTTGATGATCGGCAGGTTCACGGCGCCGACCAGCGCCAGGATTGCGGCCGGTTTGGCGCCCCGCGCCGGGTCGTCGAACGCGTTCACCAGCGCGATATAGCCGATATACAGGAAGAACAGGATCAGCACCGAGGTGAGGCGTGCATCCCACACCCACCAGGTGCCCCACATCGGCTGGCCCCACAGCGAGCCGGTGACCAGCGTAATCAGCGTGAACCCGGCGCCGATCGGCGCGCTGGCCCGGGCGATCATGTCGGCCAGCGGGTGCTTCCAGATCAGCGCCATCGCGCTCGACACCGCCATCGCGGCGTACACGAACATCGCCATGTAGGCCGACGGCACATGGATATACATGATCCGCACCGTATCGCCCTGCTGGTAGTCGGCCGGCGAGCGCACCAACCCGAGATACAGGCCCACCGCCAGGAACAGGACGGTCAATGCCGCGCACCAGGGCAGAATCGCGTTTGCGACGCGCATGAAACGGGTGGGGTTGGCAAATCGATGCATCATGGTCGGGCCTTTATATAGAGTGCCGGTGCGGCGCGGTCCAAGGATATTGATCTGAAAACGGGTCACCTTGATCCAGGACAATTTTCCGGCTGCGGCGGCGCCGGGTGCCGGCGATCCTGAACACAATCACGAACTGTTAACTTATTTCGCCGATCATCTGCCAATTGCGAACGACAACATGGCCCGCATTTCGCGGCCATGGGAAAGGATGTTGTCATGAAGAGCATAGGTTGGTTGCTCGTGATTCTGGGCGCTGGCAGCTTCGTCCTCAATCTGGTCGGCTACGAGTTCGAACTCCTGATGTGGATCGACAATTGGGGCGTGGAGATCGGCTGGGCAATTCGCGGTGCGATGATCGTGGCCGGTGGTGCCCTGGTGTTTTTCGGGATGAAATCCGAAGCGGGTGCCATGGGGACCGCGGAACCGGCGCAGCCGGCACCGCAGCCCGAGCCCCAGCAGCCCGAGCCGCAGGGGTTCGAGCCGCAGGGTTTCGAGCCGGAGATGTCGCCCGAAAAGGAATAAGAGGTCGCGCGGCACATCAGACCGCGGCATAACGCCGCTGCCGCTCACCTCAGACTGTGCCGCAGTGCCGCTGCCGCCGCCCACGGGGCGAGCGGCCGCGCCGCCGCCAGCATCGCGCCCAGCAACAGCAGGTGGGGGCGCGGCGTCAGTCCCGTGATCGTCGCATCCACCGCGCCGACCGCAAAGATAAGCACGGGAATATACAGCGGCAGCACCAGCAGCGAGATCAGGATGCCGCCACGGCGCGCGCCGAGCGCGAGGGCGGCGCCGACCGAGCCGATCAGGCTCAACGTCGGCGTGGCGAGAAGCATCGACAGGACCAGGACGCCGTAGCCCGGGCCGGGCATGTGCATCAGGGCGGCCAGGACGGGTGCCGTGATGATCAGCGGCAGGCCCGTCAGCATCCAGTGGGCCATCACTTTTGCCAGCACGATGAGACCGAGCGGGATCGGCGCCAGCACCAACAGGTCGGTCGATCCGTCGTCGTAGTCCGACTGGAACAGCCGGTCGAGCGACAGCATGGTGGCGAGCAGCGCGGTCACCCAGACCACGCCTGCCGCGATCCGCGCCAGCACATTCGGTTCCGGCCCGATGCCCAGCGGAAACAGGGTTACCGTGATGACGAAGAAGGCGATCACCATCGCCGCATCCGAGCCCTGTCGCAGCGCCAGCCGGAGGTCCCGTGTGACCAATAGTCGCATCGTGCGGATCATCGGCTTGCCTCGCCATCGTCGAAGATCTGTCGCTTGGCGGCGTAGTCGGAGATATCCAGGCCGCGCTCGTCGCCGCCGAGGGCGATCGGCTGGTGGGTCGCCAGGATCGCCATGCCGCCGCGGCTGCGGTGCTCGGCGACCAGGCCCTCGAGAATGCCGACCGCGTTGCGATCGAGGCCGACGGTCGGCTCGTCCAGCAGCCACACCTCTGCCGCGCTCGCGACGATGCGGGCCAGTGACAGGCGGCGCCGCTGGCCCGACGAGAGGAACTGCGCCGGCATTTCGGCGATCTCGCCCAGACCGACCGTTTGCAGGGCCTTCCCGACGCCATCGAGGGACCCCCGGAGTCCGGCCCAGAACGAGAGGTTTTCACGCACCGTCATCACCGGCTTGATGGCGTCCTGGTATCCGACGTAATGGAGCCGCGCCCGGTGATCTTCGGGCGTCTCCGAAACCGGCTCTCCGTTCCATTCGAGGCGTCCGTCGACCGCCGCCAAGAGCCCGGCCATGATGCGGATAAGGCTCGACTTGCCACTGCCGTTGGGGCCGGTGAGAACCAGTGCCTCGCCGCTTTCGACGGCAAAATCCAGCGCCTCGAAGACGAATCGCTCGCCCCTGAAGCAGGTAAGAGAGTGTCCGGAAAACCGATTCGGCATCAAGCTCGACTCTTCTTGGATACGGCAGAAACCTTGGGCAAGCATCCCGTCGCAGGGTCCGCGATGTTGCGCCGCCCGGGCGCGGCACCGCAGGTATAGCACAGGATCGGCGGATGCAAAGCGGGTGAGGCGTCGCAAAAAAAACTGGCGGTTGCCGGGGGTGGGCCGGCAACCGCCAATATCAGGCGACCCCTTGGATATGGTCGCAAATTAGAGGCTGTCAGGGTTAGCCTCGACTGAGAGGGGAGGTCTCAGCGTGTCCATAACACTCCCGCTTTGTGGTGAGGTTTTGCCGGAAATGTGGCAATTTTGTGGCAACGTCGGCCTTTTTCGTTAAAATTCAATCAAAAGTAATGTATTCTCTAATATCCCTTTATTTTACAAAGACTTCGCCAGACTCTATGTATAGGCTCTTGTGTCTTCGATGACCTTTCCATCATTGGGAATCGTTTTTGGCGCCACAATTCGCACCGTCGCGCGCAGCTTGCATTCGGCCTGAACGCTCTGTTCGACACGCTGCGCAAGCGAGTCGTCGCCGGCCGCCGATTCGCACACCAAAGTAGCGAGGTCCTTGCCGCCCTCGCTGTCCACCACCAGCCGGGCCCGCAGCACTTCGGGATGGCGCTTGACGACCCGGTCGATTTGCGCCGGATGCACGAACATGCCGCGCACCTTGGTCGTCTGGTCGGCACGGCCCATCCAGCCCTTGATGCGCGGCGCCGTGCGGCCGCACGGGCTGAGGCCGGGAAGAAACGCGGAAAGGTCACCGGTGGCGAACCGGAGCAGGGGATAATCAGGGTTCACCGCGGTGACCACGACCTCGCCGACCTCTCCTTCGGGGACGGGATCGCCCGTTCCCGGCCGCAGGATTTCGACGATGACACCTTCATCCAGGATCATGCCGTCCATCGCCTCCGATTCGTATGCGATCAGGCCCAGATCGGCGGTGCCGTAACACTGCAGCACGCTTACGCCCTGGTCCTGGACTTCCTCGCGCAGCGGCGGAAACAGCGCCCCGCCGGAGACCAGCGCTTTTTTCAGCGTCGGGAGGGGCACGCCCATCTCCGTCGCCTTGTCCAGGATGATCTTCAGGAAATCCGGGGTGCCGGCATAGCCGTCCGCGCCGAAATGGGCGATGGCTTCGACCTGCATTTCGGTCTGGCCGACGCCCCCCGCGCAAACCGCGCACTCCAGCGCATGGGCCGCCGACTCGAACATCGAGCCGGCCGGCGTGAAATGATAGGAAAAGCAGTTATGGACGATATCGCCCTTGCGGAATCCGGCGGCGAACAGGGCACGGGCGAAGCGCCACCAGTCCTTACCGTGTCCTTCGGGGTCGGCGATCGGGCCCGGCGACAGGAACAGCCGCGCCATGTCCCGCGGAGGTTTCGTTGTCAGCCCACCGAACGGCGGTTCCACCTTCTGCATGTCGATGAGATCCGATTTGCGGGTCACCGGCAGGCTGGCCAGCGCCGAGCGGGTCGTGATCTCCGCCGGCGCCACATCCGCCAGGATGCGGGCGAATCCCGGCGCATTGGCCTTGGCGTGCGCGACGAGATCGGGCAGCGCCGCCATCAACGCAGCCTCCCGCACCTCCGGATCACGGGTCTCCAGCTCATCGTAGTATTCAGCCATGTGCGCGCCCCCTGCCGCCGGGCGCCCTATGCCAGCCAGCGCTTGCGGCGCTTGTAATGCTTGACGTCGCGGTAGCTCTTGCGGCCGCTCGACGACAGGCCGAGATAGAATTCCTTGACGTCCTCGTTCTCGCGCAGCGCCGCCGCGTCGCCGTCCATCACCACGCGGCCGTTCTCCAGGATGTAGCCGTAGCGGGCGTATTTCAGCGCAATGTTGGTATTCTGCTCGGCCAGCAGGAACGTCACGCCCTCCTGCTCGTTGAGCTGCCGGACCGTCTCGAAGATCCCCTCGACCAGCTGGGGCGCCAGCCCCATCGACGGCTCGTCGAGCAGGATCATCCGCGGCCGCGCCATCAGAGCCCTGCCGATGGCGCACATCTGCTGCTCGCCGCCGGAGGTGTAGCCGGCCTGGGCGGCCCGGCGGGCCTTGAGGCGCGGGAAATAGTCGTACACCATCTCAAGGTCCCGCTGGATGGCGGTCCTCCCGTCGGTCCGGGTGTAGGCGCCGGTCAGCAGGTTTTCCTCGATGGTCAGATGCTCGAAGCAGTGGCGGCCCTCCATCACCTGGATGACGCCGCGCTTCACGAGGGCATTGGGGGTCAGCCGGTCGACACGCTGGCCGGCAAATTCGATGGACCCCTTGGTCACGTCCCCGCGCTCGGCGCGCAGCAGATTCGAGATTGCTTTCAGCGTGGTGGTCTTGCCAGCGCCATTGGCCCCGAGGAGGGCGACGATGCCGCCCTCGGGAACCTCGAGAGATACGCCCTTTAGCACGAGGATCACGTGATCGTAGATCACCTCGATGTTGTTGACGGCCAGCAGGGCCGCTTCGGGCGCCGTTTCCCGCGCTGCAGGCGTGTTCATGTCGGCTCGCCTTTCGACCGGCCGGGCGCTCGTTTCGAAGAACCGGCGCTGTCAGTCGGAGCCGTCGCACTTGCGCGGCGTGATACCCTTCTCTTTGGCATAAGCGGCCGCGTCTTCCTCGATCTGCGGACGGACCACGTCGCGCATCGGCGAGATCCAGTCACTGACAAACACCCACTTCTTCCCGTCCCATTGCTGGATGCGGACAGGGCCCATTGTCTCATGGTCTTCGCAGGTGACCTTGACCGGCTTGGTGAAGTCCTCCAGACCCAGCTCCTTCAAGCGCGCCGCAGTAAGGTCCAGATTCTCGAGACCCCACTGCATTTCTTCGCCGTTCAGGTTCTTGTTGCCGAATTTGGCCATGGCCGTGCGCATCGCTTCGGTGGTGTAGACCATGTTCACGATGCCGCGATTGTACAGGGCCTCGCCGAAATTGTTTTCGCCGGCCTTGGCCCTGTCGCCGCCATAGACGGTCTTGAGGATCTCATCATGCATCGGCCAGTTGGCGCCGGCCCCATGGAATGTCGCTCCCTTGTAGCCGATCGCAGCGTCGCCGGCCGGAACGACGTCCGACTCGGTGGACGACCACCAGTTGCCGATGAAGTGGTCCATCGGATAGCGGATCGCCGCGGCTTCCTTGATGGCTACCTGGTTCATCACTCCCCAGCCGGACATGAAGACCCAGTCCGGCTTGGCCCGCCGAACCTGCAGCCACGTCGCCTTCTGCTCTTGGCCCGGATGGTCGACCGGCAACAGGATCAATTCGTAGCCGTATTTCTGCGCCAGCGTCTCGAGCGTCGGATTGGCTTCCTTGCCGTATGGGCTGTTGTGGAACACATGGGCGATCTTCTTGCCCTTCAGCTTGTCCATGCCGCCTTCTTCCTGGCCGATGTATTTGACGACGGCCGAGGCCTGGCTCCAATAGGTGGTTGGAAAATTGAACGTCCATTTGAAAACGCGGCCGTCGGCCGCTGCCGTGCGCCCGTAGCCCATGGAATGCACCGGAACCTTGTCGACCCAGGTCTTTTCGATAAGCTGGTAGGTAATGCCCGTCGACAGCGGGTTGAACACGACAGCACCGCGCTCCCCTTCGTTCTTCAGCTTTTCGTAACATTCGACGCCGACGTCCGTCTTGTAGCCCGTCTCGCATTCGATCAGCTTGATCTTGACGCCGTTGATACCGCCCTTGGCGTTGATCAGCGCGATGGTGTCGCGCACGCCGTTGGCGAAGGGTACGCCGTTTGGCGCATAGGCTCCAGTGCGGTAGACGAGCGACGGAAGAGTGATGTCCGCCGATGCCGGCGTCGCAAATAGTGACGCTGCGATGACGGCTGCCGACGCAACCGCTAAAACCAGTCCTTTGGTGCGCATTTTTGTCCTCCCTGTCTTTCACAGTGGATCATGGGTTGAAACGCTATCATCGTATGGTGCGCTGTCCAAGGGCCATTCCGTCAGTACGGGAATGGCCAGAGTCTGAGTTTCTCCTTCAGGATCTGCCATAGCCGCGCCAGGCCGTTCGGCTCGACAACGAGAAAGAGGATAATCAGCGCGCCAAGCACCATGAATTCGAGGTGCTTGGCGGTCACGGCCTGCATGCCGAGTACGCCGACGAACAGGTTGGTCAGCAGGATCGGCATTAATACCATGAAAGCTGCCCCCAGGATCGATCCGAGGATGCTTCCCAGCCCGCCGATGATGACCATGAACAGCACCAGGAACGACAGATTGATGTCGAATGCCAGGGTCTCGACGCTGCCGAGATGAAGGAGGAACAGTTCCGCCCCGGCGATGCCGCATACGAAGGACGAGATCGCGAACGCCGTTAGCTTTGTGCTCAGCGGCCTGATGCCGATGATCTCGGCGGCGATGTCCATGTCGCGAATCGCCATCCAGCTTCGTCCGATCCGACCCCGCACCAAGTTCTTGGTGATCAGGCAAAACACGACAAGCATCGCCAGAGCGGTCAGGTAGCGCGCCGCCGGCGTCGCCTGATTGCCGGTAATCAGGAAACCCAGGAACTCGCGCGTGGGCGCGTCGATGGTACCGGACGGGTTGTAGTTGTAAAACCACCCGACCCTGTTGAACAGCCAGATCAGGAAGAACTGCGCCGCCAGCGTCGCCACCGCGAGGTAGAAGCCTTTGATGCGCAGGCTCGGCAGGCCGAATACCAAGCCGACGGCCGCGGCGAAGAGACCGGCGCTGATGAATACGAACACGATGTGGAGGTCGGGAAACGCCGTCATCATCTTATAGGCGGAATAGGCGCCGACCGCCATGAAGCCGCCCGTGCCGAGGCTGACCTGTCCCGCGTAACCGGTGAGGATGTTGAGTCCCAGCGCTGCCAGCGCATAGACAAGGAACGGGATCAGGACCGCCTGGAACCAGTAGTCGTCCGCGATTAAGGGGACGACGAGGAAGGCGAACAGCAGGACGGCAATGACGCCAATGCGATCCTGCAGGATCGGGAAGACCGCTTGGTCGGATGCGTAGCTGGTCTTGAACTGGCCGGTGTCGCGGTACAACATGCCCTAGACCCTCTCGATGATCTTTTCGCCGAACAGCCCCTGCGGCCGGAACACGAGAAAGACCAGCGCGACCACGTAGGCGAACCAGTTCTCGATGGCACCGCCCAGCGGCGGACCCCAATAGACCTCGCCCACTTTCTCGCCCACGCCGATGATTAGCCCGCCGAGGATGGCGCCGGGCACCGACGTGAAGCCGCCGAGGATGAGCACCGGCAGCGCCTTCAGCGCGATCAGCGACAGCGAGAACTGCACGCCGCTCTTGGCCCCCCACATGATGCCGGCGACCAGCGCCACCAGCCCCGCGGTGGACCAGACGATGACCCAGATCGTTTTCAGCGGGATGCCGACGGACAGGGCCGCCTGGTGATCGTCCGCGACCGCGCGCAGGGCGCGGCCGATGCGGGTGTAATGGAAAAACACGGCAAGCGCCGCCACAAGCACCCCCGCCGTGGCGGCTGCGAACAATTCGAAGGTCTGGAGGAGCATGCCGCCCGCCTCGAACGGCACGTCCGGGATGCCCACGTCCAACTTCTTGACGTTGCTGCCCCACAACGTGTCGCCGAGCCCCTCGAGAAAATAGGCGAGTCCGATCGTCGCCATGAACAGGATGATTTGTTCCTGGTTGACCAGCGGTCGCAGCATGAGCCGCTCGACAGCGAACGCAAGCGCGATCATCACGACCATGGTCAGCGCCATCGCCAACGGGATCGGCACGCCCCATTCCATGATGCCGACCAGCGTCAGCGCGGCGAACAGCGCCAGCACGCCCTGGGCGAAGTTGAAGACGCCCGACGCCTTGTAGATCAGCACGAAGCCAAGCGCGACAAGCGAGTACATGACACCCGCCGACAGTCCGCCGATCAGCACCTCGGCAAAGAAGATGAGGTCCGAGCCGATATCGAGGAACGGCGCGATGGTGATGCTGTACAGGAAATCCATGGCCCGCCCTGCTCCCTAATCGTGTGGCACGCCAAGATAGGCGTCGATCACGTCCTGGTTGGCGCGCACCTCGTCCGGCGTGCCGTCAGCCAGCTTGCGGCCGTAATCCAGCACGATGACGCGGTCGGACAGGTCCATCACCACGCCCATGTCATGCTCGATCAATGCCATGGTGGTGCCGAACTGCTCGTTGACGTCGATAACGAAGCGGGACATGTCCTCCTTCTCCTCGACGTTCATGCCGGCCATCGGCTCGTCCAGCAGCAGCAGCTCGGGCTCCATGGCCAGCGCCCGGCCCAGCTCAACCCGCTTTTGCAGGCCGTAGGGCAGGCGTCCGACCGGGATGCGCCGGATCGCCTGGATCTCGAGGAAATCGATGATTCGCTCGACGGCTTCGCGATGTTCGAGTTCCTCGCGGCGTGCCGGTCCGAAATGTATCGCCTGCCATAACGCGTTCCTGCGCATTTTCAGGTTGCGGCCGGACATGATGTTGTCGAGCGTCGACATGCCCTTGAAGAGCGCGACGTTCTGGAAGGTGCGGGCGATGCCCTGAACCGCGGCCTGATGCGGGCGCATGGCTCGGCGCACTTCACCCTTGAACGTGATCGCGCCCTGCTGTGGGTGGTAGAACCCGTTGATGACGTTCAGCATCGACGTCTTGCCGGCGCCGTTGGGCCCGATGATGGCGAGGATCTCCTTTTCGCGGATCTCGAAACTGACTTCGCTCAACGCCTGTACGCCGCCGAAGCCGAGGGACACGTTCTCGATCTTCAACAGGGTCTCGCCGATGATCCGCCGGTGCTCCATCGCGGCGCCGCTTCAGCTTGCTTTCTTCATGGCCCCGGCGACCGGGAATGTTTCGGCCTCCAGAATGCGCAGATCCGCCTCGATCCTGCCCTTGCGACCGTCCTCGAAGGTCACTTCGGTCGCCACGTGGCACGTGTCACGCTGCGAGTAAAGGGCGTCGATCAGATCGCCGTATCGCTCGGCGATGAAGCGGCGCCGGACCTTGCGCGTCCGGGTCAGCTCGCCGTCGTCCGGGTCGAGCTCCTTGTGCAGGATCAAAAAGCGTTTGATCTGTGATCCGCCGAGTCGCGGATCCGCGGCCAGGTCGCGGTTCACCTGCTCGACATGCTCGCGGATGATCGGTTCGAGTTCGGGGTGCGCCGCCAGCTCCTGGTAACTGCCGTAGACTATGTTGTTGCGCTCGGCCCAGTTGCCGGTGGCGGTCAGGTCGATATTGATGAATGCGGCGACATAGTCCCGCTGGTCGCCGAAGGCCACCGCCTCGTTGATGTTCGGGAAGAATTTCAGCTTGTTCTCGATGTATTTCGGGGCCACCAGCGTGCCGTCCGTCAGCCGGCCGACATCCTTGGCCCGGTCGATGATTTTCAGGTGCCCGTCCTCGGTGAACAGGCCGGCGTCGCCGGTGTGGACCCAGCCTTGAGCGTCCTTGGTCTCGGCCGTCGCCTCCGCGTTCTTGTAATACTCCTGGAAGCTGCCCGGCCCGCGGAACAGGACCTCCCCGTTGTCGGCGATCTTCACCTCCACCTCCGGCGCCGGCACACCGACCGTATCGGGTTGGATCTGGCCGTCCGGCTGAACCGTGATGAACACGCTCGCCTCGGTCATGCCGTAAAGCTGCTTCAAGTTGATGCCGAGCGCGCGGAAGAAGTCGAAGATGTCGGGGCCGATCGCCTCGCCCGCGGTATAGGCCAGGCGGATGCGGCTGAAGCCCAGTGTGTTCTTCAGCGGCCCGTAGACGAGGACGTTGCCGAGCGCATAAAGCAGCCGCTCTGTCAGCGACACCGGCTTGCCGTCGAGGATGCGCGTGCCGGCGCGCTCCGCGACTCCCATGAAATAGTGGAACAGGCGCCGCTTGATCGGCGCCGCGTCCTCCATCCGCACCATCACGTTGGTCAGGATGGTCTCGAAAATGCGCGGCGGCGCGAAGAAATAGGTCGGCCCGATATCGCGCAGGTCCTGCATCACCGTCGCCGCGGATTCCGGGCAGTTGACGCAGAAGCCGGCGGTGTAGTTCTGGCCGAACGAGAAGATATGGTCGCCGACCCAGGCCATCGGCAGGTAGGCGAGGATCTCGTCGTCGGCGCTCAGGCCTTCCATCTCCTGGTTGTTCCGCGCCGTGCGCATTACGTTGGCGTGGGTCAGCACGACACCCTTCGGGTTGCCCGTCGTGCCGGAGGTATAGAGCATCACGGAAACGTCGGACCCGCTGCCGGCGCCCACCTCCCGATCGTAGAACCCCGGATTGTCGCGGTCGAACGCGCTGCCCCGTTCCTGCACCTTGTCGAACTCGTGCAGGAAGTCCTGGATGTAGTTCCGCATGCCGCGCGGATCGTCGTAAACGATGGTCTCCAGCGTCTCGTTGCTGTCCTTGATCTCCAGCAGCTTGTCGACCTGCTCCTGGTCCTCGACGAGGGCGAATCGGGCCTCCGCGTGGTCGATCACGAAACCCATCTCCTTGGCCACGGAGTCCTGGTACACCGGAACGGGAATGCCGCCGAGCGCCTGCGCCGCGGACATGCCCCAGTACAGCCGCGGCCGGTTGTCGCCGACGATGATCAGCTTGTCGCCGCGCCGGAAACCGAGAGCGGCCAGTCCGCACGCGAGGACACGGACCTCGTCGGCAACCTGGGCCCAGGTCCAGGTCTGCCAGATCCCGAGGTCCTTTTCCCGGCAGGCCGGCCGTTTGCCGATGCGCGACGCGTTCTCCAGCAGCAGTTTGGGAAAGGTATCGGCATTGCTCATCGCGCGGCTCCCCTCGCCGTTACGGCGGAGCGGAACCCGTTGCCCGGCGGTGCCGGACGACTCGGCAGCGTGCCTGAAAGCACCTGTGCGATCTCCCTGCGATGATCTTTTCTCGTTGGCCCCGTAACGGGACATGTAATTCTGGTATATGTTGCAGGGACTTTGGTCAAGAGTCGAGGCGATAGTTCCCCACCAGCCGGCGCAGCGCTAGGACTCCTAGATGATGACACCTCGATCCACATTCGACGGGGGCCGCGCAGGGAAGCCCTCAATTGAGCGCATCCCGGCCCCGACGGATGAGTTTCTCGATCTCGATCTCGGCCGTATCGCTGCGCGTCGGCTCCGGTATCCGAAAGACCCGCGGCCGGACGGGCCCGTGATGGTCTTCCTGCATGAGGCGCTGGGCTGCAGCGACATGTGGAAGCGCTGGCCCCGGCAGCTGGCGGAGGCGAGTCGCCTGCCGTTCGTCACGTATGACCGTTTCGGTCACGGACGGTCCGATCCGCTGCCCGGCGTGCGCGGGCGCGACTATCTGGACATCGAGGCCTACGAGGTTCTGCCCCGGGTGCTCGATGCGCTCGGTATCTCCGATCCCATCCTGTTCGGCCACTCCGACGGCGGCTCGATCGCCCTCCTGCACGCCTCGCGTTTCCCGGTCCGTGCCGTCATCACGGAGGCGGCCCACGTCTTCGTCGAGGAGGTGACCCGGGCCGGCATCCGCGCGGCGCTGGAGGCATGGCGCACGACCGACCTACCGGACCGCCTCGCCCGCTATCACGGGGACAAAACGGAAGCGTTGTTCTTCGCCTGGGCCGATACCTGGCTTTCGGAACCGTTCGCCTCGTGGAACATCGAGCACTGCCTGCCGCGCATTGCCAGCCCCGTGCTGGCGATCCAGGGCGCGGACGACGAATACGGGACCCGGCGCCAGGTGGACGCCATCGTCGGCGGCGTTTCCGGGCGCGCCCGCCCGCTTGTTCTTCCGGGCTGCAGACACGTGCCGCACCTGCAGGCGGCGGACCGCCTGATGCCCCTCGTCGCTGCCTTTGTCGACGATTGTCTCGGCTGATCGTCCGCCGGTCGCCGCGCCGCGGCACTTGGCTCTTCAAATCTCCGGCGTTTCGGCCTATACAACTGCCGCCCGCCGAACATTGCCGCGGCGGGCGCGAACCACACATTAATTCGTACCGCTGACTCCGTAATCTCGAGGGAGCATCGCCGTGAGCGTTATCGGCCAGGACAGCCTGAACACCCGCCGGACCCTGAAGGTCGGCGGCCGCGAATACGATTATTTCAGCTTTGAAGCAGCCAATGCCGTAATTGGCGACGTCTCCCGACTTCCCTATTCGCTCAAGGTGCTGCTGGAGAACCTGTTGCGCTACGAGGACGGCCGCAGCGTGAACGTCGACGACATCAAGAGCATGGCCGCCTGGCTCGAGGCGCGGCGCAGCGATCGCGAAATCGCCTACCGGCCCGCGCGGGTGCTGCTGCAGGACCTGACCGGCGTGCCCGCGGTGGTCGACCTTGCGTCGATGCGCGAGGCAATGAAGGCGCTGGGCGGCGATCCGGAGCGGATCAACCCGCTCTCTCCGGTCGATTTGGTGATCGACCATTCGGTAATGATCGACAATTTCGGCACCAAGGACGCCTTCGGCAAGAACGTCGAGATCGAGTTCCAGCGTAACAAGGAGCGCTACGCCTTCCTGCGCTGGGGGCAGGAGGCGTTCGACAACTTCCGCGTCGTGCCGCCGGGCACCGGCATCTGCCACCAGGTGAACCTGGAGAACCTGTCGCAGGTCGTCTGGACGGCCGAGGAGGGCGGCCGGACGATCGCCTACCCCGATACGCTGGTCGGCACCGACAGCCACACGACGATGGTCAACGGCCTCGCCGTGCTCGGCTGGGGCGTCGGCGGCATCGAGGCCGAGGCGGCGATGCTGGGACAGCCGATCTCGATGCTGATCCCCGAGGTCGTCGGCATGAAGCTGACCGGCGCGCCCGCGGAAGGGGTGACCGCCACCGACGTCGTGCTGACGGTCACACAGATGCTGCGCGCGCACGGTGTGGTCGGCAAGTTCGTCGAGTTCTACGGCCCGGGGCTCGACCACCTGACCCTCGCCGACCAGGCGACGATCGCCAACATGGCGCCGGAATACGGGGCCACCTGCGGTTTCTTCCCGATCGATGCGGAGACCATCCGCTATCTCAACTTCACCGGCCGCGACCCCGAGCGCGTCGCCCTGGTCGAGGCCTATGCCAAGGCGCAGGGCATGTGGCGCGAGACCGACACCCCGGACCCGGTGTTCACCGAGACGCTGGAACTCGACCTCGGCAGCGTCGAGAGCAGCCTCGCCGGCCCGAAACGCCCGCAGGACCGCATCGCCCTGTCGGCTGCCGCCAAGGCCAGCAAGGATGCGATCAAGGACGGCGGGGCCGACCCGGCGAAGCGGGTGCCGGTCGAGGGCGCCGATTACGAGATGCGCCACGGCGACATCGTCATCGCCGCGATCACCAGCTGCACCAACACCTCCAACCCCAGCGTCCTCGTCGCCGCCGGGCTGGTCGCCCGCAAGGCGCGGGAAAAGGGCCTGCAGGTCAAGCCCTGGGTGAAGACGTCGCTGGCGCCGGGCTCGCAGGTCGTTGCCGATTACCTGCAGAAGTCCGGCCTGCAGGACGACCTCGATGCGCTGGGCTTCAACATTGTCGGTTTCGGCTGCACCACCTGCATCGGCAATTCCGGACCGCTGCCGGAGCCGGTCTCCGAGGCGGTCGACACGGGCGGCCTGCACGTCGCTGCGGTGCTGTCCGGCAACCGCAATTTCGAAGGCCGCGTACATGCGCAGGTGCGCCTTAACTACCTCGCCTCGCCGCCGCTGGTCGTCGCCTATGCGCTGGCCGGCACGATGACGCGCGACCTCCTGGGCGAGCCGCTCGGCAAGGGCACCGACGGCCAGCCGGTGTATCTGAAGGACGTCTGGCCGAGCAATGCCGAGGTCAGTGCCATCATCGAGGAGGCGCTGACGCCCGAGATGTTCCGCAGCCGCTACGCCAACATGTCCGAGGGCACGCCGGAATGGCGCGCCATCAAGGCCTCGTCGAGCCTGACCTACGACTGGGACGCGGTCAGCACCTATGTGCGGTTCCCGCCATTCTTCGAGGACATGGGATCGGAGCCGGTGCCGGTCGAGGACATCCACGCGGCCCGGCCGCTGGCGATTCTCGCCGATTCGGTGACCACAGACCACATCTCCCCGGCCGGCGCCTTTCGCGAGGAGAGCCCGGCGGGCCAGTACCTGACCAGCCACCAGGTCCGCCCCAGCGAGTTCAACTCCTACGGCTCGCGCCGCGGCAACCACGAGGTGATGATGCGCGGCACCTTTGCCAACATCCGCATCCGCAACGAGATGGCCCCCGGCACCGAGGGCGGGGTGACGAAGCACCAGCCGAGCGGCGAGGTCATGCCGATCTACGACGCGGCGATGAAATACAAGGCGGAGGGCGTGCCGCTGGTCGTCGTCGCCGGCCGCGAGTACGGCACCGGCTCGTCGCGCGACTGGGCCGCCAAGGGCACGCGGCTGCTCGGCGTCAAGGCGGTGATCGTCGAGAGCTTCGAGCGCATCCACCGCTCCAACCTCGTCGGCATGGGCGTGCTGCCGCTCGAGTTCAAGCCGGGCGTCAGCCGCAAGACGCTGCGGCTGGACGGGACCGAGCTGTTCGACATCGCCGGCATCACCGACGGCATCACCCCGCGCCAGGACGTCGCCTGCCGCATCACCCGCGCCGACGGCAACGTCGAGGAGATTGCGCTCGTCTGCCGCATCGACACGCTGGACGAGGTCGAATACTTCCGCCACGGCGGGATCCTGCAATACGTGCTGCGGAATCTGGCGAAAGCGGCGTAACCCGCCGGATGCGCGCGGTTTCCCACGATAACCGCGCTGTCACTTAATATTGATTCGCGCCAGGGGCGGCCGGCGCATATTGTCTGTGCGCATGAAGCGGCTTTTCTCTCTCCTGACGGTGCTGGCCGCACTGAATTTGCCGGATGCGGTCGGGGCGCAGTCCCAGTCCCCCGTCGTCGTCGAACTGTTCACCAGCCAGGGCTGCCCGGCCTGCCCGCCGGCCGAGGCCTATCTGCGCGAGCTTGCGCAGCGCGACGACGTGATCGCGCTCGAATACCACATCGACTATTACGATTACGCGGGCTGGAAGGACCCGTTCGGCCGGGCGGACCATACACGGCGCTGGCAGGGCTATGCCCAGGCGCTCGGCGCCCGCTACGAATACACGCCCTTCATGGTCGTCGGGGGAGCCAGCCACGTCGTCGGATCGAAGCGCCGCCAGGCCGAGTCCCGCATCCGCATGGCGCGCACGCAGCAGGGCATCGCCCCGCGGCTGGCCGTCGAGAACCGCGGGCGCGAGGCCGTCATCACGGTCGACGGCAGCGGCCCGGCGGGCATCTACGACATCCTGCTGGTGACCTACGACCGCGAGCACGAGACGCGGGTGACGGCCGGCGAGAACCGCGGCAAGACCCTGATCGAGGCGAACGTGGTGCGCGGCTTCGAGCGCGTCGGGCAATGGGCCGGCGCGCCGGTCTCGCTCACCGTGCCGCTCGCCCCGATGGCCGGCGACGGCAGGTGCGCGGTCCTGCTGCAGCGCGCCGGCGGCGGCCCGATCGCCGCGGCGGCGACCTTCGCGCTCACCCCTTAGCGCCTGCCGGCGCCGCCTTTCGGAGACAATCGTAGACACCCTTTGGGGCACGGAAATTCAGCGTCTATATTACATCTTTTTAGATGTTAAAATAATTGAATTACGATTTCAGTCGTGCTATACCGGGCGCAAGGCGCTACACTCCGACATCGCAACGAGTCCAGCCCGGCACGGCCTGCACGGTGAACGACGAGAACCCATTGCCTGAGATCGACGCGCCCACGGCCCGGGCGTGGCTGGACGCGCGCGAGGCCGTCCTCCTCGACGTCCGCGAGGCGCACGAGTACGAGTTCGAGAACGTGCCGGGCGCGCTGCTGCTGCCGCTGTCGTTCCTCGAGGCGGACCTGTTCCCGCCGCTCGGCGGCGCCCGCATCATCGTCATGTGCGCCATCGGCAAGCGCTCCGCCGCGGCCCAGAAGCAGCTCGCCGAGGCCGGCATCGCCAACCTCTTCAACCTCGCCGGCGGCATCGACGCGTGGAAGAAGGCCGGCTACGAGACCCAGGGCGGCAAGTACGAGGCGATGGACTTCAGCATCTGACGCGGCGCGGCCGCCGAAGCCGAGCGACCTCCCCCTTCGAGACGGGCCTTCGGCCCTCCTCAGGGTGAGGGCACGGGCCCTGGGGCCTCATGCTGAGGAGCCCCGAAGGGGCGTCTCGAAGTATGAGGTCGCGCCGGACTCACCGACTCTCCCGCTCCGCCGCCTTCGCCGCCCGCAGCTTCGCCGTCGCCGCCGCGTCCACCTGGCCGTCCGTGACCACCACGCCGAACAGCTCTTCCGCCTCCTCCGCCGTGTAGTAGCCGCGCGAAAGATCCCGCAGCACCGCTTGCGGGTCGCGCTTGAGCGGGTCGCCGTAGCCGCCGCCGCCGGGCGTGGAGACGTGGATGCGGTCGCCCGCGCCGACATGGATGTCCTGGTCCTTGGACAGGTGCGGCGGGATATAGTCCGGCTGGCCGTCGCGCTCGATGCGCACCTTGTTGCGGCCGCCGTCGGCGCCGCCGAGGACGCCCTGCGGGCCGGTGCGCCCGTGGTCCATCACGAAGGATGCGCGCGCCGCGCCGCGGCGGACCTTCACCGTGTAGTGGACGCCGAAGCCGCCGCGGTGCGCGCCGGCGCCGCCCGATCCCTCGTGCAGCGCATAGCGCTCGATGAGGACGGGATAGCGCTGCTCGACCACCTCGATCGGCGTCGTCTTGGAGATGCCGATCGTCGAGCAGCCGTTGGACAGGCCGTCGCCCTCCAAGCTGCCGCCGTAGCCGCCGCCGGATATCAGGTACAGAACGTAGCTGCGGCCGGTCTTCGGATCGTCGCCGCCGAGCGCGAAGTTGCCGCTGGTCCCGGCGGGCGCGGCGAACAGCTCATTGGGCAGGGCGGGTGTGAGCGCCGCGAACACCGCCTCGGCGATGCGCTGGCTGACCTCCGCCGCGCAGCCGGAGACGGGCCGCGGATATTTCGCATAGAGGAAGGTTCCCTCCGGGTCCGCGATGTGCAGCGGCGCGAAGGTGCCGGCGTTGATCGGCACCTCGGGAAAGATGTGCTTCATGGCGAGGTAGACCGACGAGCGGGTGGTCGCGATGACGCTGTTCATCGGCCCGCGGCACGGCGGGCTGGAGCCCGACATGTCAAAATAGAGGTCGGTGTCGCGTTTCTCGATCTTCATGTCGATGCGCAACGGCGCGTCCACCACGCCGTCGGAATCGACCCACGATACGCCGTGGTACGCGCCGTCGGGGATCGTTGCGATCTTCGCCCGCATCTGCTGCTCGGCGCGGCCGCGCAGCTCGGCGATGCAGGATTCGACCACGTCCCGTCCGTAGCGGTCCAGCAACGCCGTGAAGCGCCGCTCGCCGACGGTCAGCGCCGCGGCCTGCGCCTTGATGTCGCCGATGCGCTGGTCGGCGATGCGGATGTTGGACAGCACGATCGACAGGATCTCGTCGTCCATCCTGCCGCCCTTGAACAATTTCACCGGCGGCAGGCGCAGGCCTTCCTGCTCGACCTCGGTCGCGTTGGCGGAAAAGCCGCCCGGCACCGCGCCGCCGGTGTCCGGCCAGTGCCCGGTGTTGGCCAGCCAGGCGAAGATCTCGCCGCGGTAGTAGAACGGCTTGACGAAGCGCACGTCCATCAGGTGCGTGCCGCCGAGATAGGGGTCGTTGACGATGTACATGTCGCCGGGCTTCAGGTCCTTGGCGCGCTCGATGACCGCGCGCGTGCCGAACTGCATGGTGCCGACGAACACCGGCAGGCCGAGGTCGCCCTGCGCGATCAGCGCCCCGTCGTCGCGATGGTAGATGCCGTCCGAGCGGTCCAGCGCCTCCGAGATCACCGGGCTGAACGCCGAGCGCACGAAGGCGAGGTCCATCTCGTTGCAGACCTGCTGCAGCCCGGCCTGTATGACCGCGAGGGTCACCGGGTCGATGGCGGTCATTTTTCGTGTCTCCCGATGGACCGCGCGACCTCATCCTTCGAGACGCGGCTGCGCCGCTCCTCAGGATGAGGAAACAATATTCCGAGGCTCATGCCGAGCCGACGCGCAGCCGCGTCTCGAAGCATGAGATCGCCGGGTTTCGGTGCCATCACGCTTGACCTCCAACATCGACCACCAGGTTGCCCATCTCGTCCGCCCGGGCCATGCAGCCGGGCTCGATGACGATGGTCGTGTCCATCTGCTCTAGGATCGCCGGGCCATCGATGCGCGAGCCCGGGCCCAGCGCGGCGCGCCGGTATACGGGCGTCTCCTGCCAGCCCTCCGGGAACCAGACCCGGCGCGTGCCGACATCATCCGCGCCGGCGTCCCTGCCCCGGTCCGCCAAGGCCGCGATATCCGCCGCCGGCCGGCGGCCGATCACGGCGGTGTGCAGGTTGACCAGCACCGGGCGGATCTCCGGGAGAGCGACGGCAAAACGGTCCCAGTAGGCGGTCTCGAACAGCGCCCGCAACTCGTCCCGCGTCACGTCCGGGCCGGGGATCGGCACGGTGAGGATATGGCTCTGCCCGAGGAACTGCATGTCCGCGTCATGGACGTAGCGCACGCCCTCGACCGCGACGCCCTCGCGCTCGATGGTTTCCCGCCCCTCGCGCATCTGGTCCTCGACGATCGCCTTGACCTCTTCCATGTCGAGCGCGTCGACCGGCGCGTTGATCGTGTTGACGAAATCGTGCCGCAAGTCGGCGACGACGCAGCCGATGGCGTTGGTGATGCCGGGCCGTGCCGGGATCAGGACCTTCGGGATGCCGAGCTCGCGCGCCAGGGCGACCGCGTGCAGCGGCCCGGCGCCGCCGAACGCGAACAGGGCGAAGTCGCGGGGATCGTACCCCCGGGCCAGCGACACCATGCGCAGCGCGCCCGCCATGCGGGCATTGGCGACCTGCACGACGGCCGCCGCGGCCGCGGCCGCGTCGAGGCCCAGCGGCGCCCCCAGCTGCTTGGCCAGGGCCGCGCGGACCTGGTCCTGCGTTATCGGCGTGCCGACGGCGAGCAGCGCCGCCGGGTCCAGGCGTCCGAGCACGAGGTTGGCGTCGGTGATGGTCGGCCGCGCGCCGCCGCGGCCGTAGCAGACCGGGCCCGGCACGGCGCCGGCGCTCTCCGGGCCGACCTGCAGCAGGCCGGCCTCGTCGATCCAGGCGATCGAGCCGCCGCCGGCGCCGATCGTATGCACGTCGACCATCGGCACGTGGATCGGCATGGCGTATTCGAGCTCGAGCTCGGAGCTCACCTGCGGGATCGCATCCCGGATCACGCCGACGTCGCAGCTGGTGCCGCCCATGTCATAGGTCAGCAGGTTCTCGAAGCCGGCCCGTGCGCCGGTGTGCGCGGCCGCCATCACGCCGGAGGCGGGCCCCGACATCACCGTGTTGACGGCGTGCTCCGGCACCAGGTCGGCGGTCACCGTGCCACCGTTGCCCTGCATGACCAGCAGGTCCCGGCAGTAGCCGTTGGCCGCCAGTTCCTCGGTGAGGCGCGCAAGGTAGCGGTGCAGGACGGGCTGGACCGAGGCGTTGACCGCCGCGGTGACGCCGCGCTCGTATTCCCGGTACTCCGACAGGATGGCATGGCCCCGCGTCACGTATCCGTTCGGCCAGATCCCGGCGGCGATCTCGGCGGCCTGGTTCTCGTGCACCGGATTGCGGTAGGCGTGCAAAAAATGGATCACCAGCGCCTCGCAGCCGCGCTTCAGCAGATAGGCGCAGGCCGTCCGCACGTCGTCCGTATCCAGCGGCACCAGCACCTCGCCGTCGGCATCGATCCGCTCGTCGACCTCCATGCGCAGCTCACGCGGGATCAGCGGCACGAACTGCCCTTTCATCCCGTAGGGCCGCGGCCGCGTGCGGCGCCCCAGCTCCAGCACGTCGCGGAAGCCGCGCGTCGTGATCAGGCCGACCCGGGCGAGATTGCGCTCGAGCAGGGCGTTCGTCGTGATCGTGGTGCCGTGCACGATGCTCGCGACCTCATGCAGCGGCACACCGGTGTCCGCGAGCGCAGCCAGCACGCCGAAGGCCTGGTTGTCCGGGGTCGACGGCACCTTGGCGACGCGGGGCGCGCCGCCCTTGCCCATCAGGACGAGGTCCGTGAAGGTCCCGCCGACATCGACGCCGACGATGTACCCGGCCATGGCGTCCTTGCCCATGCATCCCCCTTCGCTTCCGTGCCGCTTCCGCATAGTGCATCGGAGGTGCGGGCGTCAGCAACTTCTTGCGATCCCCCTTGCCGCCGCCGGTGCCGCGGCCGCTCACCGAGATTTGCCTTCCCGCCGGCCCGGGGCGGGGCGTAA
>JBFIFO010000022.1:0-33508 GCA_041602815.1 Alphaproteobacteria bacterium | reverse complement strand
GGCCGTATTGTGCCACCTCAAAGGACGAACCCTCCCCCTTGATGGGGGAGGGCAGGGTGGGGGTGAACGCATCGTGGTCGCGCGGTGGACGCACCTGCCAAGCGATCACACCGCCTTCCCGCGCCAGGGGATGAGCGCCGGAACCCTCTCCCGATAGCGCCGGTAGGCGTCGCCGTACAGCGCCACCAGCCGCCGCTCCTCGAACCAGGTGCCAACGGCAAGGTAGGCCGAGGCCCAGACCGCGGTGGCGAGGCCGAACGGGTCCTGCGCGTTGCCCCACAGGATCAGGTAGGCGGCGGCATAGAGCGGGTGCCGGACATACGCGTGGAATCCGCCGGTGTGCAGCGGCTCGTTCTCCGGCGCAGCGATACCGCGCCGGTGATTGCGGACCTGCGTCGTGCCGATGAAGCGCCCGAGATCGTAGTCGCGCAGGGCCAGCAGCAGGAGGACGAGGCCGAGGACCGAGAGGCCGGTGAGCCCGGCCCGCGCCGCGTCCGGCAAGTTGAACGGCGCAGCCCCGCCGATGAGCCAGGCGCCGAACAGCCATACCGCGCCGACGTGCAGGACCGCGAATCCGTTGTAGGCGAGGCGGTAGTATGGTCCCAGCGCGGACGCGAGCGCCGCCTTGGCCCGCGTCCCGGCCAGCAGCGTATGCCCGGCCCCGAAGCTCAGCCAGGCCAGGGCGTAAAGGAGATGGGCGGCGATCGGCGTCATGAGCGGTTCTCGGAGTCGGAGGCTTCCGGAATTGCGGGGCGACTCGGCGCAGTATAGCGGAACAGTTCGGCCGGAACAGGCGTCGGCGGGCGCCACCGGCCTTGACCTGTGCTACGATGCCTGGAAAGAGGGAGGAGACGATGCCCCGGGCATGTCTGGCCGGGCTCGCGGCGCTGGCGCTCAGCGGGTGCGTTGCGCGGGCGCCGGAAGACCCGCCGTTCTATGACCTCGACGCCGGCAGGTTCGCGGCGCCGACGGTGCCGCGCGATATGCTTGCCACATTCGACCAGGATACCGGCCCGCAGCCGGTCTGTGGCCAGTACGAGGTCATGGGCCTCGACGGTACAGCCGTGCACACCGACGGCGTGCGCAGGTTCCGCCTGCCGGCCGGGCGGCATCGCTTCGTCGTCGACAAGGATGTCATCGAGCCGGTCATCCAGGCGCTGGAAGGCGCCGGCCCCTATGGATTCTGGATATTTGGCCTGCCGTTTGTGGCTGCCGCCTGCGCGGTCCAGCACGACGACATGTGCCTCGCCTTCGACGCGATACTCACGCCGGGCCACACCTATACGATCGCCGCGGCGGACGAGGAGACCTATCACATCGTCGACGCCCAATCCGGCACGCCGGTCGCAACCGCCGACATCCTGCACCGGCGCGGCCGCGACGAGGGCAAGCTCGACTGCCGCGACGGCCTCGAACCGGCCCCGGCGCCGCCCGACCCGGACGCGGCGCACGCAAGCTGAGGATCAGGCCGGCGAGGCGGCGGCGCACCCGATTTGGACCGCCGCAAACCCGCAGAAAACCCTAACGCATGGGCTCGTTCCTCACGGGGCCAGAACCGGACCGGCGCCCGGAACCGCCTGCGCGGTCCGGAGCTTGGAGATCTTCGTCCAACGGGTATCATGGTCCGTCGGGCGCGCAAGGGTCGCGCGCAGCGCCGCGGGCCGCGCATCGCGGCTACGCGGCCCCGATCCCGTCTTGATCCCGCTGCGCGCTTGCACCTGGCCCCGGTCGGCGCGAATGCGGTGTCGGGAGGGAGCGGACGTCGGCTATACTGGCGCGGCATCCGGCGGCCGACCGGGTCGGCGCCGGTTGCGATCCCCACGCAACCCGGGCCGACAGAAAGGAGGCTGCAATGGCGATCTACATCACGCAGGGGCGCTATACCGACCGTGCCGTAAAGGGGATGGTCGACCATCCGGAAGACCGTGCCCCGGCCGTCGCTGCGCTGATCGAGGCGGCCGGCGGCAAGATGCTCGCCTATTACGTGACACTGGGGGAATACGACTTCCTGATCGTCTCGGAAGGCGACCCCAACAGGAGCGACTATCTGGCCGGCCTCATGGTCGCCGGCGCCACCGGCGGCGTGACGAACCTGACCACGACCCGTGCCTTCACGACGGCAGAGGCCAAGTCGGCGATGGAAAAGGCCAACGCGATCCGCGCCGGGTTCCAGCCGGCCGGTGGCGGCGGCTGAGACGGCCAACCGGGGCGGCCGAAAAGGGCCGGCAGGACCCGCGGGACACATAGCGGACTGGGCGGTGGTTTCCGCGTACCGGCAGACCGAAGAAACCCGACGGTTGGCCGCGAACATTTCACAGCCGCGGACCACCGCCCGCACGGCGGCGGCCGCACCGACATTACAAGAGAGGGAAGAGACCACACATGCTGGCCTGGCTTACCGATCCGCAGATCTGGGGCGCGCTGTTAACGCTGACGGCGCTCGAGATCGTGCTCGGCATCGACAACGTGATCTTCATCTCGCTGGTCGCCGAACGCCTGCCCAAGGCGCAGCAGCCGCGGGCGCGGGCGATCGGCCTGTCGGCGGCGCTGATCATGCGGCTTGTGCTGCTCGCCGCGATCGCCTGGGTCGTTGGGCTGACGGCGCCGGTGTTCACCGTCTTCGGCGTCGCGTTTTCCTGGCGCGACCTGATCCTGTTCGCCGGCGGGCTGTTCCTGCTCGTCAAGGCGACGCTGGAGATCCACCGCAGCGTCGAGGGCGCACACGAGGCGGGCGGCGGCGCGGGCCGCGCGGGTTTTGCCCTGGTGATCGCCCAGATCATGCTGCTCGACCTCATATTCTCGCTCGACTCGATCATCACCGCGGTCGGCATGACCGACCAGCTGGCGGTGATGGTCATCGCGGTGGTCATCGCCGTCGCGGTGATGTTCTTCGCCGCCGCCGCGGTCAGCGGCTTCATCGCGCGGCACCCGACGACGAAGATGCTGGCGCTCAGTTTCCTGTTGCTGGTCGGCGTCGCCCTGGTCGCCGACGGACTGCATTTCCACATCCCGCGCGGCTACCTCTACTTCGCGATCGCCTTCTCGGTGCTGGTCGAGGCCCTCAACCTCGCCGCCGCGAAGCGCCGCCGCCGTCGCCGCGCCCGCCGCGGCGCGTGAGGGGCGCGGGGTGGCCGGCGTGAAGCCCTCCGGGGGTCACGCGCCGCCATCCCGCCGGCCTCAATGTTCTCAGTCCAGCGGAATGAGCCGGATCTTCTTCCCGTCGGCGGCCAGGCCGAGCTTGCCGTGCTTGAGCGCCAGCGCCTGCGCGCCGAAGACCTCGCGGCGCCAGCCCTTGAGCGCCGGCACGTCGGCCGCATCGTCGGCGGCGATGCGCTCGAGGTCGTCGGCGGAGGCGATGAGGCGCGGCGCGACGTTCTGCTTCTCGCAGTTGTGCTTGAGCAGCACCTTCAGGAGATCGGTCAGTGGCCCGAGGCCCGGCGGCAGCCGCTCCGGCCGCTCCGGCGGCGCCGGCAGCGAATGGGGCGGGCGCGCGATGCCGTCCTCGACCGCCTTGAGGATGCCCTGGCCGATCGGCCCCTCGGCCAGCTTTCTCGAGATGCCGCGGACATGGGCCAGCGTCTCCGGCTTGCGCGGCGCGTGGCTGGCGATCTCCAGGATCGCCTCGTCGCGCAGGATGCGGTTGCGCGGCAGGTCACGACGCTGCGCCTCGTGCTCGCGGAAGGCGGCGAGCTCGACGAGGATGGCGAGGAACCGCGGGCCCTTGCCGCGGCGCCCCTTGATGCGGCGCCATGCCTCGTCGGGGTCGATGCGGTACGTCTCCGGTGCGGTGAGCACCGCCATCTCCTCGTCGAGCCAGTGCGCCCGGCCGGTCCGCTTCATGCGTGCCGCCAGCTTTTCGTACACGGGGCGCAAATGGATGACGTCGTCCATCGCGTAGTCGAGTTGGCGGTCGCTGAGCGGCCGGCGCGACCAGTCGGTAAAGCGCGAGGCCTTGTCGACGGTCACGCCGATGGTCTTGGCGAGCAGGTTCTCGTACGACACCTGGTCGCCGAAGCCGCAGACCATGGCGGCGAGCTGGGTGTCGAACACCGGGTGCGGCACCTGTCCCATGCGGTGGTAAAAGATCTCCAGGTCCTGGCGGCCGGCGTGGAACACCTTGAGGATTCGCTCGTCGGCCAGCAAATCGTAGAGGGGCGCAAGTTCGATATTAGGGGCCAGGGTATCGATCGCCGCCGCCTCCTTCGGCCCCGCCAGCTGGACCAGGCACAGCACCGGCCAGAACGTGTTCTCGCGCATGAATTCGGTGTCGACGGTGACGTATTCGGCGCCGGACAGGCCAGCGCAGAACCGGGCAAGGCGCGCGCTGTCGGTGATCGGTGGGGCTGGCATCGGCTCCCGCTCGCTCGGCGTCGCGCCGCCGCGGCTCCGCCCCGCTCCGCCACCCGGCCGTCCCGGGACCGCCAGGGCAGCCGGGTAGGGGAGCGGGTTGATGCCGTATGCGCGACAATCGGACGCAGTGTTACCATGCCTGCGCCGGTGGCGAAAGGGGGCGGCGCAACCGTTCCCTTGACAAGGCGGGGCAAACCGTGGCCTTTGCCGGGCGAATTCAGCACTGCGATCCGGGTTCCAGATGCACGACTACCGCACCCATACCTGCGGGGCGCTGCGCCTCGACGATGTCGGCCAGGCGGTCCGCCTGTCGGGCTGGGTCCACCGCAAGCGCGACCACGGCAACCTGATGTTTGTCGACCTGCGCGACCATTACGGCATCACCCAGGTGGTGCTCGACGTCTCGAGCCCGATTTTCCCGGTCGCCGAGGCGCTGAGCAACGAATCGGTGATCCGCGTCGACGGCACCGTGGTGCAGCGCACCGCGGATACCGTGAACCCGAAGCTGCCGACCGGCGAGGTCGAGGTCCAGGCGGCCGAGATCGCGGTGCTGTCGGCGGCGGCGGCGCTGCCTATGCCGGTCAACCAGGACGCCGGCTACCCGGAGGAGATCCGCCTGCGCCACCGCTTCCTCGATCTGAGGCGCGAGGACATGCACGCCAACATCATGCTGCGTGCCCGCGTGATCGAGTCGATCCGTCGGCGCATGACCGAACAGGGATTCACCGAGTTCCAGACGCCGATCCTGACCGCTTCCTCGCCGGAGGGCGCGCGCGACTACCTGGTGCCAAGCCGCATCCATCCCGGCAAGTTCTACGCCCTGCCGCAGGCGCCGCAGCAGTTCAAGCAGCTGCTGATGATAGCCGGCTTCGACCGCTACTTCCAGATCGCGCCCTGCTTCCGCGACGAGGACGCCCGCGCCGACCGCTCGCCGGGCGAGTTCTACCAGCTCGACTTCGAGATGTCGTTCGTCACGCAAGAGGACGTGTTCGCGGCGCTCGAGCCGGTCATGCACGGCGTGTTCGAGGAGTTCGGCGGCGGCCGCAGCGTGACCGCGCCGCCCTTCCCGCGCATCCCGTATCACGAGGCGATGGCGAAATACGGCTCCGACAAGCCGGACCTGCGCAACCCTCTGGTCATCTCGGACGTCACCGAGGCGTTCCGCGGCTCGACCTTCGGCATCTTCGCCAAGGCGATTGAGGGCGGGGCCGTGGTCAAGGCGATCCCGGCGCCGGGCGCCGGCGGCAATCCGCGCAGCTTCTTCGACAAGCTGAACGACTGGGCGCGGGGCGAAGGTGCCGGCGGGCTCGGGTACATCATCCTCGAGGGGGGCGGCGGCAAGGGACCCATCGCGAAAAACCTCGATGCCGGGCGGGTGAAAGCGATCGTCGAGACGACGGGACTGGGCGACGGCGACGCGGTGTTCTTCGCCTGCGACAATCCGGGCAAGGCCGAGGCCTTCGCCGGCATCGTGCGCGACAAGCTGGGCGCCGACCTCGACCTGACCGAGAAAGACGCCTTCCGGTTCTGCTGGATCGTCGACTATCCGATGTTCGAGCTCGACGAGGCGACCGGGAAGGTCGAGTTCAGCCACAACCCGTTCTCGATGCCCCAGGGCGGGCTGGAGGCGCTGGAGACGATGGATCCGCTGGAGGTCAAGGCCTACCAGTACGACATCGTGTGCAACGGCGTCGAACTGTCTTCCGGCGCCATCCGCAACCATCTGCCGGAAATCATGTACAAGGCCTTCGGCATCGCCGGATACGGGTCCGAAGAGGTCGAGGCGCGGTTCGGCGGCATGCTCAGCGCCTTGAAATACGGCGCGCCGCCGCATGGCGGTTCGGCGCCGGGCATCGACCGCATCGTCATGCTGCTGGCCGACGAGCCCAACATCCGCGAGGTCGTCGCCTTCCCGATGACCCAGACCGCCGAGGACCTGATGATGCAGGCCCCGGCGCCGATCGATGCGGAGCGGCTGCGCGAGCTGCACATCCGCGTCCACCTGCCGCCGAAGAAGACGGACGAAAAGCCGCAATAGCGGCCGCGACTCCGGGTCGCTGCGCCATCCAGCCACACCATCATTCCCAGGCCCGGCCGCACGCTGCCGCGCCGCCGCTGCGACCCGGGTCGGGCACGGTGTTCGGGGCGCGTTAACCAATTCCCTTTACGGCGGATTCACACATCTTTGCTAGGTTCATTGCCGTGCCGGTTTGCGCGGTGGTAGCGGGGAATGTCGGTTAACGAGAAGTGAAGAACGAAGCGATATCTTCCGGTTTGACGGCCGTTTCACGATTTTTCGTCAATATCTCGTTCATGAATTCCGCACTGCGAGCCGGCAGAAGAACAATGGCTAAAATGAGCGCGAATTTGGAGGCGATATAACTTGCTGGAACACATTTGTGAGTGTTCAATCTGTTGCAGAGCAAGTCGATATTTTGATGCGAAGCGATTTGATTAAGAGACTTTCGATCCTTGCCGTATTGATCGGCGCTCTGGGTGGTTGCTCGGTGTCGCCGACCGTCGATGCTGCGTCGTTGACCGTCGGCAGCGTGAGCTTCCTTCTGACCGGAAAGAACACCGTGGACCATGCGGTCTCGGCCATGTCCGGGCAGGACTGCGCGATGATGCGACTCGCCAAGAACGAGACGGTGTGCGTGCCGCGCGACGAGGATGTCGTCGGCGACCGACTGGTCTTCAGATTCGAGAAATCCGCCTGGAGCGGTGGAACCGCCGATGAGATCGTCGGCGACCCGCTGACCGTGAGCCCTTCGATCGCAGACGTGGTGCAGCCTCTGGGCGCCACGGTGTTGGTCGAGTCGCGCGCCACCGCCGTCGCCGCGGTGGCGGCCGATCCGGTGCCGATTCGCGCGCTGATGAGCGATCATGCGCCGGAGTCCTGGGTGTCGGTCTTTTCCGGGCTCGTCAAGGACAAGCCGACGATGACGACGACTGAGCCGGACCTAGCAACGCGGCTCTGGCTGCCCGTCGAGTAACCCCCGGTCGGGCTACGGCTCGATGCCATGAATTGCCGGTGACGGCGGGACCCTGGTCCCGCCGTCTTGCATTGTCCGGCGCGGGGGTGCATACGGCCGGGCGTTGATCGGACGGCCGGCATGCGCTATCCGCTTGGTTACCCGCCACGGGGCCTGTGCAATGGCATGGCGGTAGGACAGGAGAAGGACGGAACAGGCGTCGGCGGCGGGCAAGCGAATGAAGATGATGCTGGTAATAGCTGCGGGCGGTGCGCTTGGTGCGGTCGCCCGCCACCTGGTCAACAATCAGGTGACCGCATGGTTCGGCGACAAGTTCCCGTGGGGCATCCTGACAGTCAACGTGGCGGGCTCGTTCGCGATGGGCATCCTCGTCGGCGCCCTGGAACTTGCCTGGTCTCCTCCGCAGGAGGTCCGCGCCTTCATCGTTGTGGGATTCCTCGGCGCTTTCACCACCTTTTCGAGTTTCTCCCTGCAGGTCGCGCTGCTTTACGAGCGTGGGCAGATGGCGCTGGCGGGTCTTTATATTGCGGCGTCGGTGGTGCTGGCGGTCGGTGGCCTGTTCGCGGGCCTCGCTCTCGTCAAGAGCATCGCTTTATGAGCCGCGTCGAGACCGTGGAGGTAACCGCCGACGAGCGCGACTTGCGTCTCGACCGCTGGTTCCGGCGCCATTACCCCGGCCTCAAGCACGGGCGGTTGGAAAAGCTGCTGCGAACCGGGCAGGTCCGCGTCGACGGCAAGCGCGCCCAGGCAGCGCTTCGGCTCGTCCCGGGACAGCGCATCCGGGTGCCGCCGCTGCCGGGCGGGCTGGCGCAGGCGTCGTCCGATCGGACGCTGCCGCTGCGCGAGGCGGACCGGGACTTCGTCCGCTCGCTGGTCATTCACCGCGATGACGACGTGATCGCGTTGAACAAGCCGGCGGGTTTGGCCGTCCAGGGTGGAACGGGCACCCTTCGGCATCTCGATGCGATGCTGGATGCCCTGCGTTTCGGCGGGAAGGAGCGGCCCCGGCTGGTCCACCGGCTGGACCGCGATACCAGCGGCGTGTTGCTGCTGGCGCGCAGCGCGGCGGTTGCGGCGCGGCTCGGGCGGCTGTTCCAGGGACGCGAGGTGCGCAAGATTTACTGGGCCCTCGTGGTCGGACATCCGGAGCCGGCGCGCGGCAGGATCGACATGTCGCTGGAAAAACGTCCGGGCCCGCGCGGCGAGCGCATGGCGGGCGGCGGCTCCGGCGCCAAACATGCGGTGACCCTGTATCGCGTTCTCGAAAAGGCCGGGTCGACGGTCGCCTGGGTTGCCCTGTGGCCACTGACGGGGCGGACGCACCAACTGCGCGCCCACTGTGCCGCGATCGGGTATCCGATTGTCGGCGACGGCAAATTCGGCGGCGCCATCGCCCACCTACCGGCCGCGGAAGTGGCCCGGCGCCTGCACCTGCACGCGCGGGAGCTCTCGCTGCCCCATCCGTCGGGGCGAGGAATCCTGCGTCTTCGGGCCGATCTGCCGCCGCACATGGCAGCGAGCTGGCAATTTTTCGGATTCGACGCCGATCTGGTGGGCGATCCGTTCGCCGAACTCGATCAGGGTGAACGGTGATGCGGGCAAATCCGTCCGCCGCGGTGCCCACGCACTGGTAATTGCATCGCGGCCCCACTATCTCTTTGACGAGCCCGCTGACCGAAGGCACGGATGATCAATCGCGAACCGTCCTCACCCCGCCTCGCCGTCTTCGATTGCGACGGGACGCTGGTTGACAGCCAGCACACCATCGTTGCCGCGATGACCGAGGCTTGGCGGGAATTTGGCTTGGAGCCGCTGACCGGCGCGTCCGTCCGGAGGGTCGTCGGCCTGCCGTTGGTCGAAGCCATTGCGGCCCTCTTCCCCGAAGGCGAGCGTCGCGATCACATCGTGCTCAGCGATCTCTACAAGGACGCATTCCGCAAGCTGCGGCAGCAATCGGATCACCATGAGCCGCTGTATCCCGGGGCGGTCGAGACCCTCGACAACCTTGAAGCGGCCGGCGTGGTGCTCGCGGTCGCAACCGGCAAGTCACGACGGGGCCTGGTCGCAACGCTGGAACAGCATGGCCTCGCAACCCGGTTCACCGTGCTCAAGACGGCGGACGACGCCCCGGGCAAGCCGAACCCGCATATGCTGCTCGATGCGATGAGCGAGACGGGCGCCACGCCGCAGACGACGGTGATGATCGGAGATACCGTCTTCGATATCGAAATGGCGGTCAACGCGCGGACCCCGGCGATTGGGGTCAGTTGGGGGTACCACGATCCAGCGGAGCTGATCTCCGCGGGAGCCAACGAAATCGTCCAGCAATTTGGCGACGTCCTCATAGCCGTTGCCGGAATTTGGGGAGGCGCGGATGCGACTCGGTAAGATTCTCAAATACGTGCTCATCGGCATTCCGTTGCTTGCCATCATCGTTGTTGGCGTGGCGATCGCGATCCTGATGACGATCGATTTCAACCAGTACAAGCCGCTGATTGCCGAGGAGACGAAGAAGGCGACAGGCCGGGACCTCGTCATCGCGGGCGATTTGAAGCTCGACATTTCGCTGACTCCGTCGGTCTATGTCGCCGGCGTCACACTGTCCAATGCGACTTGGGGCGCGCGACCCGAGATGGTCAAGGTCGAGCGATTCGAGGCACAGATCGCCCTCATTCCGGTCCTGTTCGGCGTAATCGACGTCAAGCGCGTCGTGCTGATCGGTGCCGATATCCTGCTCGAGGTGGACAAGCGTGGGCGCGCCAATTTCGAATTCGCACCGCCCCAGCCTTCGGCGGCGCCGAAAGCTCCGGACACCGGGCCCGCTGCGAAGAAGGAAACCGCCATTCCTATCGTGCGCGAGGTCGTCGTCGAGAATTCGCGAATCTCCTACAAAGACGCCAGATCAGGTGCCGCCTACGACGTCGGCATCGGCAAGTTGACGGTTTCCGGCGACGGCCCGGATGCGCCGATCGAGGTGCTGTACGAAGGCACCTACAACACGTCGGCGGTCAGGCTGACGGGCACGCTTGGCGCTCCAAACGATCTTATGGAGGGCAAGCCGCTGCCTCTCGATCTGGGTCTGCGGGCCGGCGGCGCGGAGGTTGCCGTCAAGGGTATGATCAAGGAGCCAATGGCCGCCCGGGGCCTCGATCTTGAGATCGCAGTCAACGGCAAGCAGCTCGGCGACCTGTCGGCGCTGGCCGGTACCGCCGTACCGCCACTGGGCGCCTATTCGCTGTCGACCCGGGTGACCGGCGATCCGGCTGCGGCACTCAATCTCGTCGGCCTGAAAGGTGGCCTTGCCGGCAACGACATTGCCGGCGACGTAACGGTGAATCTGTCCGGGAAACGCCCCTTCATAGACGCGAAGCTCTCGTCCAACAAGATCGACCTTACGGCACTCGCCGGTCCCGCAGGTGGTGACGCTGCGGCCGGGGCAGAACAGGCGACGACGCAGGCTGATCGTATGTTTCCCGACGACCCACTGCCGCTCGACGGTCTGCAGGCGGTCGATGCCAGGCTCGCATTTGCCGCGAAAACCATCATCGCGGCGGGCGCGATACTGCAGGACGCCAACATCGGGCTGTCGTTAAAGGACGGCCTGCTCAACGTCGTGCCGCTGCGGGCCGGTATCGCCGACGGAACGATCGACGCTGCGTTGAACCTGGATGGACGGGCCAAGGCGGCCAAGCTCGCGCTGAAGGCCAATCTGAATAAGGTCGATCTGGACAGGCTGCTGACGGAGCTGAAGCTGACCGAGGACGTCGAGGGGCGCGCCAATATCGACGTCGATGTGCGCGGCGCCGGCGGCTCCGTGCGCGCGATCATGGCATCGCTCGATGGCAAGGCGGGAATCCTCATGGGCAAGGGCCGGATGAAGGACAGCTTCATGCACACCATACTCGGCGGCTCAGGCCAGTTGCTGAATCAGGTTCTCGACAAAGGACAAAAGGGTTACACGGTCGTCGAATGCGCGGTCGTGGATTTCGACATCACCAACGGTCTTGCCCGTGCCAAGGCGATCTATATGGATCTCGAATCCCGCGGCATCATTGGCGAGGGTACGGTGGACCTCGGTGCGGAGGTGCTCAACCTGACCATCGATCCGCGCAAGAAGCGGAGCATGGACAAGGCGGTGCTGCCGGTGCGTATTACCGGCACGTTCCTTGCTCCGAAATACGCGGTCGACAAGGCCGTGGCGACGCAGAAGCTGACCAAGGCGCTCGGCATCGAATTGCCGCCGGGCCTGGTCGGCGGCAAGGAACAGGCGAAGGCGCCGTTGATCGAGGGACCTTGCGCGCCGCCGGTCCCGACGGCTGCGCCAGAGCAACCCGTCGAGGCACAGCCAGCACCCACAGTGCCGGCCCAGCCACAGGACGTGCTGAAGGACGCGGAGCAGCAGCTCAAGAAGGGACTAAAGGGCCTGCTCGGCCAGTGACACGGCGGTTCTACAAGGAATCGGCCGTCATCGCGCTGGCGGACGGCATGTCCGGGGTTGCGCTGGACGGCCGGCCGATCCGAACGCCGGGTGGCGCCGAGCTGGCGCTGCCCCGGCCGGCTCTGGCCGGGGCGATCGCTGCGGAGTGGGCAGCGCAGGAGGGCTCGGTGAAGCCGTTATCCATGCCCCTGATGCGCCTTGCCGCCACGGCGCTCGACCGCGTCGGCCGCGAGCGCGATGCCGTGGTCTCGGCCATCTGTGCCTACGCCGCGCACGACCTACTCTGCTACCGGGCCGCCGCTCCTGAAGCGCTTGCTCGCCGACAGGCCGAAACCTGGCAGCCCCTCGTCGACTGGTGCGCGGATACTTTTGAAGCGCACTTTGCCGTGACCGAAGGAATTATCCATGTCGACCAGCCGCCGGAGGCGTTGGCGGCCCTGCGGGCGGCGGTCGACGGGATGGACGATTTCAGGCTGGCAGCGCTCTCGCAACTGACGGCGGCGTGCGGCTCGCTTGTTCTTGCCCTTGCGGTCTGCGGCGGACGGATCGATGCGGCCGCGGCGATCGCTGCCAGCCAGCTGGACGAGGACTGGCAGGCAGAACGCTGGGGCGAGGACCACGAAGCCGCTGCGCGGCGCGAGAATCTCGCGCGTGAGATCACCGACGCCGAGCGATTTCTCGCGCTGCTCGACGACTGATGCGGTCGGAAACAATCCGATCGCTAGCCGCCTGGCATACCCGGGAACGTCGGCAAGCTGGGGTCGACGTAATCCCAAGGCTGTTTGCTGGCAGTGAAGATCGCCATGGCGGGTTTGAACCAGCTCGGATCATCGAGGCTGCCGACCTTGATCGCCATGATGCCCGGCATCCCCGACGATTTGCCGAGCACGTTCGCGCCGCAGTTCGGGCAGAAGCCGTTGCTCGCCGTGTTTCCGCTGTCGGCGGTGTAGTCGTAATACCTGACCTCGCCGGTCACGGTGAGCGCCTCCGACGGCACGCCGATCACCGAGGCGTGGCCGGTCCCGCTGGATTTCTGGCAGCTCCGGCACTGGCAGTGCCCAGCGACCACCGGTTCGGCCACCGACTCATAGCGAACGGCGCCGCAGCTGCAGCCGCCGGTAAATGTCTTCGGCATCGAAGTGTCTCCTCCATGCAGATGTCTTCAACACAGTGCCCAGACTTCCCGGTGCGGGCGTTATTCCCCCATCTCGCTCGCGAGGAACCGCTCGAGGCAGTCGAAGCAGCCGACCCAGCCGCCCTCGTGCTTGCCGCGCGCCAAGTCGGTGGGCAGGCCCTCGTGCACGAGCGTCAGGTCGGTGCCGCCATCCCTCTCGCGGAGCTCGACTGTCACGACCGTCTCCAGCCCCTTAAGCTCGCCGTGCCCCCACACCCAGGTCAGGACAAGGCGCTCCGGGGGGCGGACCTCGCGGTAGAGCCCGGACACCGGGTAAACGCCATCTTTTTCGTACATCTCGAGGCTGAACCGCCCGCCGGCACGCGCTTCTATTACGACGTTGCGGGTCTGCACGCCGTCCGGCCCGAACCAGGCGGCCAGCGCATCCGGTTCGGTCCACGCGCGGAATACCGCCTCGCGCGACGCCTTGAAGTGCCGGGTCAGCCGCAGGACCGGCGGCGTTGCCGGTCTATCGCGCAGGTTCGTCTGGTCCATACCGTATCTCCTAGCTGTCACCGGTTTCGGTCTTCATCTCGTCGAGGTAGCGCGCCAGGGAATCGAAACGGGCTTCCCAGAACCGGCGGTGCATCTCAATCCAGTCCACCGCCTGCTTCATCGGTGCCGGATCGAGCCGGCAGCGATGCACGCGGCCTTCGCGCTCACGGATCAGCAAACCTGCATTTTCCAACACCTTCAAATGCTTGGACACCGCTGGCAACGACATCTCGAACGGTGCCGCCAGCTCGCCTGCCGTGGCTTCGCCCGTCGCCAGCCGTGCCAGGATCGCGCGCCGCGTCGGATCGGCCATCGCCTGGAAGGCGGCGCTGAGAACATCGGACTGACTTGCGTGCATCGCACCGGAACCTGTTGCCATTAAAATTTAACCAGTTGGTTAAATTTAGTTGAAACAGCGACCGGTGTAAACAGTCCGGAGGGGCCGGCCGGTTTCGGTTTGACGCGGAAGCCCGGACCGGCTAGGAGCAGCGGGCCGGTCGCCGCAGCGGGCGGTGTGGCCCCAACCGCTCGATCAGCCATGAACGATATTCGGCGGACTTCGGCCTCCCGGCAGGGAGGGCCCAATGGGCGGCGCGGCGAATTCGTCGCGCGGACGGCGCTGATGATATCGCTCGTCGCCTTGTCGATCGATTCCATGCTACCGGCGTTGCAGGAGATCGGTACCGACCTCGCCGTGCAGCGGACCAACGACGCGCAGCTGGTCGTATCCGTGCTGTTCCTTGGCCTAGCGGTCGGTACGATGGTGTACGGCCCGATTTCCGACAGCACCGGCCGCAAGCCCGCGATCTACGCCGGGTTCGCACTGTTCATCCTGGGCTGTCTATTGTCCGTGGCGGCGACCAGCTTCACGGTCATGCTGGCCGGGCGGTTCCTGCAGGGACTTGGCGCCGCCGGGCCGCGCATCGTGGCGATCGCCCTCGTGCGCGATCACTATGCCGGACGCGGCATGGCCCGCATCATGTCGATGGTGATGGGGGTCTTTATTCTCGTGCCGGTGCTGGCGCCGGCGATGGGCCAGGGCATTCTGATGGTAGCCGATTGGCGGGCGATCTTCGGCATGCTGCTGGCATTGGCGTTGATTGCCCTGCTCTGGTTTGCGCTCCGCCAGCCGGAGACCCTGATGGCGGAACGCCGTACGCCATTTTCGGTACTGCGCATCGGCCGGGCCATCCGCGAAACGTGTGCGAACCGCACCGCCTTCGGCTACACCGTCGCGGCAGGGCTGGCCTTCGGCGCTCTTGTCGGCTACCTCACTTCAGTCCCGCAAATCCTCCAGATCCAATATGGTTTGGGCTCGAAATTCCCATTGTATTTCGCGGTCCTGGCCTTGGCGATCGGCGGCGCATCGTGGGCCAATTCCCGTCTCGTCATGCGCTTCGGCATGCGACGCCTTTCAGGCCTTGCCGCAACGACGCTCAGCGCGTTATCCGTTGCCTTCTTCGCCAGTGCCTGGACGGCGGCGGGGCATCCGCCGCTCGCGGCGCTGATGGCCTATTTGATGGCAGCTTTCTTCTGCATGGGCATCCTGTTCGGCAATTTCAATGCCCTCGCAATGGAGCCGCTGGGCCATATCGCCGGTGTCGCGGCATCGGTCATCGGGTCGTTGACGACCTTCATTTCCCTGTCGCTGGGCACCGCGATCGGCCAGGCGTATGACGGCACCGTCCTGCCGCTTGTCGGCGGCTTCGCGGCGCTGGCCATCGCATCCGTCGCAGTCATGCGCTGGGCCGAAAGCGGCCGGTAGGCACCGGGCCTTCCGGCTGGCCTCGACGCGTGCCGGGTGCTATTCCCTAGGACGACACTATCGGACGGGGACGGCCATGCAGCACATCATCCGTGAACTCGAGGAAAAGCGCGAGCGGGCGCGTCTGGGCGGCGGCCAGAATCGCATCGACGCACAGCACGGCAAGGGCAAGCTGACGGCGCGCGAGCGCATCGAACTGCTGCTCGACGAAGCCTCGTTCGAGGAGTGGGACATGTTCGTCGAGCACGACAGCGCCGATTTTGGCATGGCGGACAACAAGGTCCCCGGCGATGGCGTGGTGACCGGCTACGGCACCGTCAACGGCCGGCTGGTGTTCGTGTTCAGCCAGGACTTCACGGTGTTCGGCGGATCGCTCTCGGCCGCCCATGCCCGCAAGATCTGCAAGATCATGGACCAGGCGATGAAGGTCGGTGCGCCGGTCATCGGGCTCAACGATTCCGGTGGCGCCCGCATCCAGGAAGGTGTCGCCTCCCTGGCCGGCTACGCCGACGTGTTCCAGCGCAACGTCATGGCCTCCGGCGTCGTGCCGCAAGTCTCCATGATCATGGGGCCGTGCGCAGGCGGCGCGGTCTATTCGCCAGCGATGACCGATTTCATCTTCATGGTCAAGGATACGTCCTACATGTTCGTGACCGGGCCCGACGTTGTGAAGACCGTCACCCATGAGGAGGTCACCCACGAAGAGCTCGGCGGCGCGGAGACTCATTCCCGCGTGTCCGGCGTCTCCGACCGGGCCTTCGAGAACGACATCGAGGCGTTGATAGAGCTGCGGCGCCTCATCGACTTCCTGCCGGCCAGCAATCGGGAACAGCCCCCGGTCCGGCCAACCGAAGACCCGGCCGACCGATCGGAGGTCTCACTGGATACGTTGGTCCCCGCGAATCCCAACCAGCCCTACGATATGAAGGAGCTGATCACCAAGGTCGTGGACGAAGGCGATTTCTTCGAGATCGCACCCGACTTCGCCGGCAACATCGTCACCGGCTTCGCCCGGATGGAGGGCAGCACGATCGGCGTCGTTGCCAACCAGCCGGTGGTTCTGGCTGGGTGTCTCGACATCGACTCATCGCGCAAGGCCGCCCGATTCGTGCGCTTCTGCGACTGCTTCAACATCCCGATCCTGACCTTCGTCGACGTGCCGGGCTTCCTGCCCGGCACGCAGCAGGAATACGGCGGCATCATCAAGCACGGTGCCAAGCTGCTGTATGCCTACGCCGAGGCGACCGTGCCCAAGGTGACGGTGATCACGCGCAAGGCCTATGGCGGCGCCTACGACGTCATGGCGTCCAAGCATCTGCGCGGCGACGTCAACTATGCCTGGCCGACCGCCGAGATCGCGGTGATGGGCCCGAAGGGCGCGGTGGAAATCATCTTCCGCGGCGACATCGGCGACGAGAGGAAGATCGAGGAACGCACCGAGGAGTACCGGAAGAAATTCGCCAACCCGTTCGTTGCCGGCGCGCTCGGCTTCATCGACGACGTTATCTCGCCGCGCAACACGCGCAAGCGCGTCAGCCGCGCCTTCGCCATGCTGCGCGACAAGGAGCTGGAGAACCCGTGGAAGAAGCACGGGAACATCCCGCTGTAGGGTCGCCGGGGTGGCGGCTGGCGCGGAAGGCTGCGCCCGCCGACCCTATTCGAAGAGGCTGACCCCCGAGAAGTTCTCGGCCTCGCGGGTCCAGCCCTCGGTCCCGTCCGGCAGTCGCAGCCTGATCCACCATTCGGAGTCGCGTTCTCGCCGATCCTCCGGAATTGCCCACCAGCAATCGGTGGACGGCGTCTCGCAGCTGCGGAACCGGTGGATCGAGACGTCGTGCATGGGCACGATGCTGAGAGACACGCGCTGACCATCCAGCCAGGCAATGTTGAAGCCCTCGCCTTCGTAGGTGAGCAGGTACAGCTGCTCGCCCGGATGCAGTTCCCGCACATACATCGATTTTCGCGTGTAGCTGTATGTCTCGATGATGTTGGCGAAGACGACCGTAACCGGGATCGGCCGGGTAAAGACGATTCCGCCCATGGCCCGGACCGTGCCGCCCTCGGAAACCGTGGCCACGCGGCGTGTCCCGCGCGGACCGTCATAGAGATCGGTGGCCACCGCCGCGTGCCAGTCCCGGTCATAGGCACATCCCTCGAAGGGGCAGGCACCCTCGTCCACGTACCACCCGTCGGAGAGCGGCGGGGAATTGTCGCTTGCCCTGGCGCCGAAGGTCGTCATTGCGGCTAAAACCAGGGTGAATATGACTGCGCGCATTTCGCTCGCCTCAGGACTGCGGCGCCCTAAATTCAGCAGTAAAGCCTTACCACGCGAATCGCTAACGGAGGCATAATGGACCAGCGGCTCAGCCTCGTGACCCTGGGCGTTGCAGACCTTGCGCGGGCCCGGCGCTTCTATTGTGACGGGCTCGGCTGGCGCGAATCTGCGGCCGGCAACGAGTCCGTGTGCTTCATCGATGCCGGCGGCGTCGTGCTCGGCCTGTACGGCCGCGCGGCCCTGGCCGAGGATGCGGGCGTGCCGGCGGAGGGCAGTGGGTTCCCCGGCTTCGCGTTGGCCCACAACGTCGCCAGCGTGGCCGAGGTCGACCGCGTCCTCGCCGAGGCGGCGGCCGCCGGAGGCACCCTCGTCAAGCCAGGGCAGAAGGTGTTCTGGGGCGGCTATTCCGGCTATTTCGCCGATCCCGACGGCCACCTGTGGGAGGTCGCGCACAATCCGTTCTTCCCGCTCGATGCGGCCGGGCGCGTGCAGTTGCCGCCGCCGGCCGACTGACGCCGTGAATACGCGGGATGACGCTACCGAGAGGGCCCGGCGCCGCCTGCGGGGGTTCCTCTGGCATCTGATCGGCTATTTCGCGGCGATGCTGGTGATCCTGCCGGCGAACCTCATTCTGGCGCCGGACGTCGCCTGGTTCGTGCTGCCGCTGGTCGGCTGGGGCGGCGTGCTGGCGATCCATGTCGCCTATGCGATGGGGCTGTTCGACATATTCATCAGGGGCGACTGATCCCCCCCTTTACCCGGGCTTAACCCGCGCTGGCGTTAGCTGGGGTGTGTCGCGCGCCGGCGGCGTGCGCCATTCGGGACTCAGTCATGACGCGTGACAGGTTGATCCGGCTCAGCTGGGCGACGTTTTCGCTGGTCGTGCTGGCCGTTGCGGTCGGGCCGGGGGTCGGCAATTTCGTCGCCGCGATGATGGGCGACGCCATCACCGTCGATTATCCCTGGCTGCTGGAGGCCGGGCGGCACCTCCTGGCGACGCGCGAGCTGCCCGAAACCGACATCTTCTCGTGGACTCATGACGACAAGCCCTGGGTTCTGTACCAGTGGCTGTTCGAGGCACTCCTGGCCGCAGCCGAGCGCGTGCTCGGGGTCGACTGGCTGGTGCGGCTGTTCATGCTGTCGGTGATCGCGATCTATCTTTTCGTACCGCTGTTCGGCGGCGTGCCGCGCCGCGTCCCTTTCGTCCTGACAGGTGCGATCGGCGCCCTTGCGCTGCTGATGGTCACGCTCAACATGTCGATCCGGCCGGGCCTTTTGACCACCCTGTTCCTGCTCATCCAGTACCTGACGCTCGATGCCATGCGGCGCGGCCGGCTGGGCCGGTATGGCGGCATCGCCGTCATCGCCGTCGTCTACCTGTTGTGGGGCAACATCCATCTCGGGGTCATCCTGGGGCCGATCTCCCTGGCGCTGATGCTGGCCGGCGACGCGGTCGACAGGAGCGAGCTGCGCCGGTTCGCACCCGCCGACCAGGGGATCGCGGGCGCGCCTCTGTCGCCGCGGCTGATGCTGGTGGTTCTCGCTGCCGCCATCGGCGCGAGCCTGGTCAACCCTTACGGCCTGCATGTCTATGCACGGATCATCGACGTTGCCGGCCAGGCCGACCACACGGCCATCGTCGACGAGCTGCAGCCGCTCGATCTCGCGCTGGTGCAGGGACAGCTTCTGCTGCTGTGCGCCGGACTCTTCCTGCTGACGCTGCTCCGCTTCCGGCGCACCGCTTCGACCCAGGAAATTCTCCACATCGTCGTGTTCACCGCGATGGCGGTCATCGCCGGCCGGCTGATCCTTTGGGCAGCGCTTTTCCATGTGCTGATCCTGCCCCGCGCCCTGTACCAGCTGTGGTGCGACCTGAAGGCCTCCCGACCCTGGCTGGACCCGGTGCTGGGCGCCGCGGCGGAGTTCCGGCCGATGATACTGGCCATGCTGGTGCTGTATGGTTTTGGTATGAGTGTTGCCGTGCCCGACCGTGTTGCACCGCTGCGGATGGGCCTGTGCGAGCCGCTGCTGCCCGGCCTGCGTGAAATCGCCGCACTGCGCCGTCCGGGGGACCGGATGTTCAATGATGACAAGTCCGGCAGCTGCATGTTGCTGGTCGATCCCAGGGCCAAGCTGTTCATCGATACCCGCTTCGATTTCTATGGCCAGGCGTTCCTCGCCGAAGCGGCCTATACGATGGGCCTGCAGGTCGACTGGCGCGAAACCTTTGTGCGCTGGGACATTGACAGCGCCGTGGTAACCCGAGACTGGCCTCTCGCCCGCGCACTCGACCAGGCGGCGGATTTCAAGACGCTCTTCGACGATGGCACCATCGCGTACTATCGGCGCGGGACGACCGACTGATTCGCACCGGTTGCCTCCGCCATTGCCGGGCGGGCCAAGGACGCATTAATCCATAAAATTTTTGCGGATATTTGGAGTGTCACTGCACGGAATACGATACAGTACGCGCGAAATGGCAGGAAGCTTCGGGGCTTGCCTTAATCGTCCAGGGCACGCGCGCAGGGCTGCGCGCGTGGCTTTTAACGACGTGGCGGGGTGGCCTCGTGCCAAGCCTTGAAACCCTGCAGGGGTATTCCGGGATGCGCGCAAGCGCCGGAGGTGGGCAAGGATGTTCAGGTTGCTTCGTTACTTCGCGGTCACAAGCGCGGTCGTTCTGATCGCGGTGGCGATCCTGCTTTCCGTCCTCTACCGGCATACTGCCATGGAGGATCTGGTCCGCACCGCGGAACACCGGAACACAGTGCTTGCCCGGTCCCTCGCCAACGCGATCTGGCTGTATTACGCCGACCGGATCGGCCAGACCGCCAGCGACGATATCGACCGATTGGCCAAGCGCCCGGAGACCTATTATCTGAACGACGCGGTCGAGAGGCTGACTGAAGATCTGCCCGTGCTCAAGATCAAGATTTTCAATGACGCCGGAGTCGTGGTCTTTTCCACTGATCCGGCCGAGAATGGCACGTTGCAGGATCACGAACCCGAACTCTTCGACGCCGCACAGCGGGGCAACACGTCGAGCCAGATCCTGTACCGCAACGATGCACATCTTTCGATCAGCGGATTTGCGGATCGTGACGTCGTCGAGACCTACTTGCCGCTGCGCGACCCCGGCGGCCAAGTGCGCGGGGTGTTCGAGCTGTATTCCGACGTGACGTCTAACTTCCGCGATATCAGGCAGATGTCCGCCGCTCTCCTCGCTGGCCTGCTGGCCGGGTTCGCCGTTCTGTACGCCGGCCTGTTGCTCGTCGTCCGCCGGGCCGAGCAGATCATGCGGAGCCAGTACGTCAGCCTGCGTGCAAGCCGCGAGCGGCTGGTCGAAAAGAACCGGGAGCTGACGGACGAGATTGCCCGGCGCGGCCAGATCGAGGCGGAGTTGCGCAAGGCGCGCGACGGGGCGGAAGCGGCAAGCCACGCCAAGTCGCAGTTCCTGGCCAATATGAGCCACGAACTGCGCACGCCGCTCAACGCCGTGATCGGCTTTTCGCAGGTGATGGCCGATGAAGTGCTCGGCCGCGTCTCGCCACCACGCTATCGCGAGTATGCCCGCGATATTCGGGACGCCGGCCGCCATCTTCTGGCGCTCGTCAATAACGTCCTCGACCTCGCCAAGATCGAATCGGGAGGCATGCAGATCGACCTGTCCCGTTTCGACATCCGCGAGATCGTCCAGGACAGCGCCCGGGGCGTTACTGCGGAACTTGCCGCGAACTGCAACGCGCTTCGCCTCGATTGCCCGCCGGAACTGGGCATGATGGTGTCCGACGAGATCAAGGTGCGCGGCGTGCTCACCAACCTGATCAGCAACGCCGCCAAATTTACCGAGAACGGCGTTGTCGAGGTGGAGGCACGGTGGGACGGCGATACGGACAACGGGTGCGAATGCGTCGTGTTCAGGGTATCGGATACCGGTATCGGTATGGATGGGCTGCGGATCGAAGAGATGTTCGGCGAGTTCACGCAGTACGACAACTCGATCACGCGGAAGTTCGGCGGTACCGGCCTCGGTCTCGCTATCTGCCGCAGGATGTGTGAAGCCATGGGCGGCAGCATCACGATCGAAAGCGCTCTCGGGAAAGGGACGGTGGTGACCGTCCGCTTGCCCGACATGCGGCACCTCCAGGACAGTCAGTTTCATCACGGGCCACGGCGAACCGCGAGCCCCTCGGCTGCCTGACATCTCGCGTCAGCCGGCGAATCCGGCCGCAGCCGCGCGCCCGCAATATTGCCACAGGCGCGGCCCGGCGTATTATAGAGGCGTCGGGGCGTGTTGCAGTGCAGCGCGGTCCCGCGAGAGAATCAATTCCGGGACCAGGGGCCGTGTTTTCAAAGATTTTGATCGCCAATCGCGGCGAGATCGCCTGCCGGGTGATCCGCACCGCGAGACGAATGGGAATCGCAACCGTTGCCGTATATTCCGAGGCGGACGCGGCCGCGCTCCATGTGGAGATGGCGGACGAGGCGTATTGTGTCGGCCCGCCGCCCTCGGCCCAGAGCTACCTCGTTGTCGAGAGCATAATCAAGGCTGCCCGGGACAGCGGCGCCGAAGCCGTCCATCCCGGCTACGGATTCCTCTCCGAAAACGCTGCCTTCGCCGCAGCGTTGGACAAGGAGAAGATCGCGTTCATCGGCCCCGGGATCAAGGCGATCGCCGCCATGGGCGACAAGATCGAATCCAAGAAGCTGGCGCACGAGGCGGGGGTCAGTACCATTCCCGGCTATCTTGGCATCATCGGCGACGAAAAAGAGGCAGTGAAGATCGCGCGGGACATCGGCTATCCGGTCATGATCAAGGCATCGGCCGGTGGCGGCGGCAAGGGCATGCGGATCGCCGGCAACGACAAGGAGGCCGCCGAGGGCTTCCGGTCCGCGGTCAGCGAAGCGAAGTCGAGTTTCGCCGACGACCGCGTCTTCGTCGAGAAGTTCATCGAAGATCCGCGCCATATCGAAATACAGGTTCTGGCCGATGGCCACGGTAATACGGTCTATCTCGGCGAGCGCGAGTGCTCGATCCAGCGCCGGCACCAGAAGGTGATCGAAGAAGCGCCGTCGCCGTTCCTGGACGAGAGGACACGGGCGGAGATGGGCGCGCAGGCGGTGGCGCTGGCAAGAGCCGTGGATTACCGCTCGGCCGGCACCGTCGAGTTCATCGTGGATTCAAGACGTAATTTCTACTTCCTCGAGATGAATACCCGGCTGCAGGTCGAGCATCCGGTCACCGAGTTCGTTACCGGGCTCGACCTCGTCGAACAGATGATTCGCATCGCCGCCGGCGAGAAGCTCGCTTTCAAGCAGGACGACGTCAAGCTTGAGGGCTGGGCGGTCGAGGCGCGGATCTATGCCGAGGACCCGTTTCGCAACTTCATGCCGTCGACCGGCCGGCTGGTACATTACCGGCCGCCCCCGGAAACCGAGGATGTGCGTGTCGACACCGGCGTCTACGAGGGCGGCGAGATCAGCATGTATTACGACCCGATGGTCGCCAAGCTGGTCACCCGCGGCCGCACGAGGGACGAAGCGATCGCCCGCAACCGGGATGCGCTGGACGCGTACTACATTCGCGGGATTTCCCACAATATCCCGTTTCTCGCTGCGTTGATGGCGCATCCGCGCTTCATCGAGGGGCGATTGACGACGGGTTTCATCGCCGAGGAATATCCCGACGGATTCCGGCAGGAGCATGCGCTGCATGACGATCCAAAGCTGCTGGTCGCAGTTGCGGCGACGCTGCATCGGACCGTCGAAGACCGTGCGGCCAAGATTTCGGGACGCATGCCGGGGCATGAACGTGACGTCGGTGATGCATTCGTGGCCCTGATGGGAGGCGAGGAGATCCCGCTGACCGCAAAACCTGCGCCGCATGGCGCGGAAGTGGATTGCGGGGGCCAGACCTATGCGGTACGCACCGGGTGGAAGCCGGGCGAACCGCTGTTCACGGGGGAGGTCAATGCCCGCCCCGTCTGCATCCAGGTCGATCGTGTCGGCATCGGATGGCAGCTCAGTCACGCCGGGAGCCGGGCGGACATCACGGTGCTGACCCCGCGCGGTGCGGAGATGCATCGCCTGATGCCTGAGAAGGCGCCACCCGACATGTCGCGTTACCTGCTATCGCCGATGCCCGGTCTTCTGGTCCGCGTGTCCGTGGAAGCGGGAGAGGACATCAAGGCGGGGCAGGAACTGGCCGTCGTCGAGGCGATGAAGATGGAGAACGTCCTGCGGGCCGAACGAGACGGCGTTGTCGCCGCCATCCACGCGCAGCCAGGCGCCAATCTCGCGGTCGACGCCAAGATTCTCGAATTCGGTGGGGCCGATGGGTGATATCGCAAAGCGGATCGTCATCGAAGGCCGGGTGCAGGGCATCGGCTTTCGCTGGTGGATCACCAACTGGGCCAACGCGCGGGGCCTGGACGGCTGGGTGCGGAACCGGCGGGAGGGAACCGTGGAAGCCCTGTTCTACGGCCCCGAGGATTTCGTCAAGCACATGATCGAGGCCTGCCGCCAGGGGCCGGAAGCCGCCCGGGTGCGGAACATCAAGGAATACGACGACGAGCCGCCGGAGCAACCCGGATTCGAGCAGCGGCCCTCCGTGTAGCGCAGGATTCCGTAAGAAAACGAGGTTAACCAAGCGTATACGGCTTCCGGCCCACAATACGCCACGATGTGTCGGTAAAACGGCCGAACAGGCCGGCGGACCCGCCGGTGTCCTTGACGGATATCCGGAGAAAAGGCGAATTGTTCAGGAGCACAGCAAGACGACGAAGCGTCAAGACGCCGAAGCGGCGCTTCCGCCTGCTCTTCTGGCGCGATCCGTTCTGGGAACCGCGGATCTGGTTCCGCCGCATGCTGCGCATCGTCTTCATGCTGCTGCTCCTCGTGATCACCGTGCCGCCCGCCATGGTCCTGCTGTACCGCGACGTTGCCCCGCCGGGCACGCTGCTGATGGTGCTGCGCCTGTTCGAGGGTGAGGGGATCAGAAAGGAGTGGGTGCCGCTGGAGCGCATCTCGCGGCATATGCCGGCGGCCGTGATCGCACTCGAGGACAATCTGTTCTGCGAGCATGACGGCTTCGACTGGGCGGCCATCTTCGATGCCGCGGCCGACCGGGTGCGCGGCGAGGACACGCTGCGCGGCGGCAGTACCATCAGCCAGCAGACCGCCAAGAACGTCTTCCTGTGGCCAGGGCGGACCTTTGTCCGCAAGGGCCTCGAGGTGCCGTTCACCACAATGATGGAGTGGTGGTGGGGCAAGCGGCGGATCATGGAGGTGTATCTCAACGTCATCGAGTGGGGCCCCGGGATCTATGGCGTCGAGGCCGCCTCCCAGACATATTTCGGCAAGCCGGCGCGACGGCTGACCCGCCGCGAGGCGGCGCTGCTGGCTGCCGTGCTACCCAATCCGCGGCGCTGGTCGCCGGCCCGGCCGACCAACTACATCAAGCGCAAGGCCAGCACCGCGACATACCGGATGTCGCGCCTCGGCAGCCGCTTGAACTGCGTGCGGTAGATCTCCGCCCTGTCGCAATTCCAATTCGTGGTCTAGACTCGTCGGCACAATTTTGGGATCGGGGGCCGGCATCGTGGGCGATCACGAATACGAGAGCGGGCGGCTGGACCTGCCTTTCGTCGGGCACTGCACGTTCATGAAAGCGCCACCCGTCGCCGACTGGGAGGCGATCGACGCCGACGTCGCCGTGCTCGGCGCGCCGTTCGATATGGGCACGCAGTACCGGCCCGGCGCCCGCTTCGGGCCGCGGGCGATCCGCGAGGCCTCGACGCTGTTCTCGTTCGGCCATGATGGCGCCTACGACTTCGAGGACGATGTCGTCTACCTGCCGAAGGACGCGGTGACGATCATCGATGTCGGCGATGCCGACATCGTCCATACCGATACCGAGAAGAGCCACGACAACATTGAGCTCGCCGTGCGCAAGATCCTCGAGGCGGGGGCGCTGCCGCTCGTGCTCGGCGGCGACCATTCGATCCACATCCCGTGCATCCGCGCGTTTTCGGACGAGGACCCGGTGCATATCGTTCATATCGACGCCCACCTCGACTTCGTCGACGAGCGGCACGGCGTGCGCTACGGCCACGGCAGCCCGCTGCGCCGGGCGTCGGAGATGGCGCACGTCACCGGCATGACGCAGATCGGCATCCGCAATGTATCGAGCTCAAACCAGGCGGACTACGTTGCGGCGCGCGAGGCCGGCTCGGAAATACTGTCGGTGCGCGACGTGCGGCGGCTCGGCGCCGATGGCGTGCTGCGACGGATTCCGGAGGGCGTGCGCTATTACCTGACCATCGACATCGACGGTTTCGATCCCTCGATCGCGCCGGGTACCGGCACGCCCAGCCATGGCGGGTTTCTGTACTACGAGGTGCTGGAGATTCTGCAGGGACTATCGAAGCAGGGCGACATCGCCGGCATCGACCTCGTCGAGGTTGCCCCCGACTACGATCCCGCCGGCATCACCGCCATGCTGGCGGCGCAGCTGCTGATGAACCTGCTCGGGTTCGTGTTCCACGAGCGGGCGGCGCGCGACTGATCCGACGCGCCGGGTGGTGGTTCAGGTCCCCTCGCTGGGCGGTATGACGGCCATGTTGTGGCCGAAGCTGATGACGCAGGACTGGCCGCGTGGCCAGGTCCAGATCTCGGTCCAGTTGCCGTTGCGGGCGACGTAGATCTCCATGACAATGCCCTCAGGCTTTACCCCGACCGCAACTCGCTGTTCGCCGGCCGCTTGAAGGTCCTTGACGATCACGTCCCGGTCCGGGCAATCGACCCGGCCGGTTTCCATCGCCGCGACGGCGGATGCGTATCCGATCATCGCCGTTGCGGTCGCTAATATCAAAACGAATCGCTTCAACATGGCGTCCTTTCTGGCTCAATGAGCCGAATCCGCGATCTCGCGGTGCCGCCGCATATGGACGCGGCGCGCGAAATCTCAAACATTCGCCACCCCGCCCGGCGTTCCGATTCGTGCCGATCGATTTGCCGACCCTGGCGTGAACGCCGCAAAGCTGTCCCGCCCGGCCCTGGCGACACGCCTGCAAACTGCGTGCTCACCAGATCCTATTTTGATTCCAGAGGTTTAAAGTCAGGTTAACCGGTCACGGGACTGAATTCCGCGGTTCTCCCGGCATCTCCCACGGGTGCGCCTCTTCCCAGGCGCGGGACGCACGGAGCACCGTGACGTCGTCGTACAGCCGGCCGACGATCTGCAGGCCGGCCGGCAACCCCTGCGGCGTCATGCCACAAGGGATCGAGGCAGCCGGCTGCTGTGTCATGTTGAACGGGAACGTAAAGGCGGGGCGGTCGGACCAGCGATGCAGTGTCGCAGGGCCGATGCCCGTGTGGTCGGCAAGGTAGGCGGCGAAGGGAGTCGCCGGGGTGAGCAGCAGGTCGTAGCGGTCGTGGAACCGGCGCATGTGTGCGCCGAGTTCCGCCCGCATTTGCATCGCCGCGAGGTAATCGGTCAGTGTCAGGCCAGCCGCCTTCTCCTCGATCACCTCCTTGAGGCCCGGGTCGAGCAGGGCGCGCTGGTCCGCCGACAGGTGGCGGGCGCGAAAGGCCGCGCCGGCCCACCACAGGACCTCGCGCGCCGGCCGCGGGTCGGGGAAGCCGGGATCGACCTCCTCGACGGTGGCGCCGAGCTCGGCGAACCCCTCGGCCGCGCGCCGCACCAGGGCGGCGACGTCGTCATCCACCGTCAGGTACCCCAGCGTCGGGCTGAAGGCGACTTTTAGCCCCTTGATGCCGCCCGCCATCGCCGCGGCGTAGTCCGCGCCGTCATAGGCGAGCGCCTGCCAGTCGCGGCTGTCCGCCCGGGTCAGCGCGTTCAGCATCAGCGCCGCATCGCCGACGCTGCGGGTGATCGGCCCGGTATGGGCCAGTGTGCCGAAGGCGCTGGCCGGCCAGGCGGGAACGCGGCCGAAGCTCGCCTTGAAGCCGAACAGACCGCTGAACGAGGCCGGGATGCGGATCGACCCGCCGCCATCGGTGCCGATATGCAGCGCACCGATGCCGAGCGCCGCCGCCACCGCCGCGCCGCCGCTGCTGCCGCCAGGCGTCCGCTCGAGGTTCCAGGGGTTGCGGGTAATGCCGTGAGCGGGCGAGTCGGTATGGCCCTTCCAGCCGATCTCCGGCGTGTTGGTCATGCCGAGCAGCACCGCGCCGGCCTCACGCAGGCGGGCGACCGGCGGGGAATCCTCTTCCGCCGGTGCCTCCAGGGCCAGCACGCGGCTGCCATAGGTGGTGATCCAGCCCTTGACGTACATGATGTCCTTGATCGTCGCCGGGACGCCGTCGAGAGGCCCCAGCGGCGCCCCGCGACGCCAGCGCTCCTCGGACGCGGCTGCCTGCCTCGCGGCGCCCTCGCGGTCGACGAAGGCGAAGGCGTTGACCTGCGCCTCGAACGCGTCGAGCCGGGCCAGCGCGGCGGTCAGCACCTCGCGCGGCGACAATGACTTGTTGTGGTAACGCGCCGTCAGCTCGGCCACCGAAAGATAGGCGATTTCAGCGGTCATCGATCGGTTCCCTGGGCATCGCCGGAGGATTGGCGGTCTCGTAGGCCCGCGCCGCGCGCAACACCGTCGCCTCGTCATGCATGCGGCCGACGATCTGCAGGCCGGCCGGCAGGCGCTCGGACGTCAAGCCGCAGGGGATCGACGCGGCCGGCTGCTGGGTCAGGTTGAACGGATATGTGAAAGCCGCCCAGTCCGTCCAGCGGCTCTGGGTGTCGCTTGCAACCTCTTGGCCGGCCCGGAAGGCCGGGACGGGCAACGTTGGCGTAATCAGGAGATCATATCTTTCATGGAATTGGCGCATAAAAACCCCAAGGCTCGCGCGCGCCTGCGTTGCGTCCATGTAATCGTCCAGGTCCCAGGCCCGCGACTGCTCGATGATCTCCTGAAGGCCGGGATCCAGTTGCGCGCGCTGGGCCTCCGTGAGGTGCCGGCACCGATAGGCGGCCGACGGGAACCACAGCTTGTGGAAGATCTCCTGCGGGCAGTCGAAACCCGGATCGAGTTCCTCGATTACGGCGCCGGCGTCCGCCAACTCCTCCACCGCCTTGCGCACCAGCGTGGCGACCTCCGGATCGACCGTCGCGTAACCCAGGGTCGGGCTGTACGCGATCTTCAGGCCCTTGACGCCATTTTCGAGGTTCTCAGTATGGCTGCGGCCGTCGTAGGGCAGGGCGTACCAGTCGCGTGCGTCCGGCCGCGACAACGTGTTCAGCAGCACGGCCGCATCCTCTACGCAGCGCGTCAGCGGGCCGACATGCGACAGCGTGCCGAAGGCGCTGACCGGCCACACGGGCACGCGGCCGAAACTCGCCTTGAGACCGAACACGCCGGTGAACGCGGCCGGTATACGAACGGAGCCGCCGCCGTCGGTGCCGATATGCAGCGTACCCATGCCGAGCGCACAGGCCGCCGCAGCGCCGCCGCTGCTGCCGCCGGGCGTGCATGACGTGTTCCACGGGTTGCGGGTGATGCCGTGGGCCGGCGAGTCGGTCACGCCCTTCCACCCGATCTCGGGTGTATTGGTCATGCCGACAAGGATGGCACCGGCCTCGCGCAACCGGGCCACGGCCGGGGCGTCTTCCCGTGCGGTGCCCGCGTCCGCCAGCACGCGGCTGCCATAGGTGGTGTTCCAGCCCTTGACCGGGACGATGTCCTTGACCGTCGCCGCGACGCCGTCGAGTGGGCTCAACGGTGTCCCCTGCAGCCAGCGCGCCTCGGCGGCCTCGGCCGCGGCCATGGCGCCGACCCGGTCGACGAAGCGGAAGGCGTTGACCGCGTCGTTGAAGGCGTCGATGCGGGCCAGCACGGCGGCCAGCGCGTCGCGCGGAGACAGCGATTTGTCGCGATAACGCGCGGTAAGCTCGACGACGGACAGATAGGCGATTGCAGCGTCGCCGTCGTTCATCGGGCGTCGCCTGGCGGGCCGAAGACCGTATCGAAAGTCGCCGTCAGGGCGGTGTCGAGATCCGCCAGGGTGACCGGCAGGCCGAGATCGACGAGCGAGGTGACCCCCAGTTTCGGGTCGGAAATGCCGCAGGGGACGATACCGGCGTAATGCGACAGATCCGGCTCGACGTTGATCGCGATGCCGTGGTAGGCGACCCAGCGGCGCACCCGCACCCCGATAGCCGCGATCTTGTCCTCGCGGCCGCCGCCGCGGTCGACCCATATGCCGACCCGGCCGGGGCGGCGCTCGCCGGTCACGTTGAACTGCGCGAGCGCGCGGATCACCCACTCCTCGAGATTCTGCACGTGGCGGCGCACATCGCCGCCGCGCCGTGCAAGATCGAGCATCACGTATGCGATGCGCTGGCCCGGCCCGTGCCAGGTGTACTGTCCGCCACGGCCGGTCTGATACACCGGCAGCCCGCCGGCATCCAGGAGATCGCTGGCGTGAGCGCTGGTACCCGCGGTGTACAGGGACGGGTGCTCCAGCAACCAGACCAGTTCCGCGGCGGATCCCTCGCGGATCGCCGCGACACGCGCCTCCATCTCGGCCACCGCGATCGGGTAGTCGACCGGTGCCGACGCCATTCGCCATTGCGGCCGAGCCGGTTCGGCGGTTGCCGTTACCCTTGATATGGAGGCGGTCATTTGCTACATCCCAGCATCCGAAAGCCACTATAGTTAGCACAACAGATTTAGGGGCTCGCCAAGAGTTTTGCGGTCGTGGCGGAATTGGTAGACGCGCAGCGTTGAGGTCGCTGTGGGAGAAATCCCGTGGAAGTTCGAGTCTTCTCGACCGCACCAAATTCGAAGGGCCCGCCGATTGAGCGGGCCTTTCCTTTGCGGCAACGCGTTACGGGACAGGGGCGGGAGACTGGCATGGCCGACGACAACCGGATCGACAGGGACGCGCTCGCCTACCATCGCATGGCGCCGGCGGGCAAGTTGGGTATCGTTGCGACCAAGCCGCTGGCTAACCAGCGCGACCTGGCGCTCGCGTATTCGCCGGGCGTCGCGGCCGCTTGCCGCGCCATCGTGAAGGATCCGGCCGAGGTGGCCACGGTCACGGCACGGGGCAATCTCGTCGCGGTGATTTCCAACGGGACCGCCGTACTCGGCCTCGGGCCGATCGGGCCGCTGGCCTCCAAGCCCGTCATGGAAGGCAAGGCGGTGCTGTTCAAGAAATTCGCCGGCATCGACGTATTCGATATCGAGGTCAGCGCCACCGAGCCCGACCACTTCGTCGAGGTGGTCGCGGCGCTCGAGCCGACCTTCGGCGCCGTCAATCTGGAGGACATCAAGGCGCCGGAGTGCTTCGAGATCGAGCAGAGACTGCGCGAGCGCATGAACATCCCGGTGTTTCACGACGATCAGCACGGCACCGCGATCATCGTGGCGGCGGCAATCTGGAACGGCCTGTCGATCGTCGGCAAGAAGATCGAGAAGGCCAAGCTGGTGACCTCGGGCGCCGGGGCGGCAGCGCTGGCATGCCTCGATTTGCTCGTCGATCTCGGCATGAAGGTCGAGAACATCATTGCGACCGATATCCACGGTGTCGTCTATGAAGGCCGCAAGGAAGAGATGGACCCACGCAAGGTGCGCTATGCGAGGAAGACCGAGAAGCGCACGCTGGCGGAGGTGATCGAGGGCGCCGACATCTTCCTCGGCCTGTCCGCGCCCGGGGTGCTGAAACCGGCGATGGTCAAGACCATGGCCAAGAAGCCGTTGATCATGGCGCTCGCCAACCCGGTCCCGGAAATCGCGCCGGAAGAGGCGCGCGAGGCGCGACCCGATGCCATCATCGCCACCGGCCGCTCTGACTATCCGAACCAGGTCAACAACGTGTTGTGCTTCCCCTTCATCTTCCGCGGCGCGCTCGACGTCGGGGCGACCGACATCAACGAGGCGATGAAAGTCGCCTGCGTGCATGCGCTGGCCAACCTCGCCAGGGCCGAGGCGTCGGATATCGTGCTCAAGGCCTATGGCGGGCAACCCGCGGCGTTTGGACCGGACTACCTCATCCCCCGACCGTTCGACCCGCGGCTGATCACCGCGATTGCCCCCGCCGTGGCCAAGGCCGCCATGGACAGCGGCGTCGCCACGCGGCCGATCGAGGATTTCGAGGCATACCGCGCCCGGCTCGACCAGTTCGTGTTCCGCTCCGGCCTGGTGATGAAGCCGCTGTTCGAAGCCGCCCGCGCCGACCCGCGCCGGATCGTCTATGCCGAGGGCGAGAGCGAGCGCGTGCTGCGCGCCGTCCAGGTCGTGGTCGATGAGGGGTTGGCACGGCCGATTCTGATCGGACGCCGGCGGGTCGTGATCAGCCGGATCCGAAGATTCGGCCTGCGGCTCAACGTGGATGACGATTTCGAACTCTGCGATCCGCAGGACGACCCGCGCTACGGCGAATACTGGCAGCTCTACCACGACCTGATGGCGCGCAAAGGGGTATCGCCCAGCTATGCGCAAATGGTGGTGCGCACGCGGACGACGGTGATCGCCTGCCTGATGCTCCGCCGCGGCGAGGTCGATGCCGCGATCTGCGGAACGTCCGGCATGTATCAGCGGCATCTCGGCCATGCGCGCGACGTAATCGGCCTGCGCGACGGGGTCAGTACACCGGCAGCACTGACCGCACTGATCCTCAGCAAGGGCACCTACTTCGTCGCCGACACCCACGTGAACGTGGAACGGGATGCCGTCGGTATCGCCGAAATGACAATGCTCGTGGCCGACGAACTGAAGCTGTTCGGGATCGCGCCGAAGATCGCCCTGCTCTCCCATTCGAATTTCGGCTCGGTCGACTCGGATACGGCGCGGCGCATGCGCGATGCCGTGGCCGTCCTGCAGCGCGAGCATCCCGAACTCGAAGTGGAGGGCGAGATGCATGCCGATACCGCGCTGGTCTCGGAAATCCGCGACCGTTTCTATCCCGGCTGCCGGCTTGAGGGGAGCGCAAACGTGATGATCATGCCCTCGCTCGACGCCGCCAACATCGCCTACAACCTGCTCAAGGTTCTCGGCGAGGGACTGTCGGTCGGCCCGATCCTGTTGGGCATGGCCCGCCCGATCCACATCGTCACGCCGTCGATCAGCACGCGCGGCCTCGTCAACATGACGGCGCTCGCCGCTGTCGATGCCCAGACCCAGCTGGCCGCAGGCTGCGCCGACCGATGACCGACGCCGGACACGATATCGCGCCGGAGGGCGCACCGCCGCCGGAGGCTGACAACGAGCTGGAAGGCCTGTACGGCTTTTCGGACGACCTCGTCGACGACATCAATCTGGCGGCCCAGGAAGGCCGGCGCGAGGACATCCCGTCGCTGGTCGCGCCTCTGCATGCGGCGGATCTGGCCGACCTCCTCGAACACCTCGGTTCGACGGTGCGGACCATCGTCATCGAGACGATCCGCGACCAACTGGACGCCGAGGTCGTTTCGCATCTCGACGAGACCGTTCGCGAAGACGTCCTCGCGGTCCTCGAGCCGCATGAGATCGCCGCCGTCGTCACAGACCTCGAGACGGACGATGCGATCGACCTGATCGAGGATCTCGACGAGGCCGAGCAGCAGGAACTGCTCGACGCGATCCCGGACAGCGAGCGTGTCCTGTACGAGGAGGCGCTGGCCTGGCCGGAGGACAGCGCCGGGCGCCTGATGCGGCGGGAGGTGGTGGCAATTCCCGCTGTCTGGTCGGTCGGCGAGACGATCGACTACATGCGCTCCGACGCCGAGCTGCCCGACGACTTCTTCGACGTCATCATCGTCGATCCGATGCACAAGCCGCTGGGCATGGTCCCGCTCAGCCGCGTGCTGCGGACCAAGCGGCCGGTCGCCGTCACCGAGATCATGGACGAGGAATTCCGCCCGATACCGGTCACCATGGACCAGGAGGACGTGGCGTTCCTGTTCCGACAGTACGGACTCGTGGAGGCGCCGGTGGTCGATGAGAGCGGCCGCCTCGTCGGCGTGATCACCGTCGACGACGTGGTCGACGTCATCGAGGAGGAGCACGAGGAGGACATGATG
>JBFIFO010000021.1:0-34307 GCA_041602815.1 Alphaproteobacteria bacterium | reverse complement strand
TGTCACCCGGGGGGGCGCGGGCGGCCCCGCGACCCGGCCCGCACCCCCGGCGTCACAGGCGCGCGGATCGATGCCTCTAGCGTCTTGGGCTCGCTATGTTCGGGGTTGCTCCCGCTCAGAAGCGCGGGGTCCACATGCAGATCGTGTCGCCCTTGCCCTTGAGCGCCCAGGTATGCGCTTCAGAGGCGCGATCCATATGCTCGTGCAGGGGCGCCATCGAATCCATGATCGTGCCGCCGAAGGATGCCGTCACCTTGCCTTGCTCGTTATTGCGGAGGACGGACGGGAACTCCGAGAGCATCCGCTCGCGCATTTTCTTGATGAAATAGACCGCGCCGTCGCGGTCGACCTGGCGCAGGACGAGCAGATACTTGTCGCCCGAAATGCGGTACAGATCGTCGATGGAGCGCAGGCTGGACGTGATCCAGTCGCCGAGGACGCTCATCGTCGCATCGTCAACCGCGCCATCGGGGCTGACAAGGCAGATGCAGCTGGATTCGGCGGTCAGGCACACCCGTTCCATTTCACCGCGCAGCCCGGCAATGATCGCATGCGGGTCGCGTTCGACGGCCGGACCGTTGTCCGCGCCGACCATGCCGAAGGGTGCATCGCCGGCCACGGGGCCGGTCGCCATCTGGTCCGCGAGGACGTCCACGGGTTTGTGTTCCATTTCGCCCACCAATTCCGCAAAAAACCGAATTTCACTGGCTAGAGCAATAAGCGTGCCAGCGGATTTGTCTCGAATGCGGGATGTCGCCGGGTCTGCGGATATGCCGGCACAGAGGCACGGGCAAGTGGCCGCGTGGTCACATGCGTGGCTCTTCCCGCAACTCGGCGCGTGGATGCGCTCTGCAGTCGTCCCTAATGGAGTCGGGCCCGCGAGGGGACGATTGTCGCGACGCCATCGATCTGCATCAATCCCGGCATGAAGCTGAGGTCGCTGAACTGTCCGTGAATGACGATGAAATCGCCGATCAGTTCGGTCAGGCTACCCGTTGCGGCGACGATCACGCCGTGTTCGCGGAAATGCAGCGAGGCCGTGCTGAGCACGGCGGTGTTCTCCCCGTGCATGGTTTCGTTCCACGGGGTAAGCAGCTTCCATTCGGCGAGAAAATGCAGCGCTGTCCCGGTCTGCCTGTCCAGCCTAGCCCTGATGGACAGATCGCCGGGAATCTCCCCGGTTTTGAACCCCTCGAAGATCAGCGCGCCGGTGTCCTGGTCGACACCTTGAAAGACGACCGTGAATTCTCCTTTTACTGGCGCAAGGGTCTGCGCGAGCGGCCAGGCTGCCGAAAGCAGCAAGACCAACAGGCTCAGAAAGCCGGTCGTCAATACGGTCAGGTATGACGTATTTCGTCTGTGCATGTCGCACCCCGTTCTCGAGAATGAAACCGCCCGAGCGCGCCGCCATGGAGTTCGGGGAGCGTCGGGTTCCTGCCCTGACGGCTAATCGGAATCCGTCGCTGCGTTCGGGCAACGACCCTCTCGGCACGCGCCGTATTCCGTATTCTTGTCGGGTGGCCGCGATCAGTCGGTCATCCTCATCCCGCCCCGGAAATGCGGCAGTCGAGTTCGGGGCGGGAGCATTGCCACCGGCCATGCCGGTGCCGATGACAGACAAACGCGATACTCGCACAAGCCGGCGGTCTTTTCCACACGAAACTTAAGGTGAAATCTTCCGGTCATCGCTCCAATCAAATGGCCCGTTGGATATCCAGCGGGCGCGGAGCTGTTCCTGACCGGTCTCGCACCCCGCTGTTCCCCATTGACAATTCCGCCGCGCGCAAGATCCTATCGGCGAGGGGTCACACGTCCCAGTCCGGCGCCGCACGGGCCGGGTCCGAACAAGGGAGAATGAACGATGCGCCCGATCTCCTGCCTTCCCGACATCGCAGCCGCTGTCCGCCGCCCCGCCGCGGTCGTGCTGGCACTTGCCATGGCCAGCCTCGTGCCGGGCGGCGCGGCCCATGCCGGTTCCGACGACTACAAGTACGAATGGAAACAGGGCGACTGCAAGTACAGCTACAGCGAAAACAGGCACGGCTACAAGGAAGAGTACAAGTGCAAGCGCGAGGCGGCCGTGCGTCCGAAATACAAGTATGAGACGCGCTACGACGACTGCCGGTACAAGTACGAGGAGTCGACGAAGGGCTACAAGGAGGAGCTGAAGTGCAAGTCGGCCCGCAGGCCCATGGCCGGCGGCCGCTACTGGCCGAAACACGCCAAGCAGGGGCCGGCGACGCTGGTCGGCGCGCCGTTCGGCATCGACCTCGGCAACTGCAACCGACAGGCGATCGGCGCCTTGCTCGGCGGTGCGGCCGGCGCCTATGCCGGCTCGCAGTTCGGCGACGGCAAGGGCCAGATGGCGGCGACCGCGGTGGGCACCCTCGTCGGGGTCATCGTCGGCAGCGAGATCGGTCGCCGCATGGACGAGGTCGACCGGACCTGCGCCGGCCAGGTCTTCGAACAGGCGCCGGACAACCGGACCATCGAATGGCAGAACCCAAACGAGGGCGCTCAGTACCGAGTGACGCCGTCGCGCACGTTCAGTGACAACGGCGGCCGCCAGTGCCGCGAATACCAGGCCACGGTGATGGTCGGCGGCCGCCAGAACCAGGGCTACGGCACCGCTTGCCGCCAGCCCGACGGCTCGTGGCAGATCGTCCGGTAGCGCGCGGACATTTGCCGGCCCAAAGGCCGGCGCGACCATGCGTGCCGTCGCGCCGCGCGTCAGGCCGGGGCGGTATGCAGCAGCCGGCTACTGGCCGAACTTCTCGAGCGCCGCGAAATCGATGGCGTCGAAATAGGCCCGCAGCGATTCGTCGGCGGTTCCCTGCTCACCCTCGACGGAAACGAGGAAATTGTTGTTGATCATGGTCTGCAGCGAGCGGTCCTCCTTGTTCTGGATGACCTTGCGCCCGTCGACGATGATCAGCTTCGCGCCGCCGCCCTGCATCGCCGGGTTTGCGAACATCATGCTCATCGCCTGCAGCATCGGCGAATTGCCGATGATGGTGATGGTGATGTTCTCCTCGTCCTTGTGGTACGCGCGGCTGGCCTGCAGGCCGCCGCCGAACATGGCCGCGCCGGCGGAGCTGGTCTCCGCGTCCTCTGCGGTCCAGCCGTCAAGCGGCTCGGGCAGGACGCCGCTCAGACTGTTCGCCTGCATCTGCCGGATCAGGGTGCCGGCGGTGTCGAGCGCGAGCGCCGCGGTATCGTAGTCCCCCTTCTCGTACGCCTTGAGGCCCTCCTGGATCTGGTCGGTCACCTCGTCGGCCATCGCCGTAGAGGCGTACAGCCCGACAAGCAGGGCGGCGGTCGTCAGAACGATTTTCTTCATGAAACTCCCCTGTCGTTTCCTATTCAGGTCCCTGACGGACCCGAATGCTGGTTCGGCACCCGCCACGGCGTCGCGATCGGCAACGCACAAACCGGCCGGCCCCAGACAATGTTGCGGGGCCGGCATTACGGGTGCGCCGTCGGGCAGGTATTGGTGATGGGCTTGCGCCGTCCCTCCCCTGCGGCGGCAGAAAGACGCTAGCCGCAACGCGCCGCCGGCACATTGACATACCTCAAGGCCGCGGGCGGGAGGGATTTCCGCCGACGCGAGCCAATCCACGGCCAGCCGTGGAAAAGAAGCCGGCGACGTCGCAATATTGTGCCTGCGCATGGCGCTTGAAGGGACGTTAACGCGGTTGCACTATCGTCGGCCTACGTCCAGAACGGCCAGGGAACTGTAATGATGGACCCCGTAGCGGAAATCCGTGAGCGTTTCGTCGATCTCCCGGCTGTGCGCTTCGAGGAGGGTCCCGGATGGATCTGCATCCTGCCCTCGACCCCGCAGGGATTTGCCGTTGGGTTCCATTTGGATGAGGACGGCTACGTCGTCACCTACGAAGGCTGGCACCAGCGCTTCCACGATCCGAACGAAGCTCTGGACTGCTTCGCCTTCGGCCTGTCCGACTTGTGCCGGCTGAAGATCGTCTTCCGCGGCGCAACACCACACAGATGGGTCGTCGAGCACCTTAGCGACGACGCGTGGCATACCGAGAGCGAGACAGGCCTTTTGCTGTTCCCATTCTGGCGGAGGTCCCGCGTCGTATATCGTCAAAATGCGCTCGTTCCGAGGGTCGGGCGTCTCCCACGTGCGCCCGGCTGACCCTAGGCCGTTACGGCCGGTGCCCACCCCCGTCCGCGGGCCGCGATGGTCGAGTTCTGCAGCACCGTCCTGAAACCCGCGGAAAACCCTAACGCATGGGCTCGTTCCACGTGGCGCGGCAGTGCGGGCCAGGCGCAAGAAAATCGGCCGACGCTCACCTTTGTTTAATCCCTTGGCTGTCAAATGGCCGGCGGGAGACCGTCACACCCTGCAGTCCCGCGTCGCAACAACGGGCCCCGGTTCCGGGCGGAACGCATCGCATGACGAACGCCAGACTCTCGCAGATCCTGCGCTACCGGTTCGACAATTTCATCTCCAGGGGCGGCATGTCCGTCTTCTTCAGCCTGGTGATCGCCTTCCTGGTGCTGCTGCTGGTGATCGGCAGCCTGCGCGCCCTGGTCTTCCTGCTGTATCCCGACGGCGCGGCGCCGGGGGACGATTTGCTGCAGAACCTCTACGTCACCTTCCTGCAGCTCACCGACCCGGGCAACATGGCGCAGGACCTGTCGACCCCTACCGAATACAAGTTCCCCGCCGTGCTCGCCGGCCTGTCCGGGGTGATCCTCCTGTCGATGCTGATCGCCGTGATCACGACCGCGCTGGACCAGAAGCTCAGCGATCTCAGGCAGGGCCACTCCAAGGTACTGGAATCCGGCCACACCCTGATCCTCGGCTGGAACGAGCGCGTCGTCGAGATCATCCGCGAGCTGGTTATGGCCAACGAGAGCGAACGCAGCCCGGCCATCGCCATCCTCTCCGAGATGGACAAGGAGGAGATGGACGAAACCCTGCGCGCCCGCGTCCCCGATACGCAGAACACGCGGGTCATCACCCGGTCCGGCAATACCTCGCTGCTCGCCAATCTCGACCGCGTGACGGTGGAGGACTGCAAGTCGATCATCGTGCTCGCCAGTTGCGCCGATTCGGCGACGGCGGAGGACAAGGCGGCGAGCGACTCGCGGGTGATCAAGACCGTGCTGGCGGTCGTCGCCACCAAGCCCGAGGACAAGCGGCACAACATCGTCGCCGAGATCTTCGACGCGCGGAACCGCCGCATCGTCGAGCAGATCGCACCCGACGAGGTGCGCGCCGTCGACACCGAGGAGATCCTCGCCAAGATCCTGGTGCAGACATCGCGGACCAGCGGCCTTGCCGTGGTCTACAACGAGATACTGTCCTTCGACCGCTCGGAGATGTACTTCCATGGCGCCGACTGGCGCGGGGCCCGGTTCTCGGAGCTGCAATACCGGTTCGCGGACGGCGTGCCGATGGGACTCCGGCGGCCCGACGGCGAGATCATCGTCAACCCCGACCCTGAGACGCCGATGCAGGACGGCGACGAGATCCTGATCCTCGCCCAGGACGATTCCACCATCAAGCTGCGCCGCAAGCCGGTGGCCACGCCGGCCGACCACAAGCTGCGCGAAGGGCGGCTGGAGCCGCGACGCGAACGCAATCTGATCCTCGGCTGGAACCGCAAGGCCCTGATCTTTGCCCGCGAGCTCGCGGACTACGTGCGCGACGAATCGGTGATCGACATCGTCGTCGACCGGCCGTCGGAGGACATCACTCAGCAGGTACAGGCGCTGCGCCAGGAGCTCGGCAAGCTGTCGCTGCACCTGTACGACGCGAACCCGCTGTCCAACGAGGTGCTGGTGGCGCTGAAGCCGTTCACCTACGACAACATCGTCATCCTGAGCCAAGGGCGCGCGAACGGCGATTCCGAGAGGACGGATTCGGACACCATCATCATCCTGCTTCTGCTGCGGGCCATCTTCAAGGCGAACCCGGATGAGGCCGGCCGTACAGCGCTGATCACCGAGGTGATGGACTCCGACAACCAGGAACTGATCTCCAAGGCCGGGGTGAACGATTTCATCATCTCGAACCGGCTGGTCAGCAACATCCTCGCGCAGATCAGCGAGGAGCCGGACATCAAGGCTGTCTACGACAACCTGTTCGAGGAGAGCGGGTCGGAGATCTATCTGAAGCCCGCCTCGCTCTATTTCGAGACCTTGCCGCTCGAGGTGCGTTTCGCCGACTTGCTTGCGATCGCCAACAAGCGCCGGGAGATCTGCATCGGGGTGCGTGAGGCACGCTGCGCGGCGGATATCGAGGACAATTTCGGCGTCCGTCTGGTGCCGGACAAGAACGCGACCTACACGCTGACGGCGGACGACGCCCTGGTGGTGGTGGCCGAGGACGAGCTCTGAGGCGGTGCGCCTGCGGGCGCTCAGCCGTTGTCGCGCAGGTCGACGATGCGCTTGGCCTTGCCCATGGAGCGCTCGATGCCGCCGACGGGCACCAGACGCACGTCGACATGGACGCCGGTGAAGGCGCGCACGGCATCGGCAAGCCGCGCCGACGCCGCCGCCGATTCGTCGCCGCCCATATGCCGGCCGGGCCGCGGCTCGACCACCACGGTCAGCGCATCCAGCCGACCCTTGCTGGACAATTCGAGCACGTAGTGGGGCGACAGCCGCTCGTCCTTGAGGATCTGCTCCTCGATCTGCGAGGGGAAGACGTTGACGCCGCGCACGATCATCATGTCGTCGGAACGGCCGGTGACCTTCTCCATGCGCCGCATGCTGCGGGCCGTGCCGGGGAGCAGTCGGGTCAGATCGCGGGTGCGGTAGCGGATGATCGGGAAGGCTTCCTTGGTCAGCGACGTGAACACAAGTTCGCCCATCTCGCCGTCCGGCAGTACGGCGCCGGTTACGGGGTCGATGACTTCAGGATAGAAGTGGTCTTCCCACAGATGCAGCCCGTCCTTGGTCTCGATGCATTCGCAGGCGACGCCCGGGCCGATCACCTCGGAAAGGCCGTAAAGGTCGAGCGCATCCATGTCGAACGTGTCTTCGATCTCGGTGCGCATCGCCTGCGTCCACGGCTCGGCGCCATGCATGCCGACGCGCAGCGGCGATTTGCGCGGATCCAGCCCCTGGCGCTTGTATTCGTCGGCAATGGCCAGCATGTAGGACGGGGTCACCATGATGATGGTGGCGCCGAAATCCTCGATCAGCTGGACCTGCCGTTCGGTCATGCCGCCGGACACCGGGATCACCGTGCAGCCCAGCCTCTCGGCCCCGTAATGGGCACCGAGGCCGCCGGTGAACAGGCCGTAACCGTAGGAGACGTGGACGACGTCGCCGGGCCTGCCGCCCGCGGCCCGGGTCGAGCGTGCCATCAGGTCGGCCCACAGATCGATGTCGGATTTCGTGTAGCCGACGACGGTCGGCTTGCCCGTGGTGCCGCTGGAAGCATGCACGCGCACCACCCGCTCACGCGGTACCGCGAACATTCCGAACGGATAGTTGGCGCGCAAATCGTCCTTGGCGGTGAACGGGAATTTCGCGAGGTCCGAGAGGTCCTTCAGGTCATCCGGATGCACGCCGGCGGCCTCGAACGTATCCTTATAGTGCGGCACGTTGGCGTAGGCGTGATTGAGCGACCATTTCAGGCGCTGGAACTGGAGTGCCGCGATCTCGTCACGGCTTGCGATTTCGATCGGTTCGAGGTCGCGCCGGTCGAGCGGCTGCGGCATGCTTGTCATCATGTCCCCCGGACAAAAGTCTTAATGTTTTTATGGTTATGGTCATTCAAGCATGAAGCGCCGTGCATCGCAACGGGCGCCTCGTCGCACCGGCAGGTCAGTCTTCGGAGGTGTCGCGCGGGCCGGCGAGGCCGGGAGCTGACTCGCCGCGCACCTCATAGGAATTGCCGCGGAACAGGGCCACCACCGCGCCCTTGCCGGTGGTTACCGTGACATCGTACACGCCGGTGCGGCGGCCGCGGCTGCGCTTCTCGGCCACCGCCGTCAGCACCGCGCCGGCCGGCACCGCCTCGGTGAAGGTGATGGTGCAGGAATTGGCCAGCGTCGCCCGGTTCTCGCTGTTCGAGGCATAGGCGAAGGCGGTGTCGGCCAGCGCGAACAGCATCGCGCCGTGGCAGACGCCGTGGCTGTTCAGCATGTCGTCGCGCACCGTCATCCGGGCGACCGCGTAATGCGGCCGGATCTCGTCGATCTCGACTCCCCAGGACCGCGCGGCGTTGTCGTGCGCGTACATGCCGGCAGCGACAGCCTTCGCGAAGTGCCCATTGCCGTCCCCGTTCGCGCCCATCGGTTGGTGATCCCGCCCGCCTCCGCCGAACGTCAGCGGGCGCGTTCGATCTCGACGCCGACGGCGGCGGCGTCCGCCTCGACGTCGAGCTTGTCGACAGCGATCCGGGCTTCGGCCACGCGACGGTCGTCGAGGCACAGCGCGGCGATATCCTCGGCCAGGGTCTCGACGAGATTGATGTGGCCGCGCTCGAGAATCGCGCGGATGCCGCCGACGATGTCCTCGTAGGAGACGACGTTGGCGATGTCGTCTTGGAGCGGCCGGCCGTGATCGGCGACCGTGAGCTCGACATTGATGCGCACCCGCTGCGGCGCCTGCTTCTCGCGATCATAGACGCCGATGTTGGCCGGCAGCACCAGATCAATAATGCGAATGCGGTAGTGACCCGTGCGCTTGTCCGGCGCCGGCGAAACCGGTAGTGGCTCCACGGGGGCGCGATTAAACGTCATATTTCTGGCCTTCTTGCTCGTCGACAATCCGGTGCGGCCCGACTATGCCGCAACGGGCGGGCCGCGGCAATGGCCAGTCGGTCGCAGCGGACCCCGGTGTGGCCAGCCGGGGCAACTCACCGCTTTTCGCCGTTCCCTGCTTCGGGCATAATCGGCCCGTGTCCGCGCGGGACACCGACAGGGAGAAGATAAGATGAAACCAACAACAGCGGATTGGCTGTACAGCCGCCGCAATTTCCTCAAGGCCAGCGGCGCGGCCGCCATGGCAGTCAGCTTCGGCGGCGCGGCCCGCGCTGCCAGCAGGCAGGTCAACGTTTACAACTGGGACACCTATATCGGCGAAACGACGCTGGGCACGTTCTCGAAGAAGACCGGCGTCGAGGTCCGTTATGACCTGTACGCCAATCTCGACGACATGTTCGCGAAGTTCAAGACCGGCAATCCCGGCTACGACGTCATCTTCCCCAGCGACTACATGATCGAGACCATGATCAAAACGGACATGCTGCTGCCGATCGACAAGGGGCGGCTGGCCAACTGGGAGAACATCGACGAGAACTTCCGCGATCCGAGCTTCGATCCCGGGTGCAAATACAACGTGCCGTATTTCTGGGGCACGGTCGGTGTCGGCTACAGGACCACCAAGGTGCAGAACCTGCGCAGCTGGAAGCCGCTGCTCGACGACGCAACATATTCGGGCCGCATCGCGCTCATGGCCGATTCCCGCATCGTTATGGGTATCACCCTGCTCTATCTCGGGCATCCGATGAACAGCACCGACCCCGCGCATATCGCCGCCGCGCGCGACCTGTTGATGCGGCAGAAAAAACACGTTAAGGCCTTTGCCCCCGACAGCGGCCAGGACATGCTGGTATCCGGCGACGTCGACATGGCGATGGAGTGGAACGGCGACATCCTGAAGGTGATGGCGGAGGACAGCGAGCTGTCTTACGTGCTGCCCGACGAGGGCAGTTTGGTGTGGATCGACGGCGTCTGCATCCCCAAGGGCGCGCCCAATGTCGACAACGCCTACGCCTTCATCGACCACCTGCACGACCCGGTGGTCAATGCGGAGATCGCCAACACCATCCACTATGCGACCAGCAACAAGCCGGCCCGCAAGCTGGTGGCCAAGGAGGACCTCGAGAACCCGGCGATCTATCCGCCGGACGCGGTTGTGGCCAAATGCGATTCGCTGATCGAGATCGGTGACGCGCAGCGTCTTTATGACGACGCCTGGACGCGGATCCAGGCGGCGTGAGGCGCAATGGGGCAACCGGGTAAGGGCCGCCACCGATCTCTGGCGGCCCTAACGTTTTGTTTACAAACGCCGATTAACTTGGACTCCACGACCGGGAAAGGCATGAACCGGGGGGAAACAAGGAGTTTGGCATGAACCGAACCGTTGTCCCTGGCATCGTGATTACCCTCACTTTTCTTGCCGGCTGCGGGCCCTCCACCAGCGAGCGCATCGCGGCGGCCAATGCACCGAAGCCGAGGCCGCCCGTCATATACGCGCCAGTCGCAATGCCGCCTCTTTCCGCACCGGAAATCCAGCCGGCCACGACCGTCAGCCCGCGCATCATCACGCCCGCCCGGCGGCTGCAATGCGTACCCTATGCCCGCGAGCAATCCGGTATTGCCATCCGCGGCGACGCCTGGACGTGGTGGCAACAGGCGGCCGGCCGCTATCAGCGCTCGACGCGTCCGACCGTCGGATCGGTCATGGTGTTCAGCAAGACGCGGCGCAACCGATTTGGCCATCTCGCCGTGGTGACGGAGGTCGTCAACGACCGCGAGGTCATCGCGCGTCACGCGAACTGGCTCAACAACGGAAAGATTCATCTCGATACGCCGATTCGCGACGTTTCGCGCAACAACGACTGGTCGACGGTACGGGTCTGGTATACGCCGGGCTCCGTGTTCGGTACGACCGACTACCCGATTTACGGCTTCATCGTGCCCCCGCGGCAGGAAGCGGCGCGCTGACGACCCGCTGCCGGGGTACGTTCGGCCCGCCTGCGCCTACTTGCGCCGGGCCGCCTCCCGATCGCTGCCGGCGGCGTAGTCCCCCGCATCTGCGCCGCAGAACTGGTCCAGCAGTTCCAAGATCCGGCGGATGCGCGGGCAGACCAGAGAATAGTATATCGTCTTGCCGTCGCGCCGTGATTCGACGAGTCCGTCCGCGCGCAGTCTGGCGAGCTGCTGCGAGACAGTCGGCTGCCGTGCCCCCGTCATCGCCTCGATCTCACCGACGGAACGTTCGCCAGCGGCGAGCAGACAGAGAATCATCAGCCTGTTTTCGTTTGCCATCGCGCGCAGCAGCATGTTGGCCTCGCCAGCGTTGTCCCACAAAGCGCGGAAATCCCTCTTTTCCTCTACGGAGTATGCGTCCACATGGCCCTCCCGTTTCGTCCGGCCGCAGCCGATATGGTTGTCCCGCAAGCCCTCAATGCCATTTCGGCAACCTGACGCACGTCCGACAGCGGCACCAGGCACATCGCCGCGCCGGCCGTCGCCACCGCCCTGCCTCTCGTCATCACCGACTCTAGATATATCACAAAATTCGCATATAATCAGTTAATCGTTTCGTCGCCATGCACGGTCGCGCTCAAAAGTCCAGATCCTCCTGAATTGCCGCAATCCCAACCCGCGCGCATTCATCGTCCGCGGCGCCTCCGGGCCCACCAGACACGCCGATACCGCCAACGATCGAGCCCGCCGCCTCGACGGTCACACCGCCACCGACCATCATAGCCATGTCGACAAACCGGACGCCCGACGCTTCCTTGCCAGCCTCGGTGAACTCGGCCATGCTCAGCGTATCGGTGCGGAAACTGACGGCGGTCCAGGCTTTGCGGCGTGCGGTCTCGGGGGTATGTGGCCCGGCGAACCGGTCGCGCAAAAGGATTTGAAGGTTACCGAACCGGTCAACGACCGCGACGGCAACCTGATACCCGCGACCGCGACAGTCTTTCAGCGCAGCCTGGGCAAGTGTCAGTGCCGTCTCTGGCGTCATCACCTTCAACGTCACAAGAGCATCATCCTGGGCGCTGGCCCCGTACCCTGATAACCCAATGACTGCAGCGGCAAGAGCAAACTTTCTCATCATCATTCTCCCTGTCGGACTGTTGGCAGCCGGCCTGCCTCCGACGCGCCCGCGACGTTGGGTGTCTGGTCGTCCAGTTTCCGCAACTCGATTTCCAGCAGACCCCAGAAAGATTCCTCGCCCGCGTACCCGGTGATGCGACCCACTTCCTTGCCGCTGTCCATCAGTACGAATGTCGGCGTGTAGATGATGCCGCGCACCGAGGCGAGGTCGGGCGGCCGCTCTCCGTGTACGTCCACACGGCGCAACGGCGCGACCCGCGACTCCGCCGCCTTCGGGTAGATCATCCCGATCTCCGCGTTCCATGCCTCGCACCAGACGCACCCCGCGGCCTCGAACAGAACGAGCTCCGCCGCAGCAGCCGGAAGCACCGACAGCCCGCATATGCATGCGGCCATCAACACGCACCGGATTGCGTGAGAGATCATTGCCAGCTCCACTCCGCCTCTTGCCCACCACACGACAGTGCTGAACGCACCCATCCTCAGTACTTGCCAGGCCGTCCCACCGTAAGGCAACATTATAGCAGTCACATTCGAACTTGATAAATCATGTTTTATGAATATGATTGCGCAAAACAATAATGACCTGACGGGATGGGGGGTGAAAGGGTTTCCTACCTGGCCCCTTATGTGGAAACCATGAGGCTCCGGAACACGCGATTCCGGGCCGACGGGAGGGAACTTTGAAAACAAGAAAATATCCCACAGCCATTCTCGGCATTGCCAGCCTGCTGGCCGCGGCCGTCATGTCGGTCAACGCGGATGCCCAAGAGCTGGTCAAGTACGCGGTCAAGGACCAAAACAGCATCCCCAAATCACTGACCGGCCAACCGGGAGACCCCGAGAGTGGCAGAAAACTGGCCATCGACCGCAAGAAAGGCAACTGTCTTGCCTGCCACGCCATGCCGATTCCGGACCAGCCGTTCCACGGTGGAGTTGGGCCGGATCTCGCCGGTGTCGGGAGCAGGTACGATGCCGGTGAGCTGCGTTTGCGGATCGTCAATCCGAAATTCGCCAATCCCGACACCATCATGCCGGCGTTCTACCGAGCGGACGGGTTGCATCGGGTGCTCAAGGGCTTCGAAGGCAAGTCTGTGCTTTCGGCCCAGGAGGTCGAGGACATCGTCGCGTATCTTCAAACGCTGACGGAATAATGGTGCTATGCCGGGCGTACCACGGAAGCGAATGGCCCGAATACCGGAATATCGAAATTCCAAAGACCGAGGAACCAAAGAAATGACCCGAAAGATATCGACAGCAAGAGTGACTCGTCGCCATGTGCTGGTTCTGACCGGAGCGGCCGCCGCGGTGGCCGGCACGGGATTTCTCCCCAGCATCGCGGCGGCCGACAAGGCGGCCCTAGACGCGGCGATCAAGAAGACAATCGGCGACGCCAACGTGCAGTCCGGGCGCATCACGCTCGATCTGCCGCAGATCGCCGAGAACGGCAATACGGTGCCTATCGGGGTCGAGGTCGACAGTCCGATGACCGCCAACGACTACGTCAAGTCGGTGCACATCTTTGCCGAAGGCAACCCCAACCCGCAGGTCGCATCGCTGCACTTTACCCCGGCAAGCGGCGCTGCCAAGGCGTCGACCCGGATGCGTCTTCTGAAAACGCAGAACGTGGTTGCGGTTGCGGAAATGAGTGACGGCAGCGTGTATCGCGAGACCGTCGAGGTCAAGGTTACGATCGGCGGCTGCGGCGGCTGACGGACAGCTATCCGAAGGGAGATACGAACATGGCAAGCGCCAAACCCCGCATCAAAGTGCCGAAGTCGGCCGTCAAAGGGGAAGTTGTTGAGATCAAGACCCTGATCTCTCACAAGATGGAAACCGGTCTGCGCAAGGACAAGGACGGTCAGGTCATTCCGCGACAGATCATCAACAAATTCACTTGCACCTTCAATGACAAGGTCGTCTTCAGCGCCGACTGGCACCCGGCCATCTCGGCCAACCCCTACATGGCGTTCCACATTCGCGCCACCGAAAGCGGCAAGCTGGAGTTCACCTGGCACGACGACAACGGCGAGACCTACAGCAAATCGGCCAACCTTGCGGTTAGCTGATCTCGGCCGGTGATCGAACGGCGAGGAGACCGGATAATGACAACAGAGAGGAAATGCCGGATGCAGGCGAAACAGGTCTTCGGGGTGGTCGCGGCGACGGCGGCCCTGGCTGGTTTTTCGTCGGTCGCCCACACCGACGGCGACTGGGGAAAGTATCAGGTGGGCGACCTCCGCAGCGGCTACACCTACGCTGAGCCAGAGACGCGGGCAATTCAGGACGACGACTTCGAAAATCCCGCAATGCTGACGCTGGACTACGGTGCTGAGCTGTGGTCGGCGAAGGATGGCGAGGCCAACAAATCCTGTGCGGACTGCCACGGCGACGCCGCGAAATCGATGAAGGGGGTCGGCGCGCGATATCCCGTGTACTACCAGCCGTGGGGCAAGCTGATCAATGTGGAGCTCCGCATCAACGAGTGCCGCGAGAAATTCATGAAGGCCAAGCCGTACAAGTACGAGTCGAACGAGATGCTCGGCATGTCGGCATTCGTGAAGTACCAGTCCCGCGACATGCCGGTGAACGTCGACATCGGTGGGCCGAGCAAGGACTTCTTCCTGAAGGGCAAGGAATTCTATTTCCAGCGACGCGGCCAGCTGGACATGGCCTGCAAGCACTGCCATGAGGACAATGCGGGCAACATGATCCGCGCCAACCTGCTGAGCCAGGGCCACAGCAACGGATTTCCCACCTACCGCCTGAAATGGCAGAAGGTCGGCTCGCTGCACCGACGGATCCGGGGCTGCAACAGCCAGGTCCGCGCGACACCGTACGATTACGGTTCCGACGAGTACGTCAATCTCGAACTCTATCTCGCATGGCGGGGCCGCGGCCTGCCGGTCGAATCGCCGTCCGTGCGCAACTAGAACCGTAGCGATAGCGCAATCGGGGGGAGCGGCCGTTCGCGTCCCCCTTTATTTTTCGGAGACAGTTCCCAGATGTTCACGCGCCGCGATTTCTTTACCCTGGCCGCGGCCACGGCAACGCTGATGGGCGGTGCCGGCGTCCTGACACGGGCCGCCGCACGCCAGCACATCACGCAGGACGACCTGCTGCGCTTCGATCCCCTCGGTCAAGTCACGCTGTTGCATATCACCGATATTCACGCGCAGTTGGTTCCACTGTATTTCCGCGAGCCGTCGATCAATATGGGTGTCGGCGAGGCCCGTGGATTGCCGCCGCACATCACGGGCAAGGACTTCCTCAAGAAATTCTCGATCCCGGCAACATCGCCGGAAGCCTATGCGCTGACCAGCGAGGATTTCGTGGCTCTCGCGAAGAGCTATGGCCGCGTCGGCGGTCTCGACAGGCTGGCCACCCTGGTCAGGGCGATCCGGGCCCAGCGGCCGGACAACACGCTTTTCCTCGACAGTGGCGATACCTGGCAGGGGTCTTATACCTCGTTGCAGACCGAGGGCGCCGACATGGTCCGCGCCATGAATGCGCTGGCAACTGACGCCATGACTGCGCATTGGGAATTCACCTACGGAACCAACCGGGTGCAGGAGCTTGTCGAGCAACTCGAGTTTCCATTCCTAGCCGGAAACGTGCGCGATACCGAGTGGGAGGAGCCGGTGTTCGACGGCATCGCCTACTTCGAACGCGGCGGTGTCAAGATCGGCGTCGTCGGCCAAGCCTTCCCCTACACGCCGGTGGCCAATCCGCGTTACAAAATTCCGACCTGGAGCTTCGGCATCCAGGAGAGCCGAGTCCGCGAACTGGTGGAGGAGGCGCGCGCGGCCGGCGCCGGGCTGGTCGTCCTGCTCAGCCACAATGGCTTCGATGTCGACCGCAAGCTGGCCAGCCGCGTGGACGGTATCGACGTAATCCTGACGGGACATACCCACGACGCGCTGCCTGTGGCGCTGGAAGAGAATGGCACGCTCCTCGTCGCCTCCGGATCGCACGGCAAGTTCCTGTCCCGTCTCGACCTCGACGTGAAAGACGGCAAGGTCGCCGCTTACAGATACCGGTTGATCCCCGTGTTTTCCGACGTCATCGCGCCGGATCCGGAAATCGCCACCCTGGTCAAGGAAATCCGCGCGCCGCACGCAGCCACGTTGTCGAAGGTCCTGGGCCGGACCGAAAGCCTGCTGTACCGCCGCGGCAACTTCAACGGCACGTTTGACGACTTGATCTGCGACGCCCTGCTCGAGGAGCGCGATGCCGAGATCGCCTTGTCGCCGGGCTTCCGGTGGGGCGCATCGCTGCTGCCGGGACAGGAGATTACGGTCGAAGACGTCCACAACCAGACCTCGATCACCTATCCCGCCGTCTACCGGACGGAGTTCACCGGCGAGTTCCTGAAGGTGATCCTGGAGGACGTCGCGGACAACCTGTTCAACCCGGACCCGTATTACCAACAGGGCGGCGATATGGTCCGGGTCGGCGGGATGTCCTATGCCATCACGCCGAACAACGGGATGGGCGAACGGATTTCGGACATGCGGCTGCTGAAAACCGGACAGCCGATCGATCCGGCACGCAATTACGTCGTCTCCGGCTGGGCGTCGGTGAACGAGGGCACCGAGGGTCCACCGATCTGGGACGTCGTCAGCAAATACATCGAGCGCAAGCAGGTCATCACCGTCCCGGACAACAGGAACATCCGCGTGGTCGGGGGCTGACGCTGGGACGAGTTGAGAGGAGCGACCATGACCGGCCTGGATGCAACGTTCTACGGCGCATTCATCGCCGGCATGCTGAGCTTTCTCTCGCCATGCATCCTGCCGCTGGTGCCGCCCTATCTTTGCTTTCTCGGCGGTGTCAGTCTGAAGCAGCTCGAGGACGGCGCCGCCGTTGACCGAGCTGCTTCAATCCGGGTCGTGCTGTCCTCGATGGTATTCGTCCTCGGCTTCGCCACGGTGTTTGTCGCGTTCGGCGCCACGGCCTCTGCACTCGGCCGCATCATCGTAGAGAATATCGAGATCCTGTCGATCATTGCCGGGCTCCTGATCATCGTCCTCGGCCTGCATTTTCTCGGCGTCTTCCGAATCGCCCTGCTCTATCGCGAGGCGCGCTTCCATCTGGAGCGTAAACCCGCCGGCATCGCAGGTGCCTATGTGGTGGGCCTCGCCTTCGCGTTTGGCTGGACACCCTGTGTCGGCCCCGTGCTCGCTGCCATCCTGATGGTCGCGGCGAGCGAGGATTCGGCGTTGCACGGGGCGACCCTGCTCGCCACCTATGCCGCCGGCATCGGTGTTCCGTTTATCGCGGCCGCGCTGTTCGCACCGCTGTTCCTGAAATTCATGGCGCGGTTCCGCCGCCACATCGTCTGGGTCGAGCGCGCCATGGGGGCGCTGTTGGTCGCCACCGGGATCCTGTTCATTACCGGCGGCATCAACGATATCGGCAACTGGCTGCTCGAGACCTTCCCCCAGTTCGGCCGGATCGGCTGAGTGGAGCGCGGCTTCACCCGAAACGCAGGAACAGAATTCGTTCGTAGGAGCGCAACTCGCCGATGCCGATCCGGTACAGGCGCAGGTCGCCTGTCTGCAGTGAAGTCCGCAGTTTGGCCATGCTGTCGCGCGCCCCGGTGATCAGGCGCCGGAACTCCGGGTCGTCGCGTATCGCGGCCGGCGCCCGCGCGTCGCACTTCTCGAAAAGGTAGGCGACCACTGCGGCCTGACGCGACACCATGTCTCGCGCCTCCGCATCGGCAAGGTCGGTCACTTCGCGGCGGTATCGGGCGAGCACATCCATCGCAGCCCCCAGTTCGTCGACGTCGTCGGCATAGACCGTCACGCCGTTACGTCGGCGCAGGTCGCCGGCGATCTCCCTGATGGGCTGGAGAATCTTGCCGGCCGCTTCCGCGTCGCCGGCATCGAAACGGGCAAGAGCCTGTCGCGCTGCGGTGCTGATCGACTCCAGTGTCGCCTGCCACGAACCGTCGTCGGCAAAGGCGTCCGGCGGCGCCTTGCCGAACCGCGCGGTCAGGGCGGACCACTGGTTGACGAATTCGTCGAGTTCGAGCGCGGCCACGGCGACATTGCCGCTGCGTCCATAAAACACGGCGGCGCGATAGTGTGACCAGGCGTCGGCAAAGACGGTGTTGAATGCGCGAAGTTCGCCGGCACCTGCCGCCTGTATTGTCGCGCCGAACAATATCGCCGCCGTGATCAGAGCCATACAGCGCGCCCAACCCGCATTGCGCCGATGGCCAGCCGAAAACCGATACCGCATTGCCGCAACCTCCCGTGACCGCTCAGCTTGAAACCAGATTTCGCTTTCCGCAGAAGCTACCCGCTATGCTAACATACGAAAACTTGAATATGAGAATGTCCGCATCGCCTGGCACGCGGTCCGGACAGCGACGCCGGGAGGAATGCCATGTCCGCGCCCCGATTTCCGGGCTTTACTGCGGTGACGCTCGCACTTGCGGCGATCTTCCTGATCGCGCCGCCAGCATCGGGTGCTGAAGGACCGGTGCTCACCGAGGACGGGCTCTATACCGAATCCTGGTTCCTGCAGAGCTTCCTCGACCTGCGCGACGACCTCGCGGAGGCGCAGGCAGCGGGCAAACGCTTCGCCATCATGTGGGAACTCAAGGGCTGCCCCTATTGCAAGGAGACGCATTTCGTCAATTTCCAGGAACCTGAAATCCGGGCCTTCGCCGAGGCCAACTTCGTGATTCTGCAATTGAACCTGCAGGGGTCGCGCGCCGTCGTCGACTTCGACGGCGAGGAGATCGAGGAGCGCCGGCTGGCGCGCAAATACGGTGTCCGATTCTCGCCGACCTTCCTGTTCTTTCCAACCGAAGCAGACGGGTTGGCAGACTTGCCGGCGGAGAAGCGCACCGTGGCGCAGATGGCGGGTTATTTCCAGGCGCCTCATTTTCTTGCGATGTTCCGCTACGTGCATGAGGAGGCCTACGAAAACGAACAGTTCCGGAGTTATCTGAAACGGCAATTGACTGCACGATAGGTGGACAACAGGTCGTGAAGTGACCGCACTCGGGCCGTTGCTTCGCATAGAATACCGTGATCGCGGAACCGCCGTCACCTGCGGACGTAGCGACGAGGTGGTTAGAGGGAGCAAGACGATGATACGGCGATTTTGGCTGCAAACCCTGACATTGGGCCTGGCGCTGGCAGTCGCCGGCGGGAGCGTCGCGGCCGCAACAGGAGACGGGCGCCTACCGCCGCCGGAGCTGGGCGATGACGGGCTGCACAAGCAACCGTGGTTCCAGGAGACGTTCCTGGACCTGTCCGAGGATCTCGCGGAAGCGGCGAATTCCGGACGGCGGTTGGTCATCATCTGGGAGCAACGGGGCTGTCCGTACTGCAAGCAGACGCACGAAGTGAATTTCCGGATCCCGCGGCTCGTCGATTACGTGAAGGAGAATTTCTTCGTCCTGCAGCTCAACATGTGGGGCGACCGCGAGGTCACGGATTTCGACGGTGAGGTGACAACTGAAAAGAAATTGGCGCGGAAGTGGCGGGTTCTTTTTACGCCGACGTTCCAGTTCTTCCCGGATTCGCCGGCGGCGGCGAAAGGAAAGAGCGGAGACGTGGCGGAAGTCCACCGGGTGCCGGGCTACTTCAAGCCGTTCCACTTCTACTTCCAGTTCCGCTACGTCAAGGAGAAGGGCTATGAGACCGAGCCCAGCTTCCAGCGCTGGCTGGACGGATACGGGGACAAGCTGCGCGCGAAAGGCATCGACGTCGAGGAAGCCCTGTGGCTGGATACGCTGGAGCTGCCCGAGGATTTCTGAGCGCCGCGGTTACCCTGCCACCGCGGCACAAACGACTTGCCTGTGGGCGACCAATCCGGCCGCCCATGCCGGGTGACCGCCTGGCACATCCCGGCCAACTGCGGCGGAAAGCCTTGCAATCATTATGGTTTTGTGCGCGGCATTGGAATGGCCGTTTGACGCTTAGATTCGGCCGATGGTCGTAATTCTTATAGTCGGTCATTGACAGGACGTGTCCACTGCCCGAAGCTTTCGGCCATGTTGGCACGTGTCAGCGAGCGCTGCGGCGCGCGCCCGAAAAATAAGTACGTCACCAGGGAGAAGGACAATGTCGAAGAAATTCACCGATCGCAGGGGGCGCCTGCTACACCCGTTCATCAGACCGTGGGCCAGGGATGCCAAAGAGGGGCGCCTCGACCGCCGCGAATTTCTTGCGCTCGCCAGCGCTTTCGGCGCAACGACAGCCACCGCTTATGGGCTGCTAGGTATGGCGGCACCGAGTACAGCGAAAGCCCAAGGCAAGAAAGGCGGAATCCTTAAGGTTTCGATGTTCGTCAAGGACATCAAGGACCCTCGCATCTACGATTGGAGCGAGATGGGCAATGTCGGTCGACAATTCTGCGAGTCCCTCGTGCGATACACGACGGATTTCACCTTCGAGCCGATGCTGTTGGAGGGTTGGGACATCAGTGACGATGCCAAGGAATATGTCCTACATGTCCGCAAGGGCGTGACATGGAACAACGGCGATGTCTTCAACGCCGACGATGTGATCTTCAATATAGCCCGCTGGTGCGAGGCCGGCGTCGAGGGCAATTCGATGGCTTCGCGCATGGGTGGGCTGGTCGATCCGAACACGAAGAAGGCCCGTAGCGGCGGAGTCGTCCGTGTTGATGATTACACGGTCAAACTGGTGCTGCCGGAGCCGGACATCACGATCATCCCCGGCATGGCCGATTACCCCGGTCTGATCGTGCATCGCGACTTCGAGAAAAACGGCGGCGACCTGAAAACGTTCCCGGTTGGCACGGGTCCATTTGAACTGGATACGTTCGAAGTCGGCATCAGGGCGTCCGTCAAACGCCGGAAATCCGGCTGGTGGGGTGGCGAAGCCTTCCTCGACGGTATCGAGTGGACCGACTTCGGAACCGACCCGGCTGCCGAAGTTGCGGCTTTCGAGGCGGAGGAGGTCCACCTCAATTATCAGACCACGGCCGATTTCGTCGACATCATGGACGGATTCGACCTGGTCAAGAGCGACGTCGTCACGGCGGCGACCATCGTTGCCCGTATGAATGTCAAGAACAAGCCCTACGACGATCAGCGCGTGCGTCAAGCAATATTGCTTGCCGTAGACAACAGCAAGGTGTTGGAGCTCGGTTACGGTGGCCTGGGTGAACCGGCAGAAAACCACCATGTCTGCCCCATCCATCCCGAGTATTATAAACTGCCACCGGTAAAGCGCGATGCCAAAAAAGCGATGGCCCTGCTGAAGGAAGCCGGCGCCGCAGATTACGAACACGAGCTGATATCGATCGACGACGACTGGCGCCGTAACACCACTGACGCCATCGCTGCGCAGCTGCGCGATGCGGGTATCAAGGTCAAGCGCACCGTCATTCCCGGATCCTCGTTCTGGAACGACTGGACAAAATATCCGTTCTCGACGACCAACTGGAACATGCGCCCGCTGGGCGTCCAGGTGCTGGCTCTGGCCTACCGGACCGGCGAGGCCTGGAACGAGACCGGCTATTCAAACCCGGAGTTCGACCGAAAGCTGAACAAGGCGCTGGCGGTGGCCGACGCGGACAAGCGCCGCGTCCTGATGGAGGACATCGAAAAAATCATTCAGGATTCAGGAATCATCATTCAGCCGTATTGGCGCTCGCTGTATTGCCACATGACGCCGAACGTCAGGGGCTACAAGATGCACCAAACGTTCGAGATGCATTTCGACAAGACCTGGCTGGACGGCGCTTGATGGTGAGGTCGGGGGCCGTGCGCGACGCGGCCCCTGCCCGGGCCTTGAATGCCTAAAGAGCGGGAGGTGTAATGCTCGCCTTTATCGCGCGGCGTCTGGGCGTGATGCTAGCGACCATGCTCGCGCTGACCTTCATCGTATTCACGCTGGTCAATCTGGAGCCCAATCTGCGAAAGCTGGCGCTGGAGCAGAACAACAACCGGATGACCAGCGAGCACATCGACAGCTGGCTGGAAAAGAACGGCTATCGCCGACCCCTCGTCGTGCGTTACGGCGAATGGTTGGGCAATACGCTGACCGGCGAGCTCGGGTATTCGACGCGCTTCCGCAAGCCTGTCGTCGACATTCTGCCGGAGCGGCTCGGCTACACCGGAGTCCTTGCGTTCTGGGTGATGGTCACGATGGTGCCGGCGGCGCTCGTCGTGGGCGTCCTGGCGGGCATGCGCGAGGGATCCAAGACCGATCGCTCGCTGTCCGTGCTCTCGATTGCCACGACCGCTACGCCCGAATATGTCAGCGGCATTCTGTTCACGGTCATTTTCGCATCGTGGCTGGGCGTGCTGAAGGGAGTCGCCAAGGCCGGTGACGTGACCTTCGTCAACTTCACCCTGCCGGTGATGACCATGTCTCTCTATGGCATGGGCTACATCGCACGGATGACGCGCGCTTCGATGGCCGAGGTCATGACCTCGCAATACATCCGCACCGCCCGCCTCAAGGGCCTGTCATTCCGCGCCATCGTCGTCAAGCATGCGTTGCGCAACGCCCTGATCGCGCCGTTCACGGTCATCATGCTGCAGTTTCCTTGGCTGCTGACGGGTGTCGTCATCGTAGAAAAACTTTTTAATTACAAGGGATTCGGCTGGGTGCTGGTGGAAGCGGCCGACAACAACGACATCGACCTGCTGCTCGCCTGCTCGATCGTCTCCGTGGCGGTGGTCATCATCACCCAGCTGATTTCCGATATCGGCTACGCCTATCTCAACCCGCGAATCCGGGTGAGGTAGGGCGGCCATGGAACCGCTCGGCTTCCTCGACATCTGGGCCGGCGTGATCGGTCGGTTCTGGCCGGTCTGGCTCGGCCTCGCCCTCATTATGGGAAGCAGCGCCGTCTTCAAGCGCCGCCTCGGACTATACGGGCGTCTCTACGACAGCAATGTCGGAATGATAGGGCTCGGCATCGTCCTGTTCTGGGTGCTGACCGCCCTGTTTCCAGAGATCATCGCAACCTTCGATCCGATCGAGCAGTTCGCAGCGATCAAGCGCAAACCGCCGGGCACGATCGAGACCAGCACCGGAATTCCGGCCTATTTCGGCGGCGACAATCTCGGTCGCGACCTGTTCAGCCGTATGGTGCACGGCGCGCAATTCGTGCTGACGGTGGCCCCGGCCGCCACGCTGGTCGCCTATATGGTCGGTATCTCCCTCGGCCTGCCCGCAGGCTACTTCGGCGGCGCCATGGATGCCGTCTTGACCTTCATTGCCAATCTGGTGCTGGCCTTTCCCGTGATCTTGCTGTTCTACCTGCTCGTCACGCCTGGCGTGCGCGAGACCGCGATCCCGAACGTCATGTCCGGAATTTTCTTCGCCTTTCCGATCTTCTTCTTCACCGTGCTGTTCTACAGCCGCTATGCGACGCGGCCGCGCGTGCTCGCCGTGCAGCTTGCGGCCACCGCGGCAATCGGGGCCTGGCTTTATGCCGGGCTCGTCTTCGATAGCGATCCGTTCGGCCTGATCCGCCTCGAGCCCAACGAGCTCAACATCTTCGCCGCCGTCGTGTTCGCCAGCTCGCCCGGCGTGTTCCGGATCGTTCGCGGACTCACGATGGACATCAAGACCCGGGATTACGTGGCGGCCGCGCAGACGCGCGGCGAGCGCGCCTGGTACATCATGCTATGGGAAATTCTGCCGAACGCCCGTGGCCCGCTGATCGTCGATCTGTGCCTGCGCATCGGCTATACGACGATCCTGCTGGGCACGCTCGGGTTCTTCGGTCTCGGCCTGGCGCCGGAATCGCCGGACTGGGGTTCGATGATCAACCAGACACGCGGCTTCATCCGCATCGCGCCGACCATCGTGCTGCCGCAGACCATCGCCCTCGCGATGCTGGTGCTCGGACTTAACCTGCTGGCGGACGGATTGCGCGAGCAATCGCTGAGGGACTGAGGAGCGCGAATGGCCATGACCGAGCCGATCCTGGACATCGAGAACCTGTCGATCTCGTTCTTCACCCGCGCCGGCGAAATTCCCGCGGTCATGGATTTTTCGTGCACGGTGATGCCCGGTGAGGCCATGGGGCTGGTCGGCGAGTCGGGCTGCGGCAAGTCCACCGTCGCCCTCGGCATCATGCGTGATCTGGGCCGCAATGGCCGTATCGTCGGCGGCACCATCCGTTTCCGTGGCCGCGATATGAGCGAAATGTCGGAGGCCGAGCTGCGACAGATCCGCGGCTCCGCCATTTCAATGGTCTACCAGGAGCCTATGGCCAGCCTCAATCCGGCCATGCGGGTCGGCCAACAGCTCATGGAGGTACCGATCATCCATGAAGGCATCGACGTGGGGTCGGCGCGAGCGCGCGCCCTGGAGATGCTGGAGTCGGTGCGCCTTCCGGACCCGCAGCGGGTCATGGATGCCTACCCGCATCAGCTGTCGGGGGGCCAGCAACAACGCATCGTCATCGCCATGGCGCTGCTGTCCAATCCGGCACTCCTCCTGATGGACGAACCGACGACCGCGCTGGACGTGACCGTCGAAGCCGGCATCGTCGAGCTGGTGAAGGACCTCGGCAAATCGTTCGGCACGTCGATGCTGTTCATTTCCCACAACCTCGGCCTGATTCTCGAGACCTGTGACCGGATCACGGTGATGTATTCGGGCGAAGCTGTCGAGACCGGTACGGTCGGAGACATCTTCGATGACATGCGGCATCCCTATACGCAGGGACTGTTCCGTTCGATCCCGCTGCCGAGTGCCGACAAGACCGCGCGGCCGCTGATCGCCATCCCGGGCCAGCTGCCGTTGCCGCACGAACGGCCGCCAGGCTGCAATTTCGGGCCGCGTTGCGCCCATTTCGAGTCGGGACTGTGCGATCAGGGCAAGTTGCCGATGCGCACGCCGCGGGGGCTCGACGGGCACGAGACGAGATGCGCGCGTACCGACGACATAGACTGGTCGGCAGCGCTGGTCGGCGAACACACCGGCGAGCCGATCGCTCCGGGCGAAACCGTGCTGCAAGTCGAGAAGCTGAAGAAATACTATCGCGTGGCGGCGAACGAGATCTTCGGGGGTACCGAGACGCGCAGCGTCAAGGCCAACGAAGACGTCTCGCTTGAGGCGCGCGAGGCGGAGACCGTCGCGATCGTGGGTGAATCCGGCTGTGGCAAGTCAACCCTGGCACGGGTGTTGCTGGGGCTTGAGACGCTGACCGACGGCAAGGTCCTGCTGGGTAACCGGGAAATCGGCACTGTCGAGATCGGCCAGCGCGACACCGAGACCGTCAGTTCGATCCAGATGGTGTTCCAGAACCCGTTCGACACGCTGAACCCGAGTCACACGGTCGGTGGCCAAATCGTCCGGTCGCTCGAGAAATTCGGCGTCGGAACATCGCAGGCGGAACGGCGACAGGTGATGCTGGAACTGCTCGACCTCGTCAAGCTGCCGCGCGAGTTCGAGCGGCGCATGCCACGGCAACTTTCGGGCGGCCAGAAGCAGCGTATCGGCATCGCCCGCGCCTTCGCGGGCCGCCCGAAGCTCGTCGTCGCCGACGAGCCGGTCTCGGCTCTCGACGTATCGGTGCAGGCGGCGGTCACCGAGCTGCTGGTCGACATTCAGCGCTCGTCCCGCACCACCATGCTGTTCATCAGTCACGATTTGTCGATCGTGCGCTATCTGTCGGACCGCATCGTCGTCATGTATCTCGGCCATGTCGTCGAGCAGGGCACGACGGAGCAGGTCTTCGCCCCGCCCTACCATCCCTACACCGAAGCCCTCCTGTCCGCCGTGCCGATCGCTGACACTTCGGTGCTCAAGAAGCGTATCGTGCTGGAAGGCGACATCCCGTCGGCGATGAACCCGCCACCCGGCTGCCCGTTCCAGACGCGCTGCCCGCGCAAGCACCTGGTGGCGGACGGGCGGTGCGAACGGGAAATGCCCCCGCTGCGCACGGTGGGCGATGGCCACATCATCAAATGCCACCTTGCCGACGAACATCTGGAGGCGATGGAACCGGTCATTTCGCTGGCGAGTTGAGGCGGCACACACCCGATCCTTGCGGCCTGACCTGAGCGGTTCGTTCCCGCGCCTCAGCCTCCGTGCCCACCGCAAAGCCGACGCAGTTGTCGATACCGGCGACCTTCGTTGATTTCGCGGGGCGTTTTTTTACAAATATTTAGTCTTATTGCTCTCTAATCCGTGGGGCGCGCAGGGCCAAGTGACCCGGCGGCATCGTGCGTGCGGAGCATAAGAAGGCATAGCAAACATGCACCCCTGGATGCGAGCAGTCCTGACGATCATCGCGACCGGCCTCCTCGCCGGCTGTGCGCAGGACCGTCTGATTGTGGACAAGGATTGGATGCCGCGGCGGATCACCGCCAATATCTCGCAGGTCAAGTCCGGCATCTACGGGCCGAAGAACATGACCGTCGAGTTCCGCAACGGCACCCAGATGCGCTCCGATATCGTGGAGCTCGAGTTCATCGGCCAGCTCGCCGCGCGCAACCGCCCGCCTTTCAACATCTACGCCGGACGGCGTTGCCATGGCTGCGAGTCAAACAAGTCCATCTATGTACACTCCGCATTCGAAGGACGCATGACCCGGCGTACCAAACGGTACCGCTATCCGGGGCAGCTCTACAGCCGGGTCGACGGCCAGCTGGTCGAAGAAACCCGGGCCTTCTTCGGCGACTGCCTGCCGGGTCACAGTGCGGCAACCGTGGTTTGGTTCGTGCGGACCCGCCTCGACCGGGTCGGCTGGGAGAACGAGGTGGTGCTTGTCGAGTCTCTCGGCCCGAACCTCAATAGTGAGATTCTCAAAGACCCGGCGCCTAATATCGCGCCGACCCTGCTGCTGGTTGAACAGAAGCGATGCCGCGAAATTCCCGGCATACGGATGAGCACCGAACCCTGATCAGATCGCGTTCCTGATTCCCGGTTGCCCGGAATGCCGCCCCTATGCGGGCCAGCCCCCCGATGCGTTCAGTCCACCCGGGTCGCCGCCAGACGTTCGTCGTCCAGTTCGATGCCAAATCCCGGAGCGTCCGAGAGCTCGAGCGAACCGTCCTTGTTCGCCTGAACCGGCCGCGTGAGCATGAAATCACGCCGTTCGGGCGTCCATTCCGGAGGATCGAGCGGGTATTCAAGCCACGGTCCGCCGCCACAGCCGGCAAATACATGAGCGTTGACGAGCAGGCCGATGCCGCTGCCCCAACTGTGCGGCGTGAAGGCCACATCCCTCTCCGTCGCCCATCGTGCGAGGCGCTTCAAGCCCAGAACGCCGCCCGTTAACGTCACATCGGGCTGCAGCACGTCGACCGCGTTACGCTCCATCAGGTCGCGCAGCGCATGTTCGCCACGGGTCATTTCGCCCGCGGCAATGCGCAAGCCGGTGGCGCCGCGCAGAGCCGCCATCGCCTTGACGTCGCCGTGATGCACCGGTTCCTCCATCCAATAGACGCCGAGGCGCTTGAGTTCCCAAGCCACCGCAAGGGCCTGGTGGTAGGTCCAGCACGGCTCCACGTCCCATGGCATGCGCCAGCCTTGATTGCAGTCGACAAGAAGATCCGCCTTGCCGTTGAGGGCGACCGCCACGGCCTCCAGCAGCGCAATATCCTCGCGCCAGTCCGGATGGTGAAGGCGGATCTTGACCGCCTTGAACCCTTTGCCGGACAGGACCCGCGCTGCTTCGGCAAGCGCGTTCTTGCCGCGCAGCACACCTGTCGAGGCGTAGCACGGCACAGAGCCCGAATTTCCGCCAAGGAGGCGCCACACCGGCTGTTTGCGGATCTTGCCGACAAGATCCCACAGTGCGACATCGAGGGCCCACGGTCGGTTGCCGTGAAAATCAAGATTGGCGAGGACCGCCGCGTGGCGGTCCAGGTCGAGGGGGTCATGGCCCACAAACAGCTCATAATGTCGCTCGATGCCATCCATGGCACCACCGACGCCGACGCCGACCGCGCCGTCCGCTGTCGTCACCTTGACAATTGCCACATCGAAGGCCGTGCGCGCCCGGCTGTCCCACGCTGCCGGAAACGGAGGATCAAGAGGCAGCCGATGGCGGCTGACCTCGATTTTCTCGATGCGATTGGCTTTCGGCGGCGCCGTAACGGTCTGCCGCTGCTGAGGCTTGCGGTCGGTTTCGAGAACGGCCATGGTCCACCGGGCAGGCTGTGTTTGACGGATATTCGCAACAAATAAAGGTCGAATTGTGATGACCCGCGACGATGTCGATATTCTTGAATCCGAAACAGTCTGGCAAGGCTTCTTTCGCGTCGAGCGGCGGCGGCCATTCTCGCCAATGATCGAAAACGCGACGAGGTGGTGCTGATCGAGCAGTTTCGCGTCGGCGCGTCGGCCGCGGGAGTCAGCCCGTGGATTACCGAAATCATGGCCGGGCTCGTCGAGGCCGGCGCAACTCCCGAAGAGGTCGTGCGGCGCGAACTCCTCGAGGAAGCCGACTGCACCCCAATCGACATGGTGCCGGTCATGGACGTGTTCGCGACCCCCGGCGGGTCGTCGGAACGCGTTGCGATCCTTTGCGGGCCGCGTCGACTCTAAAGGAGCCGGCGGCGCGCATGGCCTCGACGAGGCGAGCGGAGACATCCGCGCGTTCACCGAGATCCTGGACATGGCGCTCCGGCGCGTCGCCGACGGCACCATTACCAACATCATCGGCGTCGCCGCACTGCAGTGGCTGGAATTGCACCGGAAAACGTTTCGCGCACGCTGGCTCGACTGACGGCGCAAATCCCGTGTGAGCTCGCTTGCCGTAACCGGTTAGCTGTCCTTTGCCCCTTCAGGCAAAGAAGCGTTTGCGTCGTCGAGCCGGGAGTCGAAATCGACTCGGTCACAAGCCCTGGACAGGCTGTGGTTTGACCCAAGTCAATGCGTTGGGCACGTATCAAGTGATAAATAAAAATTTCATTATTTCAAGGAATAATCTCCTTTTCCCAAGGTTGAGCGATTGATGGACGGCTCAGTTTCATTACCCCACGACGACCGCCTGTTTGAACTCCGATTTGAATCGATTGGCGGCCTCGGCGCCCATGCTGCCGGCCAGATCCTGGCCACCGCCGCGGTGTTGCGGATGGGCCTGAACGGTGCCCATTTCTCGTCCTACGGCTCGGAGAAAAAGGGCACGGCAATCAGATCGTTCATCCGCCTCGGCCCGGCAGGTCGTCCGATCCGAACGAGTGCGCCCGTCGAGTCGCCCGATGTCGTGGTCGTGTTCCACCGTGCGCTGCTGAGCCACCCGGCTACAATTGCCGGGTTCCGCGCTACCGGAACGCTGATCTTCACAGGCCCGCCCGGCGAGCTTCCCGACGGGCTTGCCCGCCTGCCACGCACCGCGACGGTTATCCGCATTGATGCTCAGCGTATCGCCGTGGAAGAGAAATCGCGGCCCAACGCCGTGCTGCTCGGCACCCTTGCCGAAGCGGTACCGTTCTTCGATACCGAAGTCCTCCAGAAGGCGCTGACCGACGCGTTTGCCCAGAAGCGGCCGGAGGCGGTGGCAAGCAATGAGGCCGCATTCCGGCGCGGTACCGAGGAGTTCGAGCTGCTGCCCGGTGTCGGTCGCGCTGAAGGCGACCTGCCGATCATCCGGCCCGACCCATTCTGGGGATACCGAACCGCGCCACCGGGCGGCGTCATCCTCAACGCAGGCTCAACCGCGTGGAACGACCTGTCAACCTCACGCACTGGCTGGATGCCGGTGCTGGACCTCGACAAGTGCATTCACTGCGGCATGTGCGACATGGTGTGCCCCGACCTCTGCCTTGTGTGGACGGCCGAGGGCAACGAACCGGTGCCCGACGCGGTCCGCTTGACCGGCATCGATTACCGCTACTGCAAGGGCTGCCTGCGCTGTATCGAGACATGCCCGACCGGGGCGATGACGCGCGAGGCGGAAACCCCGGGACTGGCCGCCAAGCTGACGCAGCCGCTGTTCCCGCAACTGGATGGCTGATATGGACGCATCCCTGACGCCGACCGAAAATTCGCCCGTTGCCGAAGACCTCCAGCCCGGCGGGCAGGAGCAACATCCCGTTCCGCAGGGCACAGTCCGCCAGCGTGCCGAGTTCCGCAACGGAAACGAGGCAGCGGCCCTGGCAGCACGCGACATCGGATTCCATCTGATGGGCTACTTCCCGATCACGCCGTCCACCGAGGTGGCCGAGACGCTCTCCGAGATGCAGGCGGAAGGCGCCCACGACATCGCCATGGTGCCGGGCGACGGCGAGCACGGTGCCGCCGGCATCTGCTACGGCGCCGCATTGGGCGGCGGACGGGTGCTCAACGTGACCTCGTCCCAGGGACTGCTGTACTCGCTGGAGCAGCTGCCGGTGCAGGCGGGAACGCGCGTGCCGATGGTCCTCAACGTCGCAACCCGCGCGGTGTCCGGCCCGCTCGACATCCGCTGCGACCATTCCGACCTCTACTTCGTCCTCAACACCGGCTGGATCATCCTGCTCGCCCGCGATCCGCAGGCGGTATACGACCTCAACTTCGCCGCCGTCCGGATCGGTGAGCACAAGGACGTGCGGTTGCCGGTGCTGGTGGCCTATGACGGTTTCATCACCAGCCACCAGAAACGTCGGCTGGAGGTCTTTGACGATTCCGAGGCGGTGCGCGAGTTCCTCGGCTCTCCGGACGCTCCGATCACCGCGCTCGATCCCGCGCGGCCGGTGACGTTTGGGCCTTACATGAACGACCCGGACCTGATCAACAACAAGATGCAGTTGACGGAGGCGATGGAGGCCGCGCGGCGCGTCATCCCCGAAGTTCTGGCCGATCTGGCGACCCTGACCGGCCGCAGCTACCCGCTGATCGACGCGTATCGCATGGAGGACGCCGAAGCGGCAGTCGTGCTGCTCAACTCGGCCGCCGAGACCGCCAAGGAGGTTGCCGACCGGCTGCGTGACGAGGGCAAGCGGGTCGGCGTCGTCTCGCTCAACATACTGCGCCCGTTCCCCGGTGATGAGCTGCGCAAGCTGTTCGGGAACGTGCGCGCGGTGCTGGTCGGCGACCGCGGCGACTCCTACGGTGCCGGCAATGGCAACCTTGCCCTCGAGATCCGGGCTGCACTGCAACAGGATCCGGACAACCGCACCCTCGTCCTCAACCGTGTCTACGGTCTCGGCGGCCGCGATTTCTACGACGCGGACGCCGAGCAGTTCTTTGCCGAGGTCCTCGAGGCGGCGGCGCAGGGATCTGTCGACAAGCCGTTCGCCTATCACGGAGTCTACGCCGGCGACCCCAAGCAGAAACCGTTGCCCGGACTGCCGCCGATCAACGCCGAGGAAGTCTCGCGGGGCATGGCCAAGGTCACCGAGGATCCGGGGGCCGGCCGCCTCAAGGTCGAGCTCGAGCCGCTCTGGGCGATGACTGCGGTGCCGTGCCGGGTCGCCCCCGGTCATGGCGGCTGCCCCGGCTGCGGCATCTTTCCAGTGCTGCATCAGGCCTACAGCATCCTCGAGGGCGACCTCGTCGTGCTGTTCCAGACCGGCTGCGCCATGGTGGTGACCACGGGCTACCCGCACACGGCACACCGCATCACCTATATCCACAACCTGTTCCAGAACGGCGCTGCGACTCTTTCCGGCCTTGTCGAGATGTATCTTGAGCGCATGCGGCGCGGCGAGCTGCCGGGATCGCCCGACATCACCTTCATGATGGTTACCGGCGATGGCGGCATGGACATCGGCATGGGGTCGGCGCTCGGCGCCGCCAACCGCAATCACCGCATGATCATACTGGAGTACGACAACCAGGGTTACATGAACACCGGTGCGCAGCTCTCCTACGCAACGCCGATGGGCCACCGCACCGCGACCAGCGAAGTCGGTCACGTCAAGGCCGGCAAGGCCTTTCACCACAAGGACACGGCGCAGATCTTCGCCGCCTGCCACCTGCCCTATGTGTTCACCGCCAGCGAAGGCTACCCCGAGGATTTCATGCGCAAGGTCGCCAAGGCGCAGTGGTACGCCAAGCGCGAGGGGATGGTGTATGGGAAGGTGCTGTCGTTCTGCCCGCTGAACTGGCGCACCACCGACGATGCCGCCGAGGAGGTGCTGCAGGCCGCCCTCGATTCCTGTTTCTTCCCGCTCTACGAGGTGGAGAAGGGCAACACCACCCTGACCTATGACCCGGACGCCATCGGCCGCCGCCGGCCGGTCGCCGACTGGCTTGGGCTCATGGGCAAGACCCGGCACCTGCTTGGGCCCGACAACGCAGAACGGCTCGAGTCCATCGAGAAGGAAGTCGACCGGCGCTGGCGGCGGTTGAAACTGATGCACGGGCAGGAGGGTCTGTGAGCGATGGCACGAATCCTCACGAAGCGTCCGCTGACCCCGGTCACCACCCTGTTCGTCGTCGACGCGCCGATGATTTCGGTGGCGGCGCGGCCGGGCCAGTTCGTCATCCTCCGCGTACACGAGAACGGAGAGCGGATCCCGCTGACCATTGCCGACTATGACGCCGCCAAGGGCGAGCTGACCATCGTGGTCCAGGCGGTCGGGTTTACCACGCGCATGCTTTCGGCGCTCGGCGAAGGCGACGAGATCCTCGACCTGGTCGGCCCGCTGGGCACCGCGCCGGAGATTGCGGCCGGCGGCCATGTCGTCGGCGTCGGCGGCGGTTTCGGTGCGGCGGCGCTGCTGTGCCTGATGCGCGAGCTGACCCAGCGTGGCGACCGGACGACGGCGATCGTCGGCGCGCGAGAGAAGGAACTGCTGATCCTGACCGACGAGCTGCGCGCGGTCTGCGGCGATGTCGAGCTGTGCACCGATGACGGCTCGGCCGGGTTCAAGGGGTTCGTTACCGAGCGCCTGCAGCAGCTGATCGACGGCGACGGTCCGGGACGACCGGACCGGGTCATCGCGATCGGACCGATGCCGATGATGCGTGCCGTCGCCGAAACCACGAGCGCCGCCCAAATCGAGACCCTGGTGTCGATGGATCCCCTGATGATCGACGGCACCGGCATGTGCGGCGGCTGCCGCGTCACCGTCGGCAACGAGGTCAAGTTCGCCTGCGTCGATGGCCCGTTCTTCGACGCCCATGCGGTGGATTTCACCGAGGCGGTACGGCGCAACAAGATGTACGTCGATCTCGAACGGGAAGCCGCGGAACGGCAGGCCACCGCCTGCCAGCGCGCGGCGGGAGGAGCCTGATGCCGGTCAAGCGGTCCGACAAGACGCCGATGCCGCAGCGCGACCCCGGCGCACGCGCCCACGATTTCCTCGAGGTCAACGAAGGCTACGATCTGCAGCGGGCGATGTTCGAGGCCGAGCGCTGCCTGCGCTGCCAGGATGCGATCTGCGTCGAGGGCTGCCCGGTGCGCATCCCGATCCCGGACTTCATCCACGCCATCGCCGCCGGCGACCTGGCGACGGCCGCCGAGATCCTGCGCAACGCCAATCCGCTGCCGGCGATCTGCGGCCGCGTCTGCCCGCAGGAGAGCCAGTGCGAGGAACGCTGCCACATGAACAGCCGCTTCAACGCCGCGGCCATCGGGCACCTGGAGCGATTTGTCGCCGACTGGGAACGCGGCCAGCCGGCCAACGGCGGTGCGCAGACGCCGTGGCGCGAGGAGAAGATCGCGGTCGTCGGCTCCGGCCCGGCCGGCCTGGTCTGTGCCGGCCAGCTCGCCGATATGGGCTATCACGTGACGGTGTTCGAGGCGCTGCACGCCGCGGGCGGGGTGCTGCGCTACGGCATTCCGGAATTCCGCCTGCCCAACACCGTACTCGATTGGGAGATCGATGTCCTGAAAATGCGCGGCGTCGAGATCGTCACCAACGTCATCGTCGGCAAGACCATCGCCCTCGACGACCTGCTGGAAAAGATGGGGTTCGCCGCGGTCTTCATCGGCACGGGCGCCGGGCTGCCCAAGTTCCTCGGCATCCCCGGCGAGAACCTCAACGGCGTGTATTCGGCCAATGAGTTCCTGACCCGGATCAACCTGATGCGCGCCTACGACTTCCCCAACTCGGACACGCCGATGAAGGTCGGCAGGCGGATCGCCGTGATCGGCGCCGGGAACACGGCGATGGACACCGTGCGCTCGGCCCTGCGCATGGGCGCAGAGCAGGGGCTGATCGTCTACCGCCGCAGCGAGGCCGAGATGACCGCCCGGATCGAGGAGTACCACCATGCGATCGAGGAGGGCGTCGAGTTCCACTGGCTGACCAATCCCATCGAGGTGCTGGGCAACGATGACGGTTGGGTCACCGGGCTGAAGTGCCAGGTCATGGAGCTGGGCGAGCCCGACGAGTCGGGACGCGCGCGCCCGGTGCCGGTGGCGGGCAGCGAGTTCGTGCTCCCCGTGGACAACGTGGTGCTGTCGATCGGCACCACCCCCAACCCGCTGCTGCTGAGCAGCACCACCGGTCTGGAGACCGACAAATGGGGCTGCCTCGTCGCGAACGAGACGGACGGGCGGACGACCCGTGCCCGCATCTATGCCGGTGGCGACGTCGTCACCGGCGCCGCGACGGTGATCCTCGCC
>JBFIFO010000020.1:0-34999 GCA_041602815.1 Alphaproteobacteria bacterium | reverse complement strand
GTCCCCGATTAGACTGGTACGCACAGAGTCAATTCTCGGTGGTTGCGGGCCCCCGCAACCACTTCGACAGGAAAAGCCCCGTTAACTCAGTGAGTTACGGGGCTTTCATTTTGGCTGGAATATTCTGACCCAATGAAATCAACAGGTTGCGGTAACAGGTTCAAAATCTGCTCGCAACCAAGGTGCCGATGCAGATGGCCTCGATGGGTCGGTGCCGGCTGACGCACGGAATGTCGAGGAGACGGGTAAGTTATGGATTCGCACCTTAATCGACGAGGTGCGGCCGGCGGTCGTAGCGATCTACGCACCCCAGCGGCCGGCGTCGACAGCACTCAGGAACTCGAAAAGCACGTGATTGAACAGCGCCGGCTCTTCGGTGTTGACGGCGTGGCCGGTGCGTGGAAACACGCTTAGGGCGGCCGCGGGGATGCTGCGCTTGAGGAACTGCGCCGGCGCGAGAGCGGGGTCGTCGGAATCTCCGACGACAATGAGGGCCGGGATGTCAAGCGTCGCCAGCCCCGCCTCGAGGTCGAATACGCTGGGGCGGCTCGGTTGCACTCCCTTGAGCGTCAGTGAGGCGCCGAGCGGATCGAGCGCCTTGAGCCCGGCCTCGAACGCAGCCCATCCGAGCGCGTCCTTGGCGCGGAATGGCAACCGTGTGGGCCCGCGGGCGTAGGCTTCGGCGGCGGCCTTGGGATCGGTCAACAGGGTTTCGGCCATCTCGGCGTTTGATCGCAGCCAATCCTGCCGCTGGTCGGCGTCCGAGCCGTAGCCGCAGCCGCAGAGCACCATGGACCGCACCCGGTCGGGGTGGCGCAGGGTGAAGCCGAGCACGGTGCCGCTTCCCATGGAAAGACCAACGAGGTGCGCGCGCCCGATGGCGAGACCATCGAGAACTGCCGCAAGGTCTTCGACGAAGATGTCCTGGCTGTAACTTTCGACTCCCGCCGGCACATCCGAAGGCGGATAGCCCCGTGCATTGAAGGCGACGCAATGATGAAAGCGCGAGAGGTAGCGGATCTGTGGCTCCCAGATCCTGCGGTCGCCGCCAAACTCGTGCGCGAAGACGACCGGCGTCCCGTGACCAGCCTGCTCGTAATGGATCCGAATGTCGCCGTTATGGACCCAACCCATCACGGGTGATCCTCCTCACCACGATTTCGTCGTCGAGCGGCAGGAGTTCCGTGTCATCGGGCGAGCCGTCGTCCCATCGGAACATGATGAATTCGCCCGGTACGCTGAGCGCGGTGCGAGGCGCATGCCAGACGTCGGCGGCGTAGTTGATGGCCTGAACTCCGGAGGCAATATACGCTTGCAGCCCCGCAATGTCGGGCGCGCCGGTCGAGGTCGATGGACAGACGACCACCAGATGGCGGGTACCGTTCAGTGGGACGAAGGCCTGGTTGGAAAACCGGTGGCGCTCCAGCGCCCGGATCGGCACATCTCCGTGCGCTACCGGAACCCTCATGAAAGTCATGTTGGGCCTCGCATCGGGGCGCAGGTTCTGGAAGCGGGCGGCAAATTCGTGACGTTCGGGGCCGCCAGCCGCATCGAACCCCATCAGCACGTCGCCGAACGGGGCGAATGCTTCCGGAGTCAAGGGGCGCGCGTCGAGCATCATCGATCGGTCTACATCACCAGCGCGCGGGCGATGCGCAGTAGCGCAACGTCGGGACCGCGGGCCCCGACCAACTGGACACGGACAGACATATCCGCCGCGCCGCGGAGCAGCGGCAGCGTGAACGCCGCCACCCGCCTTATCCCATAGCAGCGAAACACGACGTCGATCCTTGCGTTATTGAGCGAGTCCGCGGCGGCTGCCACTTAGCCGTCCGAGAGGCTCTGCGCCACCCGTTGGCCGGTTTCCCGCACATGTTCGAACAGGAGACGGCCGGCCGCCTTGCCGTTGCGATCAGCCAAGGCGTCGAGGATCCGCTCGTGTTGCTCGATACCCCGATCCCAATGGGTCTGCGACTGGATGGCGACGTAGCGCGCCCGCTGCGCCTGAGCCATCAGACCCGCATAAACGGCGGACAGCACGGAATTGCCGGCAAGGGTGATGATTCCGAGATGGAATTCCCGGTTAAGACGGAAATATTCGGTCCGCTCACTCGCTTTATGGTGTCGAAGCATTTGCCGGTGAATGTCGCGTAAATGCGCGATGTCCTTGGCAGTTGCCTTCACGGCCGCAGCCTTTGCGCCGTTCAGATCGAGCCAGCTGATGACCTCGAACAGCTCTTCGACACCCTGCCGAGTGATCGGCGTGGTGCGGGCGCTACGATTTGGCGGCAGTTCAACCAGGCCCTCCGATGCCAGCACCTTGAGCGCCTCGCGCAGTGGCGTGCGCGAAACGCCAAACGATTCGCACAGACTCTTTTCGTCGATCCGTTCGCCCGGCGCGAGCCGTATCTCGACGATCATGTCGCGCAAGGTTCCGACAAGCTGTGAGTGCAGCGTCGAACGGTCGATCGCCAAAGTTGAGGTGTCAGATTTTCGGGATGGCATGGACTGGCCAAGCATTTGAGTTCGAAGCTCCGGCACGTTATCAAGGATTCACTGATTGCAGAATGATATTTTTCTCAATGCGTTACACCTTCCGAGGGTACCAACATAGCAGATTTCTTATACACAATACAAAATATTTAATTCAATTTTGGAATATTCTGTCATAAGATGGCCGCCAGTTAGCGGTTTGCGTCTGAAGGTTCCTTGCAGGGAGGACCGAAACTACGGGCATCGCCCCGATTTCGAGCAGATGGCTCGTAAGGCCCGGCAAGCCGGACCCGGTTGGCAAGGGCGCCAAGCGGCTAGCGGCACACACCGAACAAACATGACTGAGGAATCGACTGATGAAAGCGAGAAAGGCGATAACCGTTACAGCGTCGGCGCTTGCTTTGGGCATTCTTACCGCCCCGGCGTCCGCTCAAACGATGACACTCAAAGTGCTGGGCCAGCCCCATGCGACCGGCCTGATCCAGAAGAACATGGAGCAGCCGTTTTTCGAGAATTTCGCCGAAAGGACAGGGCTCGACATCAAGGCTGACTACCGCCCAATCGATGTCACCGGGCTGAAGTCCGAAGAGACGCTGCGTGTCCTCAAGAACGGTCTTTTCGACATCGTCTCGATCCGCACCGCCCAGGCGGCGCGTGACGAGCCGTTCCTGCTCGGCCAGGATCTGGTCGGGCTGAACCCGGACTACGACATGGCCCGCAGGATCTACGAGCGCTACAAGGTCTATTTCGACGAACGGCTGCAAGAGCGTTTCAATGCCAAGCTTCTGGGCCTCTGGCCGTTCGGTCCGCAGGTGTTGTTCTGCAAGACCCCGATCGGCGGGCTGAAGGACATCAAGGGCAAGAAGGTCCGCGTATACGACCAGAGCCTGGCCCAGTTCGTCGAAAGCCTGGGCGCAATTCCGGTTGCGATCGGCTTTTCGGAAGCTCAGCAGGCGTTGGCGCGCGGCGTTGTCGAATGCGCCATCACCGGGGCCAGCTCCGCCAACTCGGCCGGCTGGCCCGAGGTCACCGAGTATTTCATGCCGATCGGATTCCAGGTCGGATTCAACGGCTATGCCATCAACCTCGACACGTGGAAGAAGCTGAACGCCGATCAGCAGAACAAGCTGCAGTCCGCCATCAACGGCCTGAACGCCGACATCTGGATCTACTCGGAAGAGCTGTTCAACGATGCCCTGCGCTGCAATGTCGGCCTGGAGCCCTGTACCACCGTCACCAAGTACAATCTGAAGAACGTCCCGGTGACCGACGCGGACCTCAAGCTGGTATCCGATGCGGTCGCGAAGATCTCGTTCCCGGCCTGGTCCGAAGTCTGTGAAAAGAGCATGCCCGGCTGCGCTGCCAAGTGGAAAGAGATCCTCGGCCCGGTGGTCGGAATGAAATAGGAAAATTCCTCCTTCCTGAGCTTTCGGGCACGGCGCTAACGCCTACGGTGCATGGCGGCGCGCCCGAAAGCGACTTTTCTCGCACCGCGAGGCAACAGCAAGGAATTTAGGATAATGCAGTTGCTCTCGGCCCTTCTCGGACGGCTCTTCGGATACATGTGCCTGGCGCTTTCAGTCCTGGTCAGCGCCGAGACGATCATGCGCAAGGCGTTCGACATGTCTATCCAGGGTGCCGACGAACTGGGCGGCTATACGCTCGCCGTGACCTCTTCCCTGGCCTTTTCGGTTGCGCTGATCGGGCGCAACCATATGCGGATCGACCTTCTCCACTTCCGTTTGCCGAAGGGCGCCCAGGCGATGCTCAATTGGCTGGCGGTCGTCTCGATCGCGGCTTTCGCAGGGCTGCTGGCCTTTACGGCCTACGACATCGTCGCCGATTCGGTCGCATATCACAGCACGGCCCCGACGCCTTGGGCGACTCCGCTCGTTTATCCGCAGAGCCTGTGGTACGCCGGTCTCGCCATATTTGCGCTGGTTGCTGCCATCCTCGCGATTCGCGCCACTCTCTATCTGCTCAGGGGACGCATCGACGAGCTAAACATTGCCTTCAGCCCGAAGGCGGCCACCGAAGAGCTAAGCGAAGAACTCGCCGCGGCCAAGAGCCGGGCACCTAAGCAGATCGGCAAGGCAGCCGAATAGCCGGCCGGGGAGCGCCATGGGAATCCTTGAGGTCTTCATCGTCTTCTTCTGCGGTCTGGGCCTGCTTCTGATCGGCATGCCCATTGCTGTGGTGATGGTCGGGCTCGGGGTCTTCGGCGGGGTGGTCATGTTCGGCGCGCCGTTCGTCAATTCCATCGGCAACGTAGTCTGGGGCGTGCAGAACGAAAACATCCTGACCGCCGTCCCGTTATTCGTCCTCATGGGGGAGATCCTGCTGCGATCGGGCATCGCCGACCGCATGTACGGGGCCCTCTCGATCTGGCTGGGCCGTCTGCCCGGCGGCCTGCTGCACACGAATGTTGGCTGTTGCTCGCTGTTCGCGGCGACCACCGGATCATCTCTTGCGACCGCGGCGACCATCGGCACGGTCGCCCTGCCGGCGCTGAACGAGCGCGGCTACGCCAAGCCCCATGCGCTGGGTTCGTTGGCGGCTGGTGGCACGCTTGGGATCCTGATCCCGCCCAGCATCGCGCTGCTGATTTACGGGAGCCTTACCAACAACTCGATCAGCCAGTTGTTCGTCGCCGGCGTCATTCCCGGGCTGCTGCTGACCGGCCTGTTCATGCTTTACATCGCCGGCGCTCACGCGATCTCTGGCGATGGCAAGCGGGATACGAGGGTTCCCAGCTTGGAGGAACGGTGGCGCTCCCTCGGCGGGCTGATCCCGCCGCTGGTCATCTTCGTCATCGTCATGGGCAGCATCTATTTCGGCATTGCGACACCCACCGAATCCGCCGCGCTCGGCGTCATCACTGCGCTCGTCTTCGCAGCGATAGAGCGCAAGCTGAGCTTCGCCATGCTGCACACCGCCTTCCAGCATACGGCCCAGCTCACCGGCATGATCCTGCTGATCATCGTCGGCGCATTCGTACTCAACCTGACGCTGAGCCTCCTTGGCGTCGCCCAGCTGATGACGCAATGGGTGGTGTCGTTCGACCTGTCGCTCACGGCGCTGCTCTTCGCCATGATCGGCTTTTATCTGATCCTCGGCTGCTTCCTCGAGGTGCTGTCGATCCAGGTCGCCACCATCCCGATCGCCTATCCCATCGTCACCGCCGTCGACGGCGATCCCATCTGGTTCGGCATCTTCATTGTCCTGATGAGCGAGATCGCCATGATCACTCCGCCGGTCGGCATGAATCTTTATGTTGTCCAGGGCGTGCGCCCGGACGGCGGGCCGATCTCGGAGGTCATGCGCGGCACGTTGCCATTCGTCATCATCATGCTCGTCTTCACGATGCTGTTGATCGCCTTCCCGGGAATCGCATTGTGGCTGCCCCAGCAGATGACGGGGAGATGAATTGATGGCTGCCGGCTCCGGAACCCGCGACATTCCGCGGCGCCTGTTGGTCGCGATCGGCGGCAACGCTATCCACCCGGCCGGCATCAAAGGCACGGGCGAAGAGCAATTCGTGATCGCGGCCCGTGCGGGACGCTCCCTTTTGCCGCTCCTGGAAATGGACAACGAGTTGATCATCACCCACGGCAACGGCCCCGGCATCGGCAAGGTGCTGATGCGCCAGGCATTGGCCCGTCACCGGGTTGTGCCGATGCCGATGGATATCTGTGTCGCAAATAGTCAGGGTGGCATCGCCTATGTCCTCATGCAGGCGTTCGAAAACGCGCTGCGCGAGGTTGGCAATCCGCGCCATGTGGTCTGCCTGCTGACCCAGGTCGAGGTCGACCCGGATGATCCGGCCTTCTCCGATCCCGCCAAACCGGTCGGTTATTTCTACCCCGAGGAGGAGGCGAAGGCTCTGGCAGATGAGATGGGCTGGACCATGCGCGAGGACGCCGGCCGCGGCTGGCGCCAGGTTGTCCCCTCGCCGCTGCCCCGGCATATCGTCGATATCTCGCTTATCGACGCAGTGGCCCATCGCGGGTCGGTGGTCATCGCCGGCGGCGGTGGCGGCATTCCCGTCGTGCGCCGGCCCAACGGGGTAAGGCGGGGGGTCGAGGCTGTAATCGACAAGGACCGTACTTCGGCGCTGATGGCCAACGTCCTCGGCATAAAGGACATGCTGATTCTGACCGGCGTCAGCAGTATCGCCATCAACTTCGGCAAGCCGGACCAGCGCGAACTGGGGACCGTCACCGTATCCGAGATGCGCCGGCATTTAGCGGATGGCCAGTTCCCTGCCGGCAGCATGGGGCCGAAGGTGGAGGCGGCGATCCAGTTCATCGAGGGCGGCGGCCGGCGTGCCGTTATCGCCCATCTCGACGATTGCCTCGCAGCGCTGAAGGGCGAGGCGGGAACCCGCGTGGTGCCTGATGCGCACTGAGCATGCATTGTGGACGGAGCCTGGATACGAGGTCATCCACGACGGCGGGTCGGCCGCTCTGCACGCGCCGGTCCTGGATCTTGGACAACCGGCCCGCGACCGCCTGGCGCGCAGTCGCCGCTGGATGGCCGTCGCTCGATTTCAGCGCTCTGTCTATCTGCGCGGTGAAGACCGCGACATCGTCTGTCTCTGCAGCCATTCTCTCGATTCGGGACCGTTGAACGTCCGCTGTGCGCTGCCCGAGGCGATTGACTGGCGGCACCTCGATTGCGGCGCCGAGCTAACGGGCCGATTCGACGGCGAATCGCTTCGCTTCGGCGGCCGGATCCGTTTCGGTCTCGGCCGCGCGCGGATCTGGAAACCTGCGAACATCGCTCAGCTTTGTAACGCGACATCGGCGCGGCTCCGGGCGTTTCTGGCGGCGGCCGCGGTCCGCGCGCCCGACGCGGGGCTCGGGACGGTTTTCCGGATGCCGAGATCTCGGCCTGCGACCGACCAATCACGGGCTTCGGACGGAGTGCTCGTGGCCGCCGCCCCGGCCCTTGCGGCGCTGCGGCGGTGGCTCGCATATGCGGGCATCGGACAGGAATCGCGGGCTCTCCCGCCACCACGGGAGGCTATCGAGATCGTTGGACTCGGGCCGGGCCTGACGCCATCGGGCGATGATTATCTGGGGGGGCTGATGATCGGGCTTCGCGCAATCAGAAGAGGCGACCTCGCGATTGGTCTTGCGCGGCTCGTCCTGCCCGTCGCCCGCCGCGCGACCGCCACCATAAGCTATGCCCACCTCGCATGTGCTGCGGAAGGATATGGCGGCGCGGCTCTGCACCGGACGCTCGCGGCAATTGCCGGGTCTGAGCCTTTGGATACCGGGCCATGCCTGGACGGCGTCGCGCGGATGGGCGCCACCTCCGGATGGGATGCTCTGGCGGGAGCCGCATTGCCGCTTTGCATTCGTCTTGGAGTCCGCCCGCCCGCGCCGGAATCCGGCTATTGATCCACGGCGTCATCGAACGTTCGCAAGGAGACAAACCGTGCCGATTCGAACCGAAATCCTGCCTTCGTTCTACCAGGACTCTGTGGTCCTGATGCGCGTTGCCGCGCAGGTCAAGAAGGAGCAGGCAGTGCGCGAGGTCGCGGCCTTCATGGGGACCGACACGAACAAGGCTCTACTTGCCCAGACCGGGCTCGCAACATCGGAGAGCGCCGCCGCGACAGCGGAGGATCTGATCCTCACCGTCGACGCGGATACCGAAGAGCGGGCCGCGTCGGCACTCGAGCGGGTTGCGGAATTGCTGGCGGAGCGCCGCGACGGTGGCGGCAAGGATGCCGAAGTCTCCCCGCATACGCTGGATTCGGCACTTCGCCTCATGCCCGACGCCAATCTTGCGACGATCTCGGTCCCCGGCGAGTTCGTACGCTTCGAGGCGTTGCGGGCGCTGCGGCGCGGCCTTAACGTCTTCGTGTTCAGCGACAACGTGCCGGTTGCCGACGAGGTCGAACTCAAGAAGGAGGCTTTGTCGCGCGGTCTGCTGTGCATGGGACCGGACTGCGGCACCGCCTACCTCAACGGTGCAGGTCTTGGCTTTTACAACGTCACCACGCGCGGCCGCGTCGGCTGCGTGGCCGCGTCCGGCACCGGGCTGCAGGCGGTGGCCTCGCGGCTCGCCCATCTGGGCGAAGGTGTCTCCCATGGCATCGGTGTCGGCGGGCGCGACCTTTCGGCCGAGGTGGGCGGCATGATGACGCTTTTTGCGCTTCGGGGTCTGGCCGCGGACCCGGTGACGAAAGCAATCGTCCTGATTTCGAAGCCGCCGCACAAGGACGTGGTGCCCCGCTTATCCGAAACGCTGAGAGAAATCGACAAGCCCGTGGTGGTTTGCTGCCTCGGCAGCAACAAAGATTTCGGTGGCAGAACCGTCAACGTGCGAACGCTCGATGAGGCGGCCCATGCCGCGGTGGCGCAGCTGCGCGGCGAGACCTGGGCGCCAGCAGCGTTTGGCGATCCGGCGGCGGTCGCGGGCCGGCTCGACACATCTGTCGGTGACGGAGATCTCGCCGGCGCTGCCGTGCTCGGTCTCTTTACTGGCGGCACGCTTGCCCACGAGGCGCACCTGTTACTGACCGAAGGCCTTGGCGATGTCGGCTTCAATGGCGACCTGACGGATCGCTCCCGCAAGCACAATGTCATCGATCTCGGTGATGATGCCTATACGGTCGGGCGGCCGCACCCGATGATCGCACCCGAGATAAGGACCGATTTTATTCGCAGGTTGTCGGTCGACTCCACCGCCGGCGTACTGATCCTCGACATTGTCCTCGGCGTCGGCGCACACGACGATCCGGCGGCGCCGGTCGTCGAAGCCCTCGGCGACGTGCAGGCGGCGTACGCTGCTGCAGGGCGCAGGTTGGCGGTGGTGGCGTCGGTGGTCGGTACACCGGGCGATCCGCAGAACCTCGGCCGCCAGATCAGCCAACTCACCGAGGCGGGCGTGCACGTGTTTGCGACGAATGCCGAGGCGGCTCGCTTCGCCGCCATGGTCGCCGAGCCGAAACTTGGCAGAAAACTAGCAGGAAGCGATTGATGAAACCGCCGATCCCAAAGATCTTCGACGAACCACTCAAGGTGGTCAATCTGGGTCTCGCGATGTTCGCAGACAATCTTCGCGCCGAAAACATAGACGTAATTCACGTGGATTGGCGGCCGCCGGCCGGCGGTGATGCCCGCCTGGCAAACATCCTGGCGGCTTTGGAGGATTGAGCCGGCGGTTGCGGTTACGCCGCCACGCCCTTGAGCTCCGCGATCGCTTCGAGCGCCTGCACGAAGCAGCCCAGCGGGGCCTCGGTCAGGCCGGCGCCGATCTGGCCGATGCCAGGCTTGCGATGGGCGATTCCCGTATTGATGACCGGGGTGATCCCGGTTTCCACGACCTTGCGGATATCAATGCCGAAAGGCGTGCCGCGGAAATTGAGGTTGGGAATCTGGAAGGTCTCGTGCTCTCCCGCGGTGATTTCATACATCTTCAGCGTGGTCTCGACCGCGAATTGCGGCGTGCCACCGATATATTGGACCACGGCGGGCGCACCGGCCATCGCGAAGGAGCCGAGACCGGCCGTCTCGGTGATCGCCGAATCGCCGAGGTCGGGATTGGCGTCTTCCGGCCCGTATCCGGGGAAATAGACGCCCTCGATCATCGGTGCCGGGGCCGTGAACCAGCGGTCGCCGGTGCCGCTGACCCGGATGCCGGTCTCGACGCCGTTGCGGGCGATGGCGGTGACGATGGTCGAACCCTCGACTCCAGTGGCCGCGTCGAGCATGCCCTTGCATCCCGCCATGACGCTGTTGAGTATGAAGTGTCCGGCACCGTCGATGAATGTGACCGCCTTCTCCACCTCCTGTGCGGGGCCCGTCGCCACCAGATGGGGGGCGAGGGCGACCAGGAGCAGCGAATTGCTCGCCCGGTTCCGGTTGTGCAGCTCGTCGCCCATTTGCAGGGCCTGGGCGACGATGTTCTTGAGGTCGATGCCGCCGGCGCGCCGAACGGCGTCACGCAATAGCGGGCCAAGTTCGCCATTCATCCACGCCAGCCGGTCCAGCACCGACTGATCATAGGCGCCATGCCGGAGAACCTTGCCGATTCCCATGTAAAGGGTCGAATAGGTCTCGATGTCGAAGGCCTCGTTCCGCACCACGTGGACCTGCATGGACGGCGTGATGATTCCGGCCATCGGCCCGATCGCCCTGTTGTTGTGGCAGGAGTCGAAGCGAAGCGTGTCGGCCTCGGCCAAGGCGACAGCCTCTTCGGGCGTGCGCGCCCAGCCCTCGAACAGACATGCGCCGATGATGGCGCCACGCATCGGTCCGCACATGCGGCCCCATGGAACCGGCGGGCCAGCATGATAGATGGTCATGTCGTCCATGCCGGGAACCACGTCGCGAGCGAGGCGGATGTCCACCAGCGCAGCCGTGCCCCTCTGGATGCGACTGAGGCATTCCTCGTTGGCTGCTTTGACGCTCATGCTGCGCTCCACCTGTCCTTGAAGAAGAATGAGTTGAATTAATAATATTGTATATTTCATTCAATGTCTACGATGCCGGCCGCAGGAACCGGCGTGTTGCGCGCATTATCCCTGTTCGATGGGTGACTTCTGCTGGACGCTGGTGCGTTCGCGGTAAGTGATGTAGGCGCCGCTTGCCAAAATGACGGCGCCACCGATCCAGGTCAGCAGGTCCGGAACCTCATTGAAGGCCAAATAGGCAATGGCGGCGATCCAGATCAGGCGGAAGAAATCCATCGGCATGACGACGTGCGTGTCGGATTCCTTCAGAGCCTGGCTCAAGCAGAGTTGGCCGAGGTTGCCAACAACACCAATGAGGATCAGCCAGCGGAGTTGTTCCAGCGTCGGCCATGTCCAGACGAACAGCGCCGGGACAAATGCCAGCGGAGCCATCAGCAACGACATATAGGCGGTGATGGTCACCGCGCTTTCGGTGCGTCCAAGCGAGCGCATGATCAAGACCACGACGGCCCAGCCGAACGCCGCTACCAAGGCGAGCGCGCTCCCCACGCCAAGGGACTCGAAGCCCGGCCGGATGATCAGGATGGTGCCCGCAAAGGCGACCGCGATTGCCGCCCAACGTCGCAACCTGACCACCTCGCCGAAAATCGGGATGGCAAGCAGGGTAGCGAAGACCGGCGTCGTGAAAGCGAGTGCCGTGACCTGCGTCAACGGCGCGACGGCGACGGCGTAAAAGAATGCCATCATGGCACACAGGTTGATTGCAGCCCGCAGCGCATACAAACCGAACCGCTCGGTCCGCAAGGGCGCCATGCCCGAGCGGATGAACCACGGCGCAAGTGCCAGCAGTCCGAACAGGTTGCGGAAGAACACCACCTCGAAGGGGTGCAGCCCGCCGTCGGCCACCTCGCGCACCGAAGCGTGCATCGCCGCCACGAAGAACGTGGCGAGAAGCATCCAGCCGATGCCCCGGAGCGGTCTACTCGATTCCATCCCAATGCGGCGCGTTCTTGCCCTCATTGCCCCGCAACCGGTTAGAACGCACCTATCCAAACGCTGTCAACCGACGAAGGCCGCATCGGGGCGCGGTCCGCTATCCCGTGTCGCGACACGCGACGGCTTCTGCGGGCCCCCGCAGCCAGCGTTATCTCAAAAGCCCCGTGAACTCACCGAGTTGCGGGGCTTTCATTTTGGCCGGGAAGCGCGGCCCCGGCTGCATCTCAGATCAACTCGTCCAGGCCGTTCGCCGGGTCGTTCAGGAGCGACGTGCGAAACGCCTCGACCGGCGCCTCGTCCCGCCGCCTGTCGCGCGGGATCGGCACCTCGATTTCGGACGCGACGGGCCCGGCCTGCCGCGGCAGAACCACGATCCGGTCGGCCAGCATGATCGCCTCGCGCAGATCGTGTGTGACGAACAGGACGGTGGTCGGGCGCCCCGACCAGATGTCGAGCAGCAGGATGCGCAGCCGTTGCGCCATCTGCGGGTCGAGCGATACGTAGGGCTCGTCCATCAGGAGGATATCCGGATCGACCGCGAAACCCCGCGCCAGCGCCACGCGCCGGCTCATCCCCACGGAAAGCCGCTCCGGATAGACGTTGCGCGACTCCCACAACCCGACGGCGCGCAGCAGCTCGCGGGCGCGATCCAGCGCATCCGGTCCGTCCGGCAGGACCAGCAGGATGTTCTCCAGAACGGTCCGCCAGGGCAGCAGGCGGGGATTCTGGAACACGTAGCCGATGGTGGGCGGCGCCGCGCGGCCGGGCACCGGCATGGCGATCTCGCCGGCGAAATCCCGGTCCAGCCCGGCGACGATGTTGAGCAGCGTCGTCTTGCCGCAGCCCGACGGGCCGGTCAGCGCCACGAACTCGCCGGCGGCGGCCGAGAACACGACATCCTTGAGCACCAGCCGGGCCCCGGCCCCGCCGACGGCCGGAAATCGTTTCTCGCGGATGCAAATGGTCAGTCCGCCTAGCGCCGCCACCTGTTCACCCGTCTTTCCAGGGGCTGCAGCAGGGCCAGCTCGAGCGCCAGCACCACCGCGACGAAGGCGACGGTGTAGGCGAGGATCCCCGCGATGTCGAACAGCGAGAAATACATGTGGAGCTGGAATCCGACGCCGTTGCCGCGGCCGAGAAGCTCGACCACCAGCACGATCTTCCAGATCAGCGCGAGGCCCGAGCGCGTCGAGGCCATCAGGTAGGGCGACAGCTGCGGGACGACGACATGGCGCAGCCGGCGCCAGCGGCTCATCCGGAACACGCCGGCCATCTCCAGCAAATCGCGGCTCAGCGCGCGCGCCCCTTCGCGCATGGTGACGACGACGTTCGGGATCTTGTTGATCGCCACGGCGCCGACCGCCGCCGCCTCGGTCAGGCCGAACCAGACATAGGCGAGGATGATGGTCACCAGCGCCGGGATGTTCAGGAACAGCACCAGCCAGCCGTCGAGGAGCCTGTCCGCCGCGCGGCTGCGCCCCATCGCGATCCCGATCGCGCAGCCGATCGCCATCGCCAGGACGAAGCTCGCCGCCACCCGCGCCAGCGTCGCCCCGAGATGGACGAACAGATCGCCCGAGCCGAACTCCTCGGCCAGCTTGGCGGCGACGACGATCGGGCCCGGCAGCACGCTGCTGTCGGTCAGCTCGGCGACGACCAGCCACAGGACGAAGATCAGCCCGTATGACGCCACCTGGTACCAGCGCTGCCGCCCCTCAGTCATGCCCCGGCTCAGTACGTCGCGGCGGGCCAGAAGGTTCCGCTCTGCAGCCTGTCGCTCTTGCCGATCAGGTTCCGGCCGCCCAGCCCGGCCAGGATGGCGAACACGGTTTCGGAATCGGCGCGCTCGGCGTCGCCCCAGCGGGCGGGGATGCCGGCGCGATAGCCGTCGCGCAGGGCCGCCAGCGTGCGGTCGTCGCCGGCCCTGGTGGCGGGGCGGAGACGCTCCCACTCGCCATCCGAGGTCTTGAGGATCTCCTTGGCCGCCCGCGACGCGGCGACGAAGCCCAGGACGGCGTCCCTGTTCGCTTCGGCCCAAGTCTCGGCGAACACGTAGCCGAGCATCGGGACATCGCTGGTCACGCCGAGCCGCGCGAGCGCGTCCTCGACGCCGACGACGCGGCGATAGCCCGCCGCCTCCAGGCGCGCCACGTAATGCCAGAAATTGATCACCGCGTCGATCCGGCCGTCTTCGATCTGCTTGTTGAGCAGCGGCGGCGCGCCGAACACCTGTTCCGTCGCGCCGGCCAGGTCGAACCCCTGCTCCTTCAGCGCAAGGGCGCGCAGCAGCAGCCAGCTCTTGTCGAGCGGCCCGCCGGCGACGCCGATCTTGCGGCCCTTCAGGTCGGCCAGCGACCGGACCGGCGAGTGCTGCGGCACGACGAGCGCGCCGACGGCACGCGAATAGGGAACGAACGTCCAGTCGGCGCCCTCGGCGCGCTGCCGCGTCACCCACAGCCAGTCCGAGACGATCATGTCGACCTCGCCGGCCTGGAGCGCAATCGTAGTCGCCTGGTTGCTGGCAAGCCCGACGACGTGCAGATCGATGCCGTTGGCCTTGTCCAGCGCATGATGGCGGATGACGTCGAGCTCCCAGTTGACCGTCCCGAACTCGAGGACGCCCACCTTGAGCGTCGGGTTCTCCGCGGCAACGGCGGCCGTCGCCGCCAGGAACGACGCACCGACACCCAGTCCCCATAACATGCGGAGCATTTTTCGCCTCTCTATCCGGATCGCGGTTCGAGCTGCCGGATATCCCGGCAACAAAGCATATCGGCAGAGCCGGAGCGCGGCAATCCGGTTGTCCGCACCGCGCGCCGTCGGGACGCGCCGGCGGGTCCTCCGACTTGCCCCGGCGCCGCCGGGCCGGCGCGCCGATGGTGCACCCGGGCGGGTCGAACCGTCCGGCCCGGGGGTGCGTCACGGCAACGGCGCCCGAAATACGATATTGAACTCCACCCGGAACGGGCGCATCCTCGCCTTCCTGGGCGCTTCGATGGGGAGCGCCGGACAATCAACGAAAATCAGCCAAATTGAAGAGGGAGAAATCGAAATGTCGAGCACGATCTCAATCCACCCCGCCATCGACCGCGGGTTCGGACCCGGCGCGGCGGATTTCGCGGGCGGGACTCTGACCTGCCACTGCAGCCAGAACCCGGTTCAGGTGGCGATCAAGGGACAGGTCGCCCACAACCATGCCTGCGGCTGCACGAAGTGCTGGAAGCCGGAAGGGGCGCTGTTCTCGCAGGTCGCGGTGGTGCCGCGCGACAACCTCAGCGTCACGGCGAACGCCGACAAGCTGGCGGTCGTTGATGCGAGCGCGACGATTCAGCGGCACGCCTGCAAGCAGTGCGGGGTGCATATGTACGGCCGCATCGAGAACACCGGCCATCCCTTCTACGGGCTCGACTTCGTGCATACGGAGCTGTCCCGCGAGAATGGCTGGGCCGGGCCCGAGTTCGCGGCGTTCGTCTCGTCCATCATCGAGTCCGGGACGAGGCCGGAGCAGATGGGCGCGATCAGGGCAAGGTTGAAGGAGTTGGGGCTGGAGCCCTACGACTGCCTGTCGCCGCCGCTGATGGATGCGATCGCCACCCATACCGCCAAGGCGTCCGGGGTCCTGAAGAACTGATCCGTCGGCTCCGCCGGACCGGGGTTCGGACGACGCCGGCGGCCCGGCCGGACGGGGCCGGTCGCGACACTGTCCGAGCCGCCGGGGCTCGCCTGAAGGCGCTGCGATGCGCATGGCGACGATGGGGCGACCGCATGGCTCGGTACGCGAACGCGTGTGAGAACCCGGCGCGCATGCCGGGGGCCGCCCGGCACGAGCGCGCGGCCGCCGCTCACTCGTCGCAGTCGATCGTTATCCGGGAGAACCGTGTGTAGCCGGGCGGCGGTCCGCTGGGCCGGTTGGCCCGCAGCCATTGCCGCTGCAGCGCGTAGGCCTGGTCCTCCCGCTCGAGCCATCGCCGGCAGGTGGGCAGCTGGCCGAAGGCGCCGGCCCGCTCCTGCACGTAGTGAACGATCTCGTGCACCAGGATGCTGCGGTCCCACACACTGCCGACCGGGTCGAGCCGGTCGTCGAGGTAGATCGTCGAGCCCCCGGGGTACCATCCGCGTATGTCGCACCTGCCCTCGCATGCCATCTGTTCGAGCTGGAAGTGAGGGACGAACTCGACGCGCGGCGCCTCTGCGGGTCCCGGATACCCGGTAAGGACCTGCACCGCGTACAGCAGTTCCGCGATCAGTCTGGTGAGGACCGTTGAGTTCACCTATCTCTCTTCCCGCGCGATGTCGGCCGGTCGCCGCGATCGGACGGCGCCACTCCGAGCCGGGGCATCTTGACACAGAAGTATTGCGGCGATCAAAAATGTACAGCGGTCGCAACGATGACATTGCATGAGCCGAGGGAGGCGCGTGTGCGTATCGGGTTCGCCATCGGGATGCTGGGCGCGATGCTTCCGGTCTGTGTGCCGGCGGCTGGCGCGGCGGGCGACGATCCGCAGGCCGACTATTCCGATGCGCAGACCGCCCTGTTTCGGACGCCGCATCTCGACAACGTCACGCAACCCACATCCCTCGAATACGAGTACCGCCGGCAGGCCGGGCCGGACGACTCCTTCGTCGACACGGTGACGATGACGGTGACCGGGATCGCGCCCGACGGGGGAAAGACCGTAACCTTCGAATACCTGACCGGCTCGAACCATCGTCCATTCGGCGGCGTCACGGATTTCCGCGGCAATCCCCTGATCATGGTCTTTCTGGAGGACGATCTGCGCCGCATGAGCGCGGATCTCGGCGGCGGCGGGGTCTACATGCGCAACCGGATCCGGCATGCGTTCTACGAGCGCGGGCAGATGCAACCCGTGACCTTCGAACTGGACGGCCGGACGCAGGACGGAATGGCGGTCACCATAGCGCCGTTCGTCGGGGACAAGAACCGGGAGCGTCTCGGCGACTATGAGCGCAAGGTCTACGAGTTCGTGGTATCGCCCGCGGTCCCCGGCGGCATATTCCGCATGCGCAGCACGGTGCCCTCGCCATCGCCGCCGGGACTCCCGCTGGTCGAGGATTCGTTGACCTACCGGCGGAGCGGTGCATATCCATACGGGACCGGGGACGAATAACCGAGAACATACGGCAATGGTCGGAACTCGAGATAGAAGAAGGCTGGCATTGAGACGGCGATTTCGCGGTGCGGCGCTGTTGGCCACCATGGCCCTGACTCTGCTGGCCGGCACGCGCACCGCCGGCGCCGGGTCGGAGAACGATTTCCCGACGGCGGCACGGGCCGACTACGTCTTCGCCTGCATGGCGAGCAATGGCCAGACGCAGGAGATGCTGCACCGCTGCTCGTGCAGCATCGATGCGATCGCCGAGATGATGCGCTACGACCAGTACGTCGAGGCCGAGACGATCATCCGCATGCGCGCGGTGCCGGGCGAGAAGACGGCGGCCATGAGGGACACGCCGTGGACGCAGGACGTCATCGACCTGCTGCGCCGCTCCCAGGCCGAAGCCGAGCTGAGGTGCTTCTGACACCGGACATCATGCCGTGGGGGGTGAAATGGGGTCGCCAGAGGGAGAAACGGTGCGACCGCCCATTCGCTCGCCGGTCAGGTGTCCGACTGCGGCGTCACCGGCCATGCGCCGGTGAACACATTGCCCTCCGTATCGATCACTTCCGCAGTGATATCGCCGGCGCTTTGCGGCACGAAGTAGAAGTGAACGCTCGGGTTCTCGCTCAGTGAGATATCCCCTTCTACAGCCAGAATCTGCCGTCCGTCATACATCACCTTGATCGATTGCACATAATGCGCCGGGATGTAATGCCGGGTAAGCTGGTCCATTTGCAGGCCGGAATAATTCGGGTGGCTGACGAGTATCTGCGCCTTTACAGGCGCCCCCACAATGGGCCTCTCTTCGAGGCGCAGCTTGAGCCGTCCCATCCGCGCCAGCGCCGTATCTTGGTCCTTCATCGCCGGAGCGGAACAACCCCCGGCCGCCTTCACGAACCGACTGGCGTGATAGAGCGTGCCGTCGCTGGTTTCGGCGACAGCGCGCACGTCGGTGTATGCATCAACGCGGATCCGCGTGGAAATCGTTGCCAGCCCGTTGTCCGGACTCATATTGAAGACCCCCGCCACCGGCACGGGATTCCTGTCGACAATCAACGTGATCGTCTTGATGTAACGTTCCGGTGCCTGCGGAATCAGGGCCCGGACCGTCACCGGCACGATAGCCGCGTCCTGGGCCCGTTTCGGTGCCTCAAGTTCGAGGACTCCGGCGCCGTCTAAGATCTCACGATCGCCGAAGAGGATCTCCTTGAGCCCGGGCCTCTGTCCATCGGTCGTATTTTCAGCCAGGGCGGAATCGGAAAACGATACGCCCAGCAGAAACAGCACCGGCATCATCAGATGGGACGCACGGACTTCCATGATCATTCTCCTTGCGATCGCTGGAACGGGCCGGAACTCGTCACCTCGCTCCACGGAGCGCAAATTATCGGCTGCGCGGCGAATTCCGTCAATCCGACGTTATTCCCATTCTAATTCGGTGAAGGCGGTAACCACATTGCGAGCGTTATAGTCCTCAAACAGGGCCCACTTTTCCGCCTCTGAGCGGCCGACGCTTGCGACAGCATGCTCGATCGATTCCCCCCGGGCAATGCTTATCCGGATTTCCGTGAGCAGCTTCCGCAGGTAGCCGTCTTGGGCGTCGAATGCGGCCAGGGCATCCGGTGGCGGGTGACCGTGGCCGGGCACGACATGCGCGGCACCGGTAGCCCGCAACCTCGCGGTTCCCTCGAGCCATCCTTTGAGGCTCCCATCGACGACGGGAATACGCTCGACGAACAGCAGGTCGCCGGTCCAGAGTGTTCCGGTCGCCGCGTCAAAGACCGTCAGGTCATTGTCAGTGTGTGCGGCGGGGTGGGCGACGAGATTCAATTCGCGACCACCGAGATCGATCGTTACTTCGGTATCGACGATTCGTGTCGGCGGTATGATGCGCGTACCCGCCGCCGCCGCACCCAGGGACTCGCGCAGGCGTTCAAGGTAATACTCGCCGCGTGCGACCAAAGCCCGTTGCAGGTTCCTGTGGCCGATGAATTCCGGCTCATCCCCGGCAAAAGCAGCATTGCCCATCACATGGTCCGGATGAACATGCGTATTGATAACAAAACGGATCGGGAGGTGCGTCACCGCGCGAACGGCCTCCCGCAAGCGCGCGCCGGCGCGCGCGCTGCCGCCGGTGTCGACAACCGCGACCGACTCGCCACCGACGATAAACCCCATATTCCCGGTTGCCCCAAGATTATGCGGCGTCGCCTCCTCATGGCGACCAACATAAACATAGACCCCGGGTGCTATGGTTCTTACCGGCATCGGAACGGCGCTGGTTGTGTCTGCCGACGCGGCCATCCCATCTGCCGCAATCCATAGCGTGATCCCCATGACCCAGCGCCCCAGCAGCGTGAACGACCGCAGCGTCATCTCATCCTACTCGGCTGGCGATTCACGTGGTCTCGGCACCGGAAGGGGGAGCGGGCGGAAGCGAACATATCGGGTCATGCGCTAGTCGAAGATCGCAGCCCCACGATTCAACGCGGTGTCGAGGCCTATAATGGTCTCGCGTCCCTTGATGCCAGGGAATTTGGCGCTTTGGATATCGGTCTGGGTGAAGTTCGCGTCGGTCAGATCCGCTGCCGAGAAATTCGCGCCGCCGGCGTCGCTGCGCAGGAGATTGGCCCGCCGCAGGCTTGCGCCCGAGAAATCCGCGAATTCCAGCATGCCGCGAGACAAATCGGCGCCATCCAGGTTCGCACCTCTCAGCGAGGCCTTTCGCAAAGATACCCGCATGAGCCCCATGGGCTGGTTGCGCATGTCCGCGCCCATTCGCGCAGCGGTCAGATTTGCACCGTCCAGTTTGGCGTATTCGAGATTGCAGACCAAAAGGGCGCCAGAGAGGTCGCTACCGCGCAGATCAGCCTGCGCGAATACCGTGGCAAATGCGCTGACGTTTCGTAGCTTCGCGTCTTGCAAGTCTGCGCCCCGCAAGATCGCCGTATCCAGATTACTATCCGAAAGGTCCGCCGCTGAAAGATCGGCGCCCTTCAGATTGGCGCCACGAAGGTTCACCCGTCGCAGGTCCATCCCAGATAGGTTCAAACCCGAAAGATCCCGCACCGACAGGTCTGCCGGCTCCCCGGCCGCGGCGCGCAGGACCGCCAACACGTCCTCCCTCGTCATCTCCGCCGCCGCAGCGGGCCAGGCGGCCCCGATGAGCAACAACGTGGCGACCATCGCCGTCGGCCGGATTGTGCGGGCCAGAGCGGCAAATCCGCAGGCGGTTCTGCGGGTCCGCGAAGCTCCGTGACAGCTGTGCCTGATCCAGCCCAATGTTGCTTTGCCTTTCCGGTATCGGTCCGCTTGCGTGCGCGCCACACGCAACCGTGCCGACACCCATGCGTACGCACCAGTTCCAGCGGTTATCCGATCGATGGTGCCGGCGAGGACAGCGTGGCCACGGTAGACGGAGGACCGCCGAGCAGCGAACTGTAGCACGGTTTCCAGACGTGAGCCACAAAGCCGGATCAACCGGCTTGCCGCGGAATTCCGACCCAGGATTTCAATTATAGGGGCGATCGCAGTGGCGCCGACGCTAAAAATACAGCCTAATCGATGTATTTCCTTAAACGCGAACATTGCTGGGCGACCCAAAGCCCTTATCCCAAAGGCATAGACGCAATTGCAGTATTGCACAGTGGGCTGAGGTCATTCATTCATTTGCCCTTGCGCGGTTTCAGGATATGCGCTTTAGTAAATTTCGTGATGTTTCGCGAACCGCCGGCGTCGACATGATTACGACTGCGTCATGTCAGAAAAGAACCGGCAACGAAACACAACTGATCGCTGTCGTCCGTCAAGCGCCTCCATGCGTATGCGTACTTCGCAATCGGGCGTTGATAATGAGAAGACGGCAGTTGGGTTGGGTCAATTAGCTGGACACATAGACCGGGCGGCCGGAAGGAAGCAAACGCAGTCCTGCTTCGTGTTCCGGAAGGTCTCGGCCAAGAAGCTTCCATGCTGGGAGGTATAACTCATGGACTCGAAAATTCGCAGGATGCTATCGACACTCGTGGTAGCAGCCATGGTTCCGGGCGCAGCCATGGCAAACAGCGAGTTGATCAAGTTGTCGAAGGACGCCGCCAACTGGGCGATGCCGACCGGCGACTATGCCAACACGCGTTACAGCGCGCTGAATCAGATCAATGCCAACAACGCGAAAAACTTGCAGGTCGCCTGGACGTTCTCGACCGGTGTCCTGCGGGGCCACGAGGGCGGCCCCCTGGTGATCGGCGACGTGATGTATATCCATACGCCGTTCCCGAACGTGGTGTTCGCGCTGGACCTGAAGGATGAAGGCAGGATCATCTGGCGGTATGAGCCGAAGCAGGATCCGGACGTCATCCCGGTGATGTGCTGCGATACCGTCAATCGCGGCGTCGCGTATGGCGACGGCAAGATCTTCCTGTATCAGGCGGATGCGACCCTCGTCGCCCTCGACGCCAAGAGCGGCAAGCCCGTTTGGTCCGCCTCGAACGACGACCCGAAGAAGGGTGCAACCGGCACCAGCGCGCCGATGGTCGTCAAGGACAAAGTGCTGGTCGGCATTTCGGGCGGCGAGTTCGGCGTGCGTGGGCACCTCACCGCTTACGACGTCAAGACCGGCAAACGGGTCTGGCGCGGTTACTCGATGGGGCCGGATTCCGACACCCTGATCGATCCGGCAAAAACGACCCATCTCGGCAAGCCCGTCGGCAAGGACTCCGGTACGGCTACGTGGGAGGGCGACCAGTGGAAGATCGGCGGCGGCACGACCTGGGGCTGGTACTCGTATGACCCTGAAACGAACCTGGTCTATTACGGATCGGGCAATCCCAGCACGTGGAACCCGGTGCAGCGTCCCGGCGACAATCGCTGGTCGATGACCATCTTCGCGCGCGACGCCGATACCGGCGTGGCCAAGTGGGTCTATCAGATGACGCCCCACGACGAATGGGACTACGACGGCGTCAACGAGATGATCCTGGCCGACATTCCGGTAAGGGGTCAGACCCGCAAGGCGCTCGTCCACTTCGACCGCAACGGTTTCGGCTACACGCTGGACCGCGTGACGGGTGAGCTGCTGGTGGCCGAGAAATTCGACCCGGTGGTCAACTGGGCGACCCATGTCGACATGAAGACCGGCCGTCCCCAGGTGGTGCCCAAATACAGCACACGGCACCAGGGAGAAGATGTCAACACGACGGGTATTTGCCCCGCCGCCCTGGGTACCAAGGATCAGCAGCCGGCGGCCTTCTCGCCGCGCACCGGGCTGTTCTACGTCCCGACCAACCACGTCTGCATGGACTATGAGCCGTTCCGCGTGTCGTACACGGCGGGCCAGCCCTATGTCGGCGCGACGCTGAGCATGTATCCGCCGCCGGGCGAGAGCCATCTCGGCAATTTCATTGCCTGGGACGCCGGCCAGGGCAAGATCGTGTGGTCCAACAAGGAGCCGTTCTCGGTGTGGAGCGGCGCCCTGGCGACGGCCGGCGACGTCGTCTTCTACGGGACCCTCGAGGGTTACCTGAAGGCGGTCGATGCCAAGTCGGGCAAGGAGCTGTTCAAGTTCAAAACCCCGTCCGGCATCATCGGCAACATCAACACCTGGCAGCACGGCGGCAAGCAGTATATCGGCGTGCTCTCGGGCATCGGCGGCTGGGCCGGAATCGGACTGGCGGCTGGCCTGATCAGGGAAGATGTGGCCGCTGGCTGGCACGGCGCGGTCCATCCTGGCCGTGATACGGGCACCGGTGTGGACACCGCGGGTCTGGGTGCTGTCGGTGCATACAAGAGCCTCAGCAACTACACGCAGCTCGGTGGCGTCCTGACCGTGTTCACGTTGCCGAACTGATCGTCTTTTCGACGAGATAAACGCATACAGCCCGGTACCCTGATCGTGTTTCATGGTGCCGGGCATCTTCTCTTGGCACGGCGGGAAGGCAACGGCTGCGACGAGACCCGCGCGGCCGTGCTCTGAGGAGCCCCGGCGGCGCTGTGCAACAAACGCCTCACCGGCAAACCTGAAAACCTTCACGATCAATGGAGCCCGATTGATGATGCGACCCGCGCTGCAGTGGAGCGGAATCTGTGTCGGCCTTGTCCTGGTGGCCGCCACGCACCTGACAGCCGGGACTGTGGCTTCCGCGCAGGAAGAAAAACCCTACACGGTCACGAATGGAGTGGTCGATTGGTACACGTTCAGCGGCTATCGCCGGTATCATTCCGCATGTCATGTCTGCCATGGTCCGGACGGGATGGGCAGCACGTTTGCACCGGCGCTGGCGGAGTCGCTCAAGACCATGCCCTACGACCAGTACCTGGAGATCGTCGTCAACGGCAAACAGCAGACCGGGGCGACCGGACAGCGGGTGATGCCGGCCTTTGGCATCGACAAGAACGTCATGTGCTTCGTCGACGACATCTACGCTTATCTGAAGGCGCGTGCCGACGGTGCGATCGGGCGCGGGCGTCCCGATAAGGAGCCGAAACCGCAGGAAGCGGCCGAGCGCGACGACGCCTGCATGGGAAGCTGAGCGGCCGGCACCGTGGCTGCGCCCTTCCGCAGGTGCCGGGCGTAATGCAGGAAGTCGGCGGCCGATGGCGCTGGCAGGCGGGAGGATCCCGGGTGAGATGAATGGCATCATGAGATGTGTTGGCGTCGGACATCGGACGCACCACCGGAGCTCCGCGATGCGGGTCTCTCTCATTGCCTGCGCGGTGCTGTTGGTGGCCCTGCCGTCCGCCGGCCTGGCCCAGACGTCCGAAGCGGTCGACCGGGCGGCCCTGCGCGTCTGCTCGGACCCGAACAACCTGCCCTTCTCGAACGAGGCGGGCGAGGGGTTCGAGAACAAGATCGCCGAGCTGTTCGCGGCCGAGCTGGGCGTGCCGGTCCGCTATACCTGGTACCCGAACACAATCGGCTTCATCCGCAACACGTTGCGGCTGCGCAAGTGCGATCTCGTGCTGGCGGCGCCGACGGCCAGCGAGCTGCTGCAGAACTCCAATCCCTACTACCGGTCCACCTATGCGCTGGTCTTCGCGAAGGACTCCGGGATCCGGGCAAGCTCGCTCGGCGATCCGGTCATGAAGTCGCTGAGGATCGGGGTGGTCGCCGGTACGCCGGGCGCGTCGCTGATCGCCAAATACGGCCTGTTCGACCAGATGCGGCCGTACCAGCTGATGGTCGACACCCGCTTCGAATCGGCGACCTCGAAGATGGCCGACGACATTGCCGCGGGTGAGCTCGACGCCGGCATCCTGTGGGGACCCATCGCGGGATATCATGCCGGGACTCACAACCCACAGTTGATCATGGTGCCGCTCGATCCCAAGGTCGAGACGGGGGTGCGGATCGATTTCCGGATCCACATGGGGCTGCGCTACAACGAGCCCGAGTGGAAGCACCAGCTGAACGACCTGATCCGCAACAACCAGGGCCGGATCAACGAGATCCTGACCGAGTACGGCGTGCCTCTGCTGGACAGCCAGGGCAACCTGATGAACCCTGCGAATTAGGGGCCTGCCGGCGCCTCATAGGGTGTCTCCAATCATACACGATGGGGGCCGGTGGCGGCGACACGGGCGCGCGCGAAGGAGGCCGGCATGGGACGATATCTGCGCGTTGCGCTGCTGCTGGCCGGCGTCCTTTGGCCGGCCGCTTCCGGCGTCGCGGACCAACCCGCGCCGGTCCCGGAACCGGACGGCTACCGGCTGGACGACTTCCGCGCGCCGGTGCCGGCAACGCTTGCGGGCGCGACCGTCGTCACCACCCAAGCCCTCCGGCGCATGCTGGAACGCGGCGACGACGTCATCCTCATCGATGTTCTGCCGGCGCCGCGCAAGCCGCCCAATCTGCGGCCGGAGGCGATCTGGCTGCCGGCGACGCGCCGTAATATTCCCGGCAGCGTCTGGCTGCCGAACACCGGGTACGGCATCCTTCCGGTCGAGGAAGAGGACTACCTGCGCCGCACCCTTCTGCGCGTGACCGGCGGCGATGCGCGGCGACCGCTGGTGTTCTATTGCCTTTCCGACTGCTGGATGTCCTGGAACGCCGCAAAGCGCGCGATATCATGGGGCTACGCCAACGTCCACTGGTACCCGGACGGGACCGACGGCTGGGCCGATGCGGGATTGCCGCTGGAGGAAAGCGTCCCGACGCCCGCGGCGGACGAATGACGCCAGCGGCGGCCCCGCCGGTCAGTCGAGGACGTTCTGAACGGTACGGCCCAGGGCGAAAACCCGTTGCTCGAGCAGGACCGGCGTTTCGCAGAGATAGGCGAGCGATCGCTCGCGCTCCTCGTAGATCCGGCTGTCCCAGAGATTGCGCTCGCTGAGCTCGAGGCGCCGCGCCTCCTGTTCGGGCGACCCGCCGTCGCGGGGCAGGGCGTCGAGTTCCGCGAGCGTCGACTCGATCCGTGCCGCCAGCGCCTGTTGCCGTCGCGCATAGCGCTTGATCCCGTCGATGACCGACGATCGTTCGCCGTTGATGGTATCGAGGATCCCGGCGAACAGCATCGTCAGGCGGCGGTCCTTGTCGGCGCCCTGCGCATCGGCGAAACCTTCGATGCGGGTCTCCGCCTCTTCCAGCGGCAGTGCGCGATTGCTCAACTCGCCGGCGAGCGTCGCAATATCGGGATCGGATTGCCAGTCCGGTACGTCGTCCAGCGCTGGCCCGGCCCATACCATGCCGGCGGACACAAGCGGGACAAGCCGCTGAATGCAGGGCCAGTCGGACTTCGTCTCAAACGCCGGCAAAGATTCGCCGCTGAGCAGAACGACGGTTGCCGCGAGAACGAGCCTGCGGATGCCCCTGCCGACGGCCAGTCGCGAACAGACGATCATTTTGCGTGCCGCACTGTCATTCACACCTGACTCCCGTTCACTGGATACATTCGCAAACCCGCGATCCAATGCATTCGGCAGTTCGACCGACCGGGTGCCGCATCACGGCGCGACCACCACTCCCCACGGGAACCGCCCGACCGTGACGGATTTCCGGACACGCAGCTTTTCGACATCGATCACCGAGATATCGTTGCTCACACCGTTCGTCGTAAAGAGCCTTTTTTCATCCGGCGTGAAGGCCATCTGCCAGACCCGCTGTCCAACCAAAAGATACCTGGTCACTTCATAACTCTGCTGGTCGATGACTGCGACCCTGTTGGCCGGGCCGAGCGCTACGAACGCAAGCTTGCCGTCGCCCGTCAGGCGGACGCCGACTGGCTGGATGGCCTCCTGCTGCACGCCAGGGATAGCGAACGAAATCTTGTGGACGATTTCGCGGGTCCGGGTGTCAATCACGCTGACCGTACCGCCGATCTCGGACGACACCCAGACGAGACTGCCGTCCTTGTTAAACTCGGCGATGCGCGGGCGGCTGTCGACGAGGACATTGTCGAAGATCTCGAACGTCGTCGTGTCGATGAAATGCGCCATGTTCGTGGTCTCGGACGTGTTGACCAGAACCTTGCCGTCCGGGCTGATCCCCATCCCCTCGGGCTCGACGCCGACGGGTATCTCCGCCACCAAGGTGCCTGCCGCCACATCGATCACCGTGACCATGTTGTCGTCCTCGTTCGCAACGTACAGCAGACGACCGTCCGGGCTGAGGGTGAAGGTCTCCGGGTCCGGGCCGGACGGCAGCGTGCCGACGACCTCGAGCGTCTTGAGGTCGAGGACCTCGATATGGTCGTCGTCGCTGGTGCAGATGTACAGCTTGGTGTAGTCCCGGCTTAGGATGATGCCGCGCGGCCGCTGTCCGACCGGAACCGTCCGCAGGATCTCGTAGGTCTGCCCATCGATGACGCTGATACTGTTGTCCTTCTCGTTCGAGACATAGACGGTCAGCGCGCCGGCAACGCCGGAATACAGGCCGACGAACGCTGCCGCAAACACAGCCAGCACCTTTGCTCCCATTACCGTCCTCCTCGTTATGCGCCGTCGGGCCGCACGCACCGTTCCTGACGTTGGCACGGCGTGCCGCGATCGTTCAGTTCGATTTGCATTTGCTTTCCGGCCGGTCCAGACCCAGCGTATCGAGCTCCGAGACCTGGTGTAGATAGCCCGTCTGTGGCGACACGCTGACGAGCGACCTGTCCGCCGCCAGGAGAATTGGCTGGCGCAGCTGGCCGTTCCAGTCGCGATAGGTCAGCCGCTGTCCCTTGAAGGCAGCCAGCTCGAACTCGTCGCTGCGGATATAGGCGGCAATCATCGACGGGTCAGTCGACCGGGTTCGCGTGGCTGCCTCACCGATCGTGCGAACCGCCATCCAGACCGTGTAGTCCACCGGCGCCATCCATCGCCCGTAACTCTCCCGGAACCGGTTCTGAAGCTGCACCGAGCCCCACTGCTCATGCGTCCGGTGCCAAACTGTGGGAACGAGGCCCTGCGTACCGGCCACCAGACGCGGATCCCAGGTGCGATACATCAGGTACTCGCCGAACTCGCCCACCTCGTCGGCGACGATGAGGACATGGTAATCGACGCCCTGCGTGAATACGGGCACCTCGGACTGTGCCGTCCGGCGCGCATCCGGCCCATAGTCCCAGTTCTTCTCCGCTACGATCCTTGCGCCGAATTTCTTTGCCGACCGTCTTATGGCGTCGGCGAACAGCCGGTCCTCCTCGCGGCGGCCGACCACCAGGAACCATCGGCTCCACCGTTTCCAGCCCAGGTATTGCGCCAGCGCGTCCGTATGCATCGCCCGGCTGGGAATCGTGTGCAGCACGTTGGTCCGGCAATCATTATCGCGCAGCCGGTCGTCCGCCGCGCCGGCGTTGAAGATCAGGACGTCCCGGGCGTCGGCATGGTCGGCGACCGATAACAGGGCATCTGCGGCAAGGTCCGTTACGATGAAGCGGAACCCCCCGGCGGCCAGATTCTTGAACTGGGCGACCGGATCCGCGTCGGCTGGTACGACAATCTCTTTCAGTTCAAAGCGCTGCTTCATGAACCGACCGGTCGTGTTGTTGTCCGCAATCGCGAGACGGCCACCGAAGACGCCGATATCATCAGGTATGTCGTCGAGGTTGGACAGTGCCGGCGGCCGCTTTGCCAACTGCTTCAGGAACGCAATCCGGATCAGCGCCGCGTCATCCGATTGAGCCACGGCCCCGGTGCATAGCGGAAGCAAAAGAATCGCAGCGGCCAACAGGCGTTTGCCCGGCGCGGCCAGAACCATACCATCCTCCCTGTTCGGGGCCGATAGAGCGGCGCCCCTTACCTCTTTGGGGCGAATCCGTTCCTGCCCCCCGAGGTATCATTATTGCCCAAGCCAGTCCTTTATTGGTATCGGGTAACGACGGCACAAAATCAAGCGATTGCCGTTGCTGCCCGATGAGGCCCTGTTGCACCATTCAGGGGGGCACTACGGATCGTGGGCAGGACGGCATTCCTGAAGTCAAATGGGATCGGCAGGGACAAATGCGATGAGGTGCACGGAGCCCAGAATTCGACGTTTACTGCGGAGAGGCCGGCGCGGATTCGTTGCTTCGGTCGCCGGGCTTGTGCTGGGCTTCGCCGTCTCGACTGCTCCGCGAGCGGACGAGCCGAGGACCGCCGCGGTCTTCGATTTTGAACTGATCGATACCAGCCTGGAAGGTGCAATGCGCGGCCCTCAGGCCGCCGAACAGGCGCGCCTGCTCCTGGTCAGCGAACGCTTGCGCGAGCTGCTGGCGCAATCCGGCCGGTACGCGCTGATCGATGTCGCGCCGGCAGCGGCGGCGGTCGAGGCCGCCGGCAGCCTCCACGGCTGCAACGGATGCGAGTCGGATATCGCTCACGAGCTGGGTGCGGAACTCGCGGTCCGCGGCGTCGTCCAGAAAGTAAGCAATCTGATCCTGAATATGACGGTCTATGTGACCGAGGCGGGAACCGCCCGGCATGTCGCCGGCGCCAGTGTCGATATTCGCGGCAATACGGACGAGTCCTGGCTGCGCGGCGTGTCCTACCTCGTCAGGAACCGCCTGATGGTGGGTCCTGGTTCGAATTAGGTCGGCGCTCACAAGTTGGGGAACGGACTGGGAATCCGGTTGCGGGAAGCGCCACCAGCTTTCGAAATCGAATGTTGAACTCCGCCCCGAACAGGCGCATCCTCGTACTATCGGGCGAATTCTGGGCGGCGCGTCGCATCAGGAATGACGGGTCAAATCCCGTGACGACGCTGCCGAACGAAAATCAACTGCGGAACAGGGGGTCAAATCATGGATACGCGAGCAGCGGTCGCCTTCAAGGCGGGCGATCCTCTTTCGATCGAAACCGTCCGTCTGGACGGACCAAAGGCCGGTGAGGTGCTGGTCGAGATCAAGGCCACCGGCGTCTGCCATACCGACGAATTTACCCGTTCAGGCGCCGATCCGGAGGGTGCCTTTCCGGCGATTCTCGGCCATGAGGGCGCGGGCGTCGTGGTCGATGTTGGACCGGGTGTGACGTCCTTGGCGAAGGGCGACCACGTCATCCCGCTCTACACGCCGGAATGCCGGCAATGCGAGTATTGCACGTCCGGGCGGACCAATCTCTGCCAGGCGATCCGCGAAACGCAGGGTCGCGGCGTGATGCCCGACGGCACGAGCCGCTTTTCGCTCGGTGGCGAACCGGTGCTGCATTACATGGGCACATCGACCTTTTCGAACTACACGGTACTGCCCGAAATCGCGGTCGCCAAGGTGCGTGAGGACGCGCCGTTTGACAAGATCTGCTATATCGGCTGCGGCGTAACGACGGGCATCGGCGCGGTCATCAACACCGCCAAGGTCCGGCCCGGCGACAACGTTGTCGTATTCGGGCTCGGCGGGATCGGCCTGAACGTCATCCAGGGCGCTCGGCTGGTCGGCGCGGACATGATCGTCGGCGTCGACATCAATCCGGCGCGCAAGGCACTGGGCGAAAAATTCGGCATGACCCATTTCGTCAACCCGAAGGAAGTCGAGGGCGATCTGGTACCCTATCTCGTCAACCTCACGAAGGGTGGGGCCGACCACAGCTTCGAATGCATCGGCAACGTGACGACCATGCGCCAGGCGCTGGAATGCTGCCACAAGGGCTGGGGCGAGAGCACGATCATCGGCGTTGCCGGAGCCGGCCAGGAGATCTCGACGCGGCCGTTCCAGCTGGTCACGGGGCGGGTCTGGCGCGGCACCGCATTCGGGGGCGCCAGAGGCCGCACCGACGTGCCAAAGATCGTTGACTGGTACATGGAGGGCAAGATCAATATCGATGATCTGATCACCCACACCATGCCGCTTGACAAGATAAACGATGCCTTCGACCTGATGCATGAAGGCAAGTCGATACGCAGCGTGGTCGTCTATTGAACCACATCGCGCCATGAATCTGGAGATTGTCTTCGAGGCCCGGTGTTTCGGTGGCACCCAAGGCGTTTACCGCCACTCCGCCGAAACCACCGGGTGCGCCATGAACGTATCCGTCTACCGGCCGCCGCAAGCCGAAACGGGGCGGGTGCCGGTACTCTACTGGTTGTCCGGCCTGACCTGCACGGAAGAGAACTTCACGGTCAAGGCGGGGGCGCAGCGCTACGCCGCAGAACACGGGGTCATGCTGGTCGCGCCGGACACCAGTCCGCGCGGTGTCGACCTGCCGGGTGAGGACGAGTCGTACGATTTCGGCAGCGGCGCCGGCTTCTACGTGGACGCAACCGAGGCGCCCTGGTCGGCCAATTACCGGATGTACAGCTACGTCACGGACGAGTTGCCGAGTCTGGTCCTCGACAGCTTTCCCGGTGACGAGATGCGCCAGGGCGTGTTCGGCCATTCCATGGGCGGCCATGGCGCGCTCGTCTGCGCCCTGCGCAACCCGGACCTCTATCGGTCGGTATCGGCCTTCGCGCCGATCGTCGCGCCAACGCGCGTGCCGTGGGGCGAGAAGGCGTTCTCCGGCTATCTCGGCGCGGAGCATACGAGCTGGCGGAAATATGATGCGTGCGAGCTGATCCGGGACGGCGCACGAGCGCCCGAGATCCTGGTCGATCAGGGTACGGCGGATGGTTTCCTGGAAGAGCAACTGAGGCCCGAGCTGTTACGCGAGGCCTGCGAAGCCGCCGGTCAGCCCCTGAACCTGCGCATGCAAGACGGCTACGACCACAGCTATTACTTCATCGCAAGCTTCATCGGCGACCATATCGCCCACCACGCCAGGGTATTGAGGGCCTAGAGCTCCGTTCGACAATAACGAGCCCGGCTGACTGGCTGCGTTGCGCGTTTAGGCGAAGGGAATAGGTTTAACCAAGACTGGCAAAGCCGCCGGGTTCGTCGGCGCTGACTGCGACCGCTTCCGGCAGGGCCCGGGGGCCGCCGTCAGTGATTCTCTGCCGCCGCGGCGGACAACGGCAGGAGATGGATCCCCTCCGCAAGCAGCGAGACGACCGCCGCGACTCCCTCGGTCAGGCCGTTCCGGCCCGCCACGTGCAGCGGCACCGAAAAATGAATCGGCAGTTTGGGCGCGTGGCGGGGTAACAGCGTTACATGTGCTGTCTGCCCGATCGCGAGGACGGAATGAACCGTTCCAGGGACCGGGTTCTCATGTTCGCCACGAGAAGGGCGGTCGCGCCGGTGGAGGATCACAAAGCCGTCGGGAATGACCCAGGAAACCTCCTGACCGACCGCAAGTTCCTGCTTTGCCGCCGCCTCGATCTTCATGCCGGCCCATTCGATGATTGTGCGGTCTGCCGCCTGGTGTCCCGAAACCGTGCCGACGAACAGGTTGCGGAGGTCAACGAGTCGGGCAACCTCGGTCGAAGCCGGCCGGTTCGTTACCTCGGCGGGCCGTCCCGTCTGGAGCGTGCGTCCGTGATGAAGCACGGTCATGCGGTCCGCCAGCATGGCGGCCTCGTCGAGGTCATGGGTGACCAGGACCACCGGCATGTTGAGACCGCGGCGGAGTTCTGCGATCTCGCGGTAAAGGCGCTGGCGCGTGACCTTGTCGACGGCGGAAAACGGCTCGTCGAGGAGGAGAACCCTGGGCGCGCGCGCCAGGGCCCGCGCCACCGCAACGCGCTGCTGCTGGCCGCCGGAGAGCTCGGCGGGGCGGCGGCGTTCGAGCCCCGAGAGGTGAACGAGCTCCAGCAGGTCGCGGGCGCGAGCCTCGCGTGTCCGGGCCGGAAGATGGCTCATCCCCGCCATGACGTTGCCCAGCGCCGTCATGTGCGGGAACAGGGCGTAACTCTGGAACACCATGCCGACCGCCCGGCGGTGCGGTACCAGGTGCAGCCGTCTCGCGCTGTCGAACCAGGTCTCACCATTCACCGTGATCGTGCCCTGTGCCGGCCTGCAGGCGCCCGCAATCGAACGCAGAATGGTGGACTTGCCGCCGCCGGACGGGCCGACGAGGGCCAGGACCTCGCCCGGCGCGCAGCGAAATTCGGCGTCGAGCGGCACCGGCCCGTCCTGGCGCAACGCGACATGCAGCCCGTCCGCGGCTCTCATCCGAGGCGGCGCCCGATTCGCCGCGACAACATGAAGGTGAGGGCAATGGTGGCGAGCGATATGGCAAGCAGCAGGGCGGACATGCGTGCGGCGGCAGCGCCGTCAAACGCCTGCACCCGGTCGTAGATCGCAATGGCAATGGTCCTGGTCTCGCCCGGAATGGCGCCGCCGACCATCAGCACGATGCCGAATTCCCCCAGCGTATGGGCGAAGCTTAGGACCATCGCCGTAAGGATCCCCGGCCAGGCAAGCGGCAGCTCGATCTTGATAAGTGCGTGCCAGGGCGACATCCCGCAGCAGGCGGCGGCCTCGCGGACATCGCTCGGGATCGCTTCGAAGCCCCGCTGCATGGGCTGAATCGCAAAGGGCAGATTGAAGACGATCGACGCGATCAGCAGGCCCTCGAAAGTGAAGACGAGCGGCCGGCCGAATACGGTTTGCCAGAACTGCCCGATCGGCGACGCCGCGCCAAATGAGACCAACAGGTAATAGCCGAACACCGTCGGAGGCAGGACCAGCGGCAGGGCGACCAAGGCTTCCGCCACACCCTTCCCGGCGAAGTCGCGATAGGCCAGCAGCCGGCCCACTGCGACGCCGATCGGCAACAGAAGGAGGACCGTCAAGCCGGCGAGCTTCAGTGAAAGCGAAAACGCTGTCCAGTCCATAAGCCGTCCTTTGCGGGATCGTTACCCTCAGCTCGCCCCGCCGGGCATGCCGAAGCCGAATTTTCGGAAAATGGCGCGCGCGGGCGGCTGCTGCAGGTAACCGTGGAACCGCTCTGCCGTTGCCCCGGCGTTCTTCAGCAACACCATTCTCTGTCGCAGCGGACTATGCCACTCGTCCGGAATGAGGGCGTAGGACCCGAGCCCGGATACGGTCGGCGAGAGTGCGAGAGAATAGGCGATGATGCCACCCTGGGTGTCTGCGGACGTGGCATATTGCGCTGCCTGACTGACGTTCTCGCCGTACACGAGATGAGGCCGGATCTTGCCCCACAGGCCCTTGTGACGAAGCGCTTCCTCGGCCCGCTTGCCATAGGGCGCATGTGTCGGATTGGCGATCGCAAAGCGCGTGATTCGCCCATCCGCGAGTGCCGCCTTCAGATCGTCGAGCGAACCATCACTCTTTATCGGCGAGCCGTGCGGGATCATCAAAACGATTCGGCCCACCGCGTAGAGTGTGCCCTCGTCGCGGGTAAGGCCGTCGCGGGCAAGATCCAGCACATAGTCCTCGTCCGCCGAGAAGAAGATCTGGAACGGGGCGCCCTGGCGGATCTGCCGCGCAAAATTGCCCGACGAGCCGAATGTCAACCTGACCGACTCGCCCGTGTCGTTTCTGAACGAGGCAGCGATCTCTTCCAGGGCGAAGCGAAGGTCTGATGCGGCGGCGACCAACGGCTCCTCAGCGGATGCCAAGGCAGGTTCCCTGGTGCCCGCGATAAGCGCCAGCGCGGCGGCCGCCAGGCGGAGGAGCCGGCAACCACAAATGGGCCGTCCAATCAAGAGCGGCCTCCTCATGTCGACATGTCCAAACATACATATCGAGAAATCGCGCAGCGAGGTCAATCGCTATCTGTGATCGGCCAGATCGCGGACAATGGCCCGAAGCTTGCCCATATCCTCGGCGATCGCTCTTTGCGTGCTCATTTCCATGCGCCGGTAACAAGCCAGCACCAATTCACCGGCCGGCGTCAGCGTTGCGCCGCCGCGCGCGCGCCCGCCGCGGCTGGTTGCGACGAGTGGTTTCCCGAAGCAGCGATTCATGGTCTCGACGAGCAGCCAGGCGCGCTTGTAGCTCATCCCCATGCAGCGCCCGGCAGCCGCGATCGAGCCCGTTGCCTTGATGCCTTCGAGAATGTCCGCCTTGCCGGGGCCAATGGCGATATTCGGCTCGACCACGACGCGCAGCCGCGCTCCGATCTGCTTGTTTCCCGCTTTCACGCGTCAAGTTTACACGCTTACCCGCTCCGGACCACGGCAAAACTGTGGATTGCCAACATGCAGCGGACGGCCAACGGATGGCGACGATGGAGCGGGGCCGGTAGTGCGACTTGCGTGGAGAGATCGGCCCGCCTCAGCCGCGCAGCGTGACAGCCGTCCCGGTCTGCGCGGAGCGTTTGACCGCCTCGATCACCCGCAGGGTTTCCAGGCCTTCACGCCCGGGAACCAGCGGCGCCTCCTGACCCTGAATGACACGGCTGAAGTGCCGGATCTGGCGCTCCAGGGGCTCCTCCGGCGTGACCCGCAGCGGCTCGGCCGTGACCGGCTCCCACCAGCTGCGGCTACCCGGATTGCGCCACAGGCGGGCGTTCGGCAATTCGAGTGATCCGTGCGTGCCGCCGATCAGGTAGCAGGCCTCGTCGGTCTGCCGGTAGGCCGGGTTCTCCCCGGCCGTGAGCTCCCAACTCCACGGGCTGACGATGGTGTCGGAAACGGTGACGGTGCCAAGCGCGCCGTTGTCGAACCGCATCAGGATGGCTGCACTCTCCTCGACTGGATTGCCGCGGACCGCGTTGGATTCCAGCGCCTGTACCC